>WVSO01000043.1 GCA_015689745.1 Rhodobacterales bacterium HKCCSP123 | reverse complement strand
CCGATGCCGTGACCGAGCCCACGCCGCCCGCGCAGCCCTCGGGCCCGCCGCTGACGGCCGCCGCGCGCGACGGGTTCCGCATCGCCGTCTCGTCCTGCTGGAACGTCGGCTCGCTCAGCAACGAGGCGCAGGCGACCACAGTCGTCGTGGGGTTCGACATGAGCCGCGAGGGGCGCCCCGTGGATGGAACCCTGCGCCTTGTCTCCTACGATGGCGGCAGCCAGTCCGCGGCGCAGCAGGCCTACGAGGCCGCGCGCCGGGCGATCCTGCGTTGCGGCGCAAACGGATACGGCCTGCCCGCCGAAAGCTACGATCACTGGCGGCAGGTCGAGCTTGTCTTCAACCCCGAGGGGATGCGTCTGAGATGACGTGTCGGCCTTGTCCTGTCATTATCCGACCCCAGCGCCGCCCGTCGCGGCAGGAGGTGTTTCCATGTTGACCCGTCGCTCCCTGATCCGCACCACCGCCGCGCTGACGCTGGCCTCGGCGCTCCCGCTGGTGCCTGCCCGCGCACAGACCGGCCCCTTGCGCCTCGAGATCACCGAGGGCGTGATCGAACCCTTGCCCTTCGCGATCCCCAGCTTCATCGCCCGCAACGGCGGGGCCGCGGATGCGGCCGCCGACATCACCCGCGTGATCGCCGCCGACCTGCGGGGCACCGGGCTTTTCCGGCAGATCCCGGAGACGGCGCATATCTCCAGCATCACCGCCTTCGATGCGCCGATCCAGTACAATGACTGGCAGGCGATCAACGCCCAGGCCCTGATCGTGGGCGAGGTCGAGGAATCGGGCGGCCGCCTGATCGTGCGTTTCCGTCTCTTCGACGTGTTCTCCCAGCAGCCGCTGGGCGAGGGTCTCCAATTCGTCGGTCCGCGAGAGGGCTGGCGGCGCATGGCCCACAACGTCGCCGACCAGGTTTACGAGCGGATCACCGGCGAGGGGGGCTACTTCGACACCCGCGTGGTCTTCGTCCACGAGGAAGGGCCCAAGAACGCCCGCCTCAAACGGCTTGCGATCATGGATTATGACGGGGCGAACGTGCAGTTCCTGACCGACTCGCGGTCGCTTGTGCTGGCGCCGCGGTTCAGTCCCACGGGCGACCGCATCATCTACACCAGCTACGAGAGCGGCCAGCCGCAGGTCTATCTCATGGACGTGGCCACCGTCACGCGCCGCCCGCTCGAGGCCTTCACCGGCGGGGAAATGACCTTTTCGCCCCGGTTCACGCCGGATGGCGGCAGCGTCGTCTTCTCGATGGCGCAGGGCGGCAACACCGACATCTTCCGCGTCGGCGTGGGTGGAGGCGCGCGCACGCAGCTTACAACCGCGCCCTCGATCGAGACCGCGCCCTCCTTCTCGCCCGACGGCAGCCAGATGGTCTTCGAGAGTGACCGGACCGGCGGACAGCAGATCTACGTCATGCCCGCGGGCGGTGGCGAGCCGCAGCGCATCAGCCGCGGCACCGGGCGCTACGGCACCCCGGTCTGGAGTCCGCGCGGCGATTACATCGCCTTCACCAAGCAGGAGGCCGGGCGCTTTCACATCGGCGTGATGCGCACCAACGGAAGCGAGGAGCGCCTTCTGACGGCCTCCTTCCTCGATGAAGGCCCGACCTGGGCGCCCAACGGGCGGGTCCTGATGTTCACCCGCGAGACGGCGGGCGCAGATGGCGCGCCGGCCGTCTACTCGGTCGATATCTCCGGCCGCAACCTGCAGCGCGTGGCGACACCCGGCATGGCCTCGGACCCGTCCTGGTCGCCGCGCCTGCCCTGACCGCCTTCACCCCGCATGGACGGGCGCGGCGCGCCCATGCTAGATTGACCAAAACACCAAGGACCCGAGCACCCATGACCCTCCGTTTCCGCGCCTCGGCGCTCATTCTCACCGCCGCTCTCGCGCTGTCCGCCTGTGCCCAGGGCGGCCTTCGCGACGGCGACGCCGTCAACCTGAACGCGCAGGGCGGGCTCGGCGCGGCCTCCGACCCGACCAGCGTCGCCTATTTCAACCAGGTCGTCGGCGACCGCGTGCTCTTCGCCGTCGATCAGTCGACACTGGACGCGCAGGCGCAGGCGACGCTCGACGGACAGGCGCAATGGCTGCTGAGCAACTCCGAGTACGCGATCCAGATCGAAGGCCATGCCGACGAGCAGGGCACGCGTGAATACAACATCGCCCTCGGTGCGCGCCGGGCCTCGGCCGTGCGCGACTACCTCGTGTCGCGGGGCGTGCCGGCAGGACGACTGAACACGATCAGCTACGGCAAGGAGCGCCCGATCGAGATCTGTTCGGAAGAGTCCTGCTACCGTCAGAACCGCCGTGCGGTGACGGTCGTGTCCTTCGGCCCGGGGGCCTGACGGGATGCGCCGCGCTCTTGCCCTTGCGCTCTGCCTCGGCCTTGCGGCGCCCGCGGCTGTCGCACAGGACAGGGCGCGGACCCTGGCCGACATCCGGCAGGAGCTGTCGGTCCTGTTCGTCGAACTGCAACGCCTCAGGGGTGAATTGAACACGACCGGCGGCGCGATGGGCACTGGCGGGGGCGGAACGGTCCTGTCCCGGGTCGACGCGATCGAGGCGGAGTTGCGCCGCCTCACCGCCCTGACCGAGGAGTTGCAGATCCGGATCGACCGCGTCGTGACCGACGGAACGAACCGGGTCGGCGACCTCGAGTTCCGGCTGTGCGAGCTCGAGACCGATTGCGACATCGCGGGGCTCGGCGACACGCCCAGCCTCGGCGGTGTCGAGGTGCAGCAGGGCGCGGGCGCCGTGGCGCCCGTCTCTCCGGGCGCGGGGAGCGGCGCGAACCTCGCCGTCGCGGAGCAGGGCGATTTCGATCGTGCGCGCACCGCCTACGAGGCGGGCGACTACGCGCAGGCCGCGCAGCTCTTCGAAAGCTTCACCCTGACCTATCCCGGCGGGCCGCTTTCGGCCGAGGCGCATTTCCTGCGCGGCCAGTCCGAGGCGCAGCAAGGCCAATGGAGCCGCGCCGCGCGTGCCTATCTCGACGCGTTCACGGCGGACACGCAGGGTGGCCGTGCACCGGCGGCGCTTCTGAACCTGGGGACATCGCTCGGGCAACTGGGCCAGACCGACGAGGCCTGTCTCACGCTCTCCGAGGTCGGCGTCCGCTATCCCGGCGACCCCGCCGTCGCCGAGGCCGAGGCCGCGCGCCTGCGTCTCGGGTGTTCCTGAGCCGGTGACCGAGGGCAGCCTCGAAGCGCGCTTTGCTGCCCGCATGGGGGCGCTTCTCGGTCCCGATTTCCCCTCGGCGCTCGGTCTCGCCGTATCGGGCGGTGGGGACAGTATGGCAATGCTGGCGCTCTCCCATGGTTGGGCGCGGGTGATGGGCGTGAGGTTGCGCGTCGTCACCGTGGACCACGGGTTGCGGCCCGCTGCGGCATCCGAGGCGGCGATGGTGGCGGCGGAATGCCGGGTGCTGGGTCACAGCCATGACATCCTCCGCTGGCAGTGGGATGGCAGCGGGAACCTCCAGGATGCCGCCCGGAGGGCGCGGCGCGCCCTGATCGGGGAATGGCGCGGCGCGATTGGCCACGTCCTCTTTGCGCATACGCAGGACGACCAGGCCGAGACGGTGCTGATGCGCCTGCTCCGCGGCTCCGGCGTGGAGGGGCTGGCCGCGATGGCGGCCCGGCGTCACGTGCCGGATGACCGCGGCGGGTGGCGGCTGGTCCGGCCCCTGCTGGCCGAGAGCAGGGCGGAGCTGCGCCACTACGCGGACACGTTGCGCCTTCCCTATGTCGATGATCCGTCGAACGAGGATGCAAGGTTCGACCGGGTGCGGATGCGGCAGGCGATGACGGCGCTCGGGCTCGACGCGGCGGGACTGGCGCAGACCGCGGAGCGTATGGCGCGCGCCGCAGAGGCGCTTGCCGCCCGCGCGGCCGAGGTCGCCGCGCGCGTCTTGACCCGCGACACCGTGAACGGGGTGGCGACGGGCGACCTGTTAATCGACCGGGACGGTCTGGCCAGCATCGAGCGCGATACGCAGATGCGCCTCCTGGCCGGCGCGCTGCAACGGGTCGCGAGCGCCCCCTACCGGCCACGCGCCCAGGCACTCGAGGCCCTGCTCGACCGGGTGCTCGGCGGGGCGGGGGGGACGCTGCATGGCGTCGATGTCACCGTGGCGGCCGGGCATATCCGGCTGGCGCGCGAATTTGCCGCCCTTCAGCCCCTCGCGGCCCCGGCCCGGTCCGGCGCTTTGTGGGACCGCCGCTGGCGTATCGGCGAGGGTGTGGGCCCCGGTCTTGCCATTCGCGCCCTCGGCCCCGAGGGATGGGCGCAACGCCCTGAAAACATGGATTTAACCGTGCCCGCACGCGCAGCCTGGTGCTGGCCGGCCCTGTTCGACGGTGACCGCCTCGTGGCATGCGGGCCGCTGGGCATCGGACCTGCGGGCGCGATCCGGCTTCGTGATACCGGTGCGGACGAGCGGGCCACGCCCTGAATACGCATTGAAGTCCGGGGCCGCATGTCTATCTTTCCAGTGAACCGGGGGCGCCCTCATTCCCGCCCCGAGTGTAAGGAGACTTCCCTTGGGCAACGCGAGAAACGTCGCATTCTGGGTCATCCTGTTCCTGCTGATCCTGGCGCTCTTCAACCTGTTCTCGGGTGGCCAGAGCCAGATGGCACAGCGCGGCGTGGCTTATTCCGATTTCATCAGCCAGGTCGAGAACGGGCAGGTCCTGTCGGCGACACTGGATGGCGAGAACGTCCAGTTCACCACCTCCGACGGCACCTTCGGCACCGTCGCGCCGGGTGATGCCAACACCACCGAGGTGCTGCTGCAGAACGACGTCCGCATCGAGGCGACCCCGCAGGAGCAGTCCGGTTTCCTGAGCGTGCTGTCCCTCTGGCTGCCGGTGCTGGTGCTGATCGGCATCTGGATCTTCTTCATGAACCGGATGCAGGGCGGCGGGCGCGGCGGCGCGATGGGCTTCGGCAAGTCCAAGGCCAAGCTTCTGACCGAGAAGCACGGGCGCGTGACCTTCGACGATGTCGCGGGCATCGACGAGGCCAAGGAAGAGCTCGAGGAAATCGTCGAGTTCCTGCGCAACCCGCAGAAGTTCAGCCGCCTCGGCGGCAAGATCCCCAAGGGCGCGCTTCTGGTCGGCCCTCCGGGCACCGGCAAGACGCTGCTTGCCCGCGCCATCGCGGGTGAGGCGGGTGTGCCCTTCTTCACCATTTCGGGCTCGGATTTCGTCGAGATGTTCGTGGGCGTCGGCGCATCCCGTGTCCGCGACATGTTCGAACAGGCCAAGAAGAACGCACCCTGCATCGTCTTCATCGACGAGATCGACGCGGTGGGCCGGTCGCGCGGCGTGGGCTATGGCGGCGGCAACGACGAACGCGAGCAAACGCTGAACCAGCTTCTCGTCGAGATGGACGGGTTCGAGGCGAACGAGGGCATCATCATCATCGCGGCGACCAACCGCCCCGACGTGCTTGACCCCGCGCTTCTGCGCCCCGGCCGGTTCGACCGCCAGGTGCAGGTGCCGAACCCCGACATCAAGGGCCGCGAGCGCATCCTGAGCGTCCATGCCCGCAAGGTGCCGCTTGGCCCCGACGTGGACCTGCGCATCATCGCGCGCGGCACGCCCGGCTTCTCGGGCGCGGACCTTGCAAACCTCGTGAACGAAGCGGCGCTTATGGCCGCCCGCGTCAACCGGCGCTTCGTCACGATGGAGGATTTCGAGAACGCCAAGGACAAGGTGATGATGGGGGCCGAACGGCGGTCCATGGTCATGACCGAGGACGAGAAGAAGCTGACCGCCTATCACGAGGCCGGTCACGCGGTCGTCGGCCTGAACGTCCCGCAGCATGACCCGATCCACAAGGCGACGATCATTCCGCGCGGCCGTGCGCTCGGCCTCGTGCTGTCGCTTCCCGAACGCGACCAGCTGTCGGTGAGCTACACCAAGTACACGTCGAAGATCGCCATGGCGATGGGCGGCCGCGTCGCCGAGGAGATCGTCTTCGGCAAGGAAAACGTGACCTCGGGCGCGGCCTCGGACATCCAGCAGGTCTCCAAGATCGCCCGCGCGATGGTGACCCAGTTCGGCTATGCCGAGGAACTGGGCTTCGTCGACTACGCCAACGAGCAGCAGAGCTATCTCGGCTCCTACGGTGGCGGCACGGGCCATTCCGAGGAGATGCAGAAGCGGATCGACGCCAAGGTGAAGGAGATCATCGACACCGGCTACGAGACCGCCAAGCGCATCCTGACCGAGAAGCGCGACGACCTCGAGCGGCTGGCGCAAGGTCTGCTGGAATACGAAACGCTGACCGGCCCCGAGATCCAGAAGGTGATCAACGGCGAGCCGCTGAACCGTGGCGACGACGACGACACCAGCTCGGCCTCCGGCGGGACGCCCTCGGTCACGGCAATCCCCAAGCTCAAGCCCAAGTCGAAGCCTTCGGGCGACGAGGGCGGCATGGAGCCGGAACCGACCGCCTGACCACGCCTCAGCAGAAACGGAAACGCCCCGGCCATTCGGCCGGGGCGTTTTGCGTTCGCAGCGGTGAATGCCGCGTCAGCTTTCCGCGTAGCGACTGCGCGCCTTGTGCATTCCGTCTTCCAGCGCGTGCCAGGCCTTTTCGAACCCGTCCACCATGTCCTTCCAGGCGGCCCCGCTGGCCTTGCCGATCTCCTGCAGGCGGCCTTCGGCCTCGTCGCGGCGCTGCTTCAGCTCATCGAGCTGGCGCTCGAGCTCGGCCTCGCCCTTGCCCTGCGCATCCTTGATATCGGCGCGCATCTTGCGGATCTCCGCGTTCCACCTGTCGAGCTGCGCTTTCGCCCGTTCGACATAAACGTCTTGCGTCGTCATGCTGCCCTCCTTGTTTCCGCGTTGGACATGACAGGGACGTAAGCACGGTGTCGCGGCGCAAAAAGGGGGTCGGCAGGGCCATTCCCGCCAACCCCCTGATCATGAGGCAACATTTGCCGGTGGATTTTCAGCCGCCCATCATCTTCTTGCGGGCGTTCTCCATCGTCTTCTCCATCTCCTTCCAGGCGCTTTCCATGGATTTCTGGACCTCCTTCGCGGCCTCCATGTTCGCCTTGCCCATCTCTTCCATCTGGGCCTCGATCTTCTTGCGCTGGGTGTTCATGTCTTCCCATTGCTTCATCATCTGTTGCTGGCCCTGGGCCCCGGCCTCCATCATCTTGTCCTGCATCTTCTTCATCTCGGCCGCCCACTGGTCCATCTGGGCCTTGGCCTGAGCCATGAAATCGGTCTTTTCCGCCATTGTTCCGGTCTCCGCTTGGGGGTGTGGTCAGGGTGAAGCCTAGCACGGATCGGCCGATGGATCGCCCCCCGAAAAGCGCAGGAAGCGGGTTGCGGCGGACAGGCGGAACGCCTTTCATCCGGCCTGACACACGAGGGTTCCGATGCCTGCACTCATCCCCACACGATACACCGCCACCGTCACCTGGCTTGGCCACAACATCGACCGCGGCGCGGCGCTTGAAACCGTCGCGCTCAGCGAGATGCCGCTTACCTTCGCGGGCTATGCCGGCGAGAGCCGCGCGGGCCTCACCCGCCCCTCCGACAGCCGCGTCACCGCACAGTACCGTCGCGGCACCGAGATCCGGAACACCCGGCAACTCTCCATCGTCTCGGCAGAGGACCTTGGTGCAATCGCCGCGGCGATGGGGCTCGACCGCCTCGACCCCGCGCTTGTCGGCGCCTCCATGGTGCTCGAGGGGATCCCGGATTTCAGCCATGTCCCGCCCTCCTCGCGGCTGCAGGACGAGGCGAGCGGCACGACCCTGACGGTGGACATGGAGAACCGCCCCTGTTCCCTGCCCGCCAAGCCGATCGAGGCGCGCCATCCGGGTTTCGGCCGGGCGTTCAAAACCGCGGCGCGGCACAGGCGCGGCGTGACCGCCTGGGTCGAGCGCGAGGGAACCATCCGCCTCGGCGCCACGCTGCGCCTGCATATCCCCGATCAGCCGGTCTGGCCGCATCTCGACGCAGCGCGCGCAGATCCCGCTTGAGGGGCCGTTTCGCCCCGCCGGTTTCGCATCGGAAACGGAACTTGACGGGCGCGCTTGCGAATGTGTCGGAAACGATCCTCTCATCCTGCGCGGCGCCCGTTATAGGCGAGTCCAACGACACGCCCGACAGGGAAGGGAGCCCGCCCGAGATGGCCTTCAAGACCGACATCGAAATCGCCCGTGAGGCGCAGAAGAAACCGATCCAGGAGATCGGCGCGAAACTCGACATCCCCTCCGAGGCGCTGCTGCCCTATGGGCATGACAAGGCCAAGGTCGGGCAGGAGTTCATCAACTCGCTCGAGGGCCGTCCCAATGGCAAGCTGATCCTCGTGACCGCGATCAACCCCACGCCCGCAGGCGAGGGCAAGACGACCACGACCGTGGGCCTTGGCGACGGTCTGAACCGGATCGGCAAGCGCGCCGCGATCTGCATCCGAGAGGCGAGCCTTGGCCCGAATTTCGGGATGAAGGGCGGGGCCGCCGGCGGCGGCTACGCGCAGGTCGTGCCGATGGAGGACATGAACCTTCATTTCACGGGCGATTTCCACGCGATCACGGCGGCGCACAACCTTCTGTCGGCGATGATCGACAACCATATCTACTGGGGCAACGAGCTGGAGATCGACGAGCGCCGCGTGACCTGGCGCCGGGTGCTCGACATGAACGACCGCGCGCTGCGCGACATCGTCACCTCGCTCGGCGGCGTCGCCAACGGCTTCCCGCGTCAGACCGGGTTCGACATCACGGTCGCCTCCGAGGTGATGGCGATCCTCTGCCTGTCCTCGGATCTGGCCGACCTCGAGCGCCGCCTCGGCGACATGATCGTCGCTTATCGCCGCGACAAGACCCCGGTCTATTGCCGCGACATCAAGGCCGACGGGGCGATGACCGTCCTTCTGAAGGACGCGATGCAGCCCAACCTCGTGCAGACGCTGGAGAACAACCCGGCCTTCGTCCATGGCGGCCCCTTCGCCAACATCGCCCATGGCTGCAACAGCGTGATCGCCACGAAGACCGCGCTGAAGCTGGCCGATTACGTGGTGACCGAGGCAGGTTTCGGCGCGGACCTGGGCGCCGAGAAATTCATGAACATCAAGTGCCGCAAGGCGGGCCTTGCGCCCGACGCGGTGGTGATCGTGGCGACCGTGCGCGCGATGAAGATGAACGGTGGCGTGGCCAAGGCCGATCTCGGCGCGGAGAACGTGGACGCCGTGAAGAAGGGCTGCGCGAACCTGGGCCGTCACGTCCAGAACGTGAAGAAATTCGGCGTGCCGGTCGTGGTCGGTATCAACCATTTCGCGGGCGACACCGAGGCCGAAATCGCCGCCGTGAAGGACTATGTCGCAAGCCTCGGCACCGAGGCGATCTTGTGCAAGCACTGGGCCGAGGGCGGCGCGGGCATCGAGGCCCTGGCCCGCAAGGTCGTCGAGATGGCCGATAGCGGCAAGGCGAACTTCGCGCCGCTCTACGAGGACGGGATGAGCCTGTTCGGGAAGATCGAGACCATCGCCAAGTCGATCTACCACGCCGCGGAGGTGATCGCCGACAAGAAGGTGCGCGACCAGCTGAAGGACTGGGAAGCGCAGGGATACGGCACCCTGCCGGTCTGCATGGCCAAGACGCAGTATTCCTTCTCGACCGACCCGAACCTGCGCGGCGCGCCCGAGGGGCACACGCTGCCGATCCGCGAGGTGCGGCTGTCGGCGGGGGCGGGCTTCGTCGTGGTGATCTGCGGCGAGATCATGACCATGCCGGGCCTGCCGCGGGTGCCGGCCTCGGAGACGATCCGCCTGAACGAGGCGGGGCTGATCGAAGGTCTGTTCTGAGGACGGGGGCGCGCCGGCAGGGGCATCGAGCCCCCGCCGGCGCGGTCGCCGCGATGCGGCTCCGGGTGCTCTTGCGGATGGGGTTGAGTCCGGGTGGCCGGTGTCGGATATGCGTATTTCTGGAAAGGTGAAGGGGCAGGGCATGGCTGCGACGATCATCGATGGAAAGGCCTTCGCCGCGAAGGTGCGGGGGCAGGTGGCCGAGAAGGTGACCGCGCTGAAGGCGGATCACGGCATCGTGCCGGGCCTGGCCGTCGTGCTGGTGGGCGAGGATCCGGCAAGCCAGGTCTACGTGCGCAACAAGGGCAAGCAGACCGTCGAGGTCGGCATGGCGAGCTTCGAGCACAAGCTGGATGCCGCGACGCCCGAGGCCGAGATCCTGGCGCTTGTCGAACGCCTGAACGCCGATCCGGCTGTCCATGGCATCCTTGTCCAGCTGCCGTTGCCCGATCATTGCGACGCGGCCAAGGTGATCAACACGATCAACCCGGCCAAGGACGTCGACGGATTCCATATCTCGAACGTGGGTCTTCTCGGAACGGGGCAGAAGGCCCTGGTGCCCTGCACGCCGCTGGGTTGCCTGATGATGCTGCGCGACCATCACGGGAGCCTGTCGGGGCTGGAGGCGGTCGTCCTGGGCCGGTCCAACATCGTCGGAAAGCCGATGGCGCAGCTTCTGCTGGGCGACAGCTGCACCGTGACCATCGCGCATTCGCGCACGAAGGACCTGGGCGCGGTCTGTCGCCGGGCCGACATCCTTGTCGCGGCCGTGGGCCGGCCCGAGATGATCCCGGGCGACTGGGTCAAGCCCGGCGCGACGGTGATCGACGTGGGCATCAACCGGGTGCCCCATCCCGACGATCCGGCGAAGACGCGGCTGGTGGGCGATTGCCATTACGACAGCTGCGCCGCGGTGGCAGGCGCCATCACGCCGGTACCCGGCGGTGTCGGTCCGATGACCATCGCCTGCCTTCTGGCCAACACGTTGACCGCCTGCTGCCGCGCCAACGGCCTGCCAGAGCCCGAGGGGCTGACCGCCTGACGCCTTCAGTTCCGGGGGAAGTGGGGACGGTCCGGATTGTAGTAGGTGGCGAGGTAGTCGAGGATCTGGTCGCGGTCTTCCTCCGGGATCTCGCCCATGCCCATTTCCTCGACCATCCAGACGAGGATCTCGTCCCAGCCGTGACGCGTCTGGCCCTGCTGGGCGATGATCATCTCGGAATGGCAGGCGGTGCAGTAATCATAGGTGATCTGCGCGCCGGGCGCCGCGTGCAGGGTTCCCACGTCGTAGATCACTTCGGTCCGTCCCTGGTCGTCGACCACCGTCATCTGGGCGCTCGCGCTGCCGATGGCGAATGTGCAGGCAAGACCTGTCGCAAGCAGAAGCTGGGCCTTCGTCGTCGTCATGTGGTCCTTGTCTCCCTTCATGGAAGCGGGCGCGGGGCCCTCGCCGGCACCCACGCCCGCCCATCGATGTCACCTGTCCGTCAGCTGGCCATCACGCCGACGCGGTGCAGCGAGTTGTTGAGATAGCCGCGCGGGTTCCACGCGATCGCGTGGGGCTGCGAAACGCCTTCGCTGTCGGTCGCCCGTGCCCAGATCTCGTAGTAGCCGGCCTGGGGAAAGCTGACATTGGTGCGCCAGTTCTGCCAGGCGCCGGCGTTGACCGGGGCGTCCAGTTCGGCGTCCTGCCATGTCGCACCGAAATCGACCGACACCTCCAGGCGCTCGACCGTGCGGTCGCCGACCCAGGCATGGCCACGCACCTCGGTCGAAAGACCCGTCTCGGATCCGTTCGCGGGGAAGGTGACAATGCTTTTCACCGGCATGGCCTCCATGATCACCATGTCCTCGTTCGGGACATCGGTGCCGGGGGCAACCGGGTAGGCGGGTACGCGGTAGGACTGGCCGCCCATCTTCTCGCCGTCATGCTCGACGTCGCGGACCCAGATCCGCGTGAGCCACTTCTGCGAGCAGGAGCCGGGCCAGCCCGGCACGACGAGCCGCAACGGTGCGCCGTTCATCGGGTGCAGGGGCGCGCCGTTCATCTCGAAGGCGATCATGACCGTTTCGTCCAGCGCCTTGTCGATCGGAAGGCCGCGGGACAGCGGAAACTTGTCCGGGTCGCCCGACAGGTGGATGTCGGCGCCCTCGTGCCCGGTGTAGACGGCAGACGCCTGTACGCCGGCGGCCTCGAGCACGTCCTTGAGGCGCACGCCGGTCCATTCCGAACAGGCGACCGCGCCCACGGTCCACTGGTTGCCGCGCGCCGGCGGATCGAAGGCCGAGCGCCCGTTCCCGCCGCACTCGATATGCAGGGCACGGGTGATGACCTCGAAGTTCTCGCGCAGCTCGGCGATGGTCATCGTCATCGGGTTGTCGACGAAACCGTCGATCGTCAGCGTCCAGCCCTCGGGGTCCATGTTGTCGGGCAGAAGGCCGTTGTTGCGAATGAAGTGCCTGTTCGTCGGCGTGATCGCGTCGTCGAGCAGATGCGCTGGCGTCTCGGCATTGACCGGACGATCGCCCAGCAGGGTCAGCCCATCCTTTCCGGCGAGCGGGTCTTCCTGCGCGAAGGCCGCGGGGATCAGCCCCTTGGGCATGTTGCGCTCGAACGGTATGGTCATGCCCGCGATGGCGCCCATCGTGGCGTAACTCGCCGTTCTCAGGAACCGCCTGCGGTCCTCGCGGTCGGCCCGTTCGGTTTCGGTGGTGATGTCATGATGGTCTTTCATCTCGCCCTCCTCCCAAAAAACGAAACATCGTCAATCATCCTATGGCCGCTCTCGTGAATCTCAACGTCACGAGTGATAGGATTGTCCTATGGGGGCGATGGGAGAGTCAGCTTGGTATCATCGTGCCCTGGAGCAGAGCGGTCTCGCGGCGTTCGCCATCATCGAACTCGGCATGGAGGGTGGCGCGGACGACGCTCAGGCGACGACCGGGTTTCACCACCTCGCCCACGGCGACCAGGCGGGACCCCGCGGCCGGGGCGATGAGGTTGATCTTCATCTCGACGGTCAGCACCTCGCTTCCCGGGGGCATCAACGACAAGGCGGCATAGCCGGCGGCACTGTCGCCCAATGCGAAGCTTGCACCGGCATGGGCGAACCCATGCTGTTGCGAGACGCCGGGCGCGATCGGAAGGCTCAGGGTGACGCGTCCGGGTGCGATGCCCTCGATCCGTGCGCCCAGCGTGGCCATGAGGCCCTGCCGCTCGAAACTGTCACGGATCGCCTGCTCAACGTCCGGATCGACCGAGCTGTTCATGGGCCGCCCTCCTCTCCTGTCTCGGCTGGCAGGCTAGTATGGACGCACGGGGTACACCAGCGTGCAGCGCTGCGGCGGTCCGGGCCCCGCCGCAGGCGGCGCTTCCTACCGTGGCCGACGCGGCATCGGAAGGCGGACGGGGGTCGGACCGAGAAGAATCGCCTCGGCCCCCGCGCCCATGAGGTCCGACAGCTCGGGCCGGGCACAGTCAAGCCCGCCAGTATAGGCGCCATAGGCTGGAAGGATGAGCCGCGCGTCGTCCAGCAGGAAACAGCGCCGCGAGAGGGAGCGGCCCCGAAGCGAGACACGCGCTTTCGGGTGATAATGCCCCGAGACCTCGCCCGTCGTTCCGGGCTCGGCGATGTGGCGGAAGGTGAGCGGGCCAAGGACGTGTTCCGCGAGATGCGTGCCGCCGAGGTCAACCGGGCCGGGATCGTGGTTGCCGAGGATCCAGACCCAGCGCCGCCCCGCCATCAATCCCAGAAGGCGGTCCTTCAGCGTCTCGACCATGTCGCGGCTGGCGGCCAGATCGTCGAAACTGTCGCCGAGGCAGATCACCTCTCGTGCGCCGGTCGCGGACAGGTCCGCACCGAGCCGGTCGAGCGTCTCCTGCGTGTCGTAGGGCGGGAGCATCGGCCCGCCGAGCCGCGCCATGCGATCGGACTTTCCAAGATGCAGGTCCGAGGCGCAGAGCAGGCGCCGCCCGGGCCACCAGAGGGCACCGGATGGCAGCGCGTGGAGCGTTTCCCCGAAAAAATCGAAGATCAGGTCGTTCATGATTTGTTCATAACGCCGCCCGCGCCTTGCGGGCAAGGCCTCCTGCCAGTCCTCGAGTCGGGCTCCGCCACGCGGCGCGCGCCGTTGTCATGCCCGCTCGGACACGAGACCCGCGGCCGTCATCAGGCGCGCGGCCTCGTCCTCCAGCATCCTCTGGTCGGCGGCCCCCGCTATGGGCACGCGGCCCGGCTCGAGAAAGAGGGGGGCGGCCAGCGGGCTCACGCGCGACAGGCGCGCGTGGTCGATCCGATCGCCGATGCGCGCGAGCATCTCCTCGATCCGGCCGAAATCGACAAGGCCCCGCATCGCCTCGGCCCGCGTGATCTGAAGCATGACGTGGTCGGGATCGTACTTGCGCAGCGTGTCGTAAAGGATATCGGTCGAGAAGGTCGCCTGCCTCCCGGTCTTGCGCGCGGCTCCGGGCTGGTTGCGGTCGATCAGCCCCGCGATGAGCGCGCTGGCCTTGAAGGTGCGCTTCATCACCGCGTTGCCGGCCAGCCACGCCTCCATCGTTTCGACGAGGTTTTCCCGTGAAAACAGGGGGGTCGGGTCGTCGAGCGGGTCGAGGCCCCAGATCAGCGTGGCGTAGTCCGTTGCGACGAACCCCATCGGGTTCAGCCCCATCTCTTCCATCCGCTGCGTGATCAGAAGGCCGAGGGTCTGCTGGGCGTTCTTGCCCGCGAACCCGTAGGCCACCACGTGTTCGCGCCCGTCATGGGGGAAGCTTTCGACGAGCAGTCGGTCACGCTCCGGGAGGCGGCTGACCTTGCGCTGAAGATGCAGCCACTCGCGGGTGTGGCCTGGCAGCTCGGGCCAGTCCTCGGCACGGAACATGGCCAGGATGCGGTCCGAGAGCTGCGTGGAGGTGGCGAATTTCGTGCCCATGAAGGTGGCGATCTTGGGCTTGAGATAGGGGGTGCGGCTGACCTCCACCACCATTTCGCGCATGCCTTCGTAACGCACGATCTGCCCGCCGATCAGGA
This sequence comes from Rhodobacterales bacterium HKCCSP123, assembly GCA_015689745.1. Taxonomy (GTDB): domain Bacteria; phylum Pseudomonadota; class Alphaproteobacteria; order Rhodobacterales; family Rhodobacteraceae; genus Roseicyclus. The sequence continues at coordinate 14,508 of WVSO01000043.1, read as the reverse complement.
AGGTGTCGCCCTTCCGGAGCATCGAGGCGAAATATTCCTCGACCTCGCCGAGCGGCGCACCGCCGCGGGTCCTCTGGTAGCGGACCTGCATCTTGTCGGCATCCACGATGGTGCCGATGTTCATGCGGATGCGCTGCGCCCTGCGCGGGTCGCGCAGCTGCCACTGGCCGTCCGGACGTTGCACAAGCCGTTGCCACTGGTCATAGGCGCGCAGCGCATAGCCCCCGGTCGCTGCGAAATCGAGGCAGCGGTCGAAGGTCACGCGCGGAAGATCGGCATAGGCGCCGGCGGTGCGGATTTCCTCGTAGAGTTCATCGGCGTGAAACGGTCCCGCGGCCGCCCGGATCAGGATGTGCTGGCAGAGCACGTCGAGCGGGCCGGTGTGGTCGGTGTCTCCGTCGAGCTGATGCGCGCGCACGGCCTCGAGCGCCGCGGTGCATTCGATCACCTCGAAGCGGTTGGCGGGCACGATCAGTGCCTTGGAGGGTGCGTTGTAGCGGTGGTTGGCCCGGCCGATCCGCTGCACCAGCCGCTTCACGTTCTTGGGCGCGCCGACCTGGATCACGAGGTCCACATCGCCCCAGTCGATCCCCAGGTCGAGCGAGCCGGTGCAGACGATGGCCTTGAGCTTTCCATCCACCATCGCCTGTTCGACCTTCTCGCGCTGCTCGCGGGCGAGTGCGCCGTGATGGATGCCGATGGGAAGCTGGTCCTCGTTGGCGAGCCAGAGGTGGTGAAAGAACAACTCGGCCTGCGCGCGGGTGTTGTGGAAGATCAGCGTGGTGCGGTGGCGGCGGACTTGTTCCAGAACGGCCGGGATGGCGTATTTGCCGCCGCCGCCGGACCAGGGCGGTGCCTCGGACGTGGTCAGCATGGCGATGTCGGGGTCGGGGCCGGGATCGGCCTCGAGGATCTCGCAAGGGTCCGGGTGACGGGCGAGGATGCGGGCGATGGCGGCGGGATCCTCGACCGTGGCCGACAGGCCCACGCGGCGCAGGCCGGGGGCGAGCGTGGAGAGGCGCGAGAGCGCCAGCATCAGCTGGTCGCCGCGCTTCGACTCGGCGAGCGCGTGGATCTCGTCCACGATGATCCGCCTGAGGCCCGTGAAGGTGCGTCCCGCATCCTCGTAGGAGACCATCAGCGCCAGGCTTTCCGGTGTTGTCAGCAGGATATGCGGAGGGTCCGCGCGCTGGCGCCGCTTGGTGTGCGAGGAGGTGTCGCCGGTGCGGTCCTCGATGCGGATGGGCAGGCCCATCTCCTCGACCGGGCCGGTCAGGTTGCGCTTGATGTCGGCAGCGAGCGCCTTGAGCGGCGAGACGTAGAGCGTGTGGAGGCCCCTGTGGGTGCCGTCGGCCAGCTCGGCCAGCGTCGGCAGGAACCCCGCCATGGTCTTGCCCCCGCCCGTGGGCGCGATCAGGAGCTGGCAGGGCGCGTCCGCGCGCTCCAGCATCGCCTGCTGATGCGGGTGGATGCACCATCCACGGGCGGTGAACCAGCCGGTGATCTCGGGGGGAAGGGGGCGCGTCATGCGCCCATAGATAACCGGCCCCGGCCGGTTGGCCATGGGTGGCGTTTTGCTTGCGCAAAACGGACCGGAGAACTGCAGTTTTCCGCAAACGCGAAACTGCAGTTTCGCGCGCCCCTCAGTGCACGATCTCTTCTTCCTTGACGAAGAGGTTCTCCCACGCCCGGTCGATGAACTCGGGGCGCATCTGGTAGGGGATGCCCTCGAACTCGCAGATCGCCTTGATCTGGTCGCAGAGAAAGACCGGATGGTAGTTGGCGTAGTTGTGCTCGATCGTCGGGTATTTCGTCTTGAGCAGGTGCACGAGCGACGCCTGGTCCAGCGGCACGCCCTTCTTCCTGGCGACCATGGCGAAGATCTTCAGGAACTGGTCCTGGTTCGGGCCGTCGATCTTCACCTTGAAGAAGATCCGGCGCAGGGCGGCCTGGTCGAAGATCTGGTTGGGGTGGAAGTTGGTCGAAAAGACCACCAGCGTGTCGAAGGGCACCTCGAACTTCTCGCCCGATTGCAGGGCGAGAATGTCGTAACCCATCTCCATCGGCACGATCCAGCGGTTGATCAGGGCCTGCGGCGGCTCTTCCTGCCGGCCAAGGTCGTCGACGATGAAGACGCCGCCGGTCGACTTCAGCTGCAGAGAGGCCTGGTAGGTGCGGCTGACCGCGTTGTAGTTCAGATCGAGCATCGACAGGGTGAGTTCGCCGCCGGTCATCACCGTGGGACGGGTGCAGAGGATGTAGCGCGTATCGAAACGCGCCGAGGCCTTGCGCAGGGGGCTTGTCGCGCCGGTGTCCTCTTCCCGTTTCACCGGGGTGTGCACGATCGGATCGAAGAGCGTGATGACCTGGCCCGCGTAGGACAGCGCGTGGGGCACGTAGATATTGTCGCCCATCGCGGCGCGGATGCCTTCGGCGATCGAGGATTTGCCGTTGCCCGGCGGGCCGTACATCAGAACCGACCGGCCCGAGCCGACGGCGGGGCCGAGCTGATCGATCAGGCCCGACGGCAGGATCAGGTGGCCCATCGACGCCTCAAGCATGGGGCGCGTCAGCTTGATGTCGCGGATCGACTGCCGCTTGACCTGCGCCTTGTAATCCTCAAGCGGGACGGGCATGGGCCCGTAGTATTCGGACTGCGACAGGGCATCGAGCGCGCGCGCCTTGCCGCCGTCGGTCAGCTGGAAGCCCATCTCGGAGGATGATGTCGCATGCAGCGTGCCGGTCGCCTGCATCAGGCCGAGGTCGCGAAGATTGTCGATCAGTTCCTGCGTCAGCGGAATCGGCAGCGCGATGGCGCGGGCGATCTCGGAGGCCTTTTCCACGTTCTTGCGGAAGACCGTCTTGAGGAGGATGTCGCGCATCATCACCGGCGTCAGGCCGGTATCCGACAGCTTGCGCAGCGGCGGCGGCGCCATCAGTTCGGATTGCGAAACCTGCATGTTCATCGAATTGCCCCCGTATGAGAAACGGTGCCAAGTTGCCGCGCGATTGCGGCGGCATCTTGGCAGGGCAGGGACGGTTACGCGGCCCCTTTTAGATGCCGGTGCTGATCCCGAGCGCGAGATAGATCGCCAGGGCCCCGGCCAGCGCCACCCCCATCGGGAAGAGCTTACCCTGGTCCCAGGACGCCCAGTCGGCGGTGGCACGGCGCAGTGCGGGAACCCGGCCCGCGGTGCGGTGCGTCAGCCACGACCCGATCAGGACGAGCGCGAAGAGCATCAGGAAGAACAGCCCGTCACCCGGCGCCACGAAGGGGGCCATGGCCGCCGCGAACTTGGCGTCACCCGCGCCGACAAGGCCGAGCGAGGTGATCACGAAACCGATGACCAGCACGATCCCGAGCGCCGCGAGGCGCCAGAGGTAGGTCTCGAGCGTCCAGGCGCCCAGCCCGAAGACCAGCACAAGCCCCAAGGCGAGAAACACGCCCGTCAGGGCAAGCACGGCGACATTGGGTATGCGCATCTCGCGCAGGTCGCTCAGGGCGACCCAGATGCAGATCGGCAGGACGAGAGGCAGGAACCAGAGCGCCTCGGTAAAGGTAAGGGACAGGGTCATCAGCCGCGGATCTCCGTCTCGAGCGCATTCAGGGCGCGGACCGCGGCCTCGAAATGCTGGGGATGGGTTTCGATGGCCTCGGCCAGAAGGCCGCGGCCCAGGTCGGTCTGACCCTGCCGGATCGCGGCGAGTGCCGCGGTGTGGAGGAGCTGCGCTCGCTCGGCCTCGGTCATGCGCACGAGCGGCAACTGGTAGTTGCCCTGCGCGGCGCGAGCCATCACCAGGTTGTTCTTGGCGGTGAAGAGATCCGGGTCATAGCGGATCGCCTCGAGAAACAGCTCTTCGGCGCCATCGAAATCGCCACGGCTGAGGCGGGAATACCCCCAGTTGTTCAGGACGTTGGCCGGGCGCGTGGTCAGGCCCACGGCGATTTCGTAGAAGTGATCCGCGCGGTCCCATTCCTGGTTGCTGTCGGCGACCATCGCCTCGAGGCGGTAGCGCTCGTAGGTCTCGAAGGTCGGCGGCACGCGGTCGAGCTGCGCTTCGGCCTCATCCCATTCGCCGGTGCGGATCAGGGCGCCTGCGTAGTCGATGCGGTCCTGCTCGATCGTCTCGTCGCTTGCGACGATCTCGCGCCAGAGAGGTACCGCCTCGTCGGAGCGGCCGGCGCGCACCAGGCTGGCGGCAAGACCGCGGCGGAAGTCGATCCGGTCCGGCTGTTCGCGAACGGAACGCTGGAAATAGGACACGGCCTCTTCCGGGGAGGCCGCCGTCAGCATGATGTCGCTGAGGTTGGACTCGTCGATCACGTTGATGGGGTCCAGCGCCCTGTCGACGTCGGGCGAACGGGCGGAGTCGCACCCGGCCAGCGCGGCCAGAGCGATCACCACCACCGGAAGGGTCCGGGGGCTGAGAGTCATGTTTGACCTCTTACTGCTCGATCTCGCGGTCCCGATCCCTTTCAAGGGTTGGCGAGAAGCACAAACACTCCACCGCCGCGCCGGATCAGCCCAGGACCATTCTGGTTATTGTCCTCACTATAGACCGAATTTTCCATTCGCGCGATAGCCAGTCGCAGGTTGTCGCGAATCGCGTCCGAACGGCCACTATCGAGCGCGAAGGCCTGTTCGAAAACGCGCCGCGCTTCGCCCCATTCGGAGCGTTCCATCAGGGCCACGCCAAGATTGTTCCACGCGGGGATGAAGGTTTCGTCAACGTCGAGCGCGTCTCGGAACTGCCTCTCCGCCTGGCCGATCCGCCCCAGCCGCAGGTTCGCGGAGCCGATCGCGGTCAGCACCTCCGCATCGAGGCCGCGTTCGGCTGCGGCGCGGTAATAGGCCCGGAGCGCAAGCTCGTACTGACCTGCGTCCATCAGGCGGTTGCCGACCAGCATCTGATCCACGCCGTCTTCCAGAACAACCGTTCCGGCCGGCGCGGCGACTTCGAGCTCACGGTTCAATGGATCGAGGCGCGCCTCGCTGTCAGGCGCGCCGACACAGGCCGCAAGGCCCATGGTGCAGAACGTCAGGATGATGAGCCCCCTCATCATGCCCTCCCGTGGTTGAGCGGCGGCCGCCGCGCCCCTTGATCAGGGGCCGACGCCCCCCTGCAGGTTCATGGCGATGCCGTAGACAGACGGCCCGATCAGGATGATCAGCAGTGGCGGAAGGCAGAACATCATGGTTCCGAGCGTCAGCTTCGTCGGCAGCTTGTTCGCTTTTTCCTCGGCCCGCATCACGCGCTTGTCCCGCATCTCGTCTGCATAGACCCTGAGCGCCTCGGCGATGGAGGTGCCGAAGGTTGCCGACTGGATGAGCGTGGTGACGAAGCTGTTGACGTCCTGGATGCCCACCCGCTCCCCCATGTCGCGCAGCACGCGGGTCTTGTCCTTGCCGGCCTTCATCTCGTAGGCGACGATCTCGAATTCCTCCGACAGGGCTGGATAGCCGGTGCGGATCTCGCGGGCGACACGGATGATGGCCTGGTCGAGCGACTGGCCGGCCTCGACACAGACCAGCATCAGGTCGAGCGAGTCCGGAAACCCGCTTGTGATCTCGTCGATGCGGTTCTGCACGCGGCGCTGCACCCAGTATTTCGGCGCATAATACCCCACGCCGCCCGGGATCAGCACCGACAGGATCGAGCTTTGCGCCGAACCGCCCCCGGCGATCACCACGTAGAGCGTGCCAAGAAGAAGCCCGGCGATCCCCAGTGCGAACTGGGCAAAATGGAAGGTCTGCACCGCACCCTTGGAGCGGTAGCCGGCACGCACGAGTTGCAGTTGCACGGCGGTGAATGCGGCCTGGTCTTGCGGTTCGAGATACTGCGCGAAGCGGTCGAGCCGCTCGTCCTTGCCGCCCCGGCGCAGCGCGCGGGGGGTGTCCGCCGTGTCATTGCCCAACCGATCTTCCTTGAGCTTGTCCAGTGGATCCTTCTTCGGAAACAGGATCGAGGGCAGGGCCACGATGATCAGCAGCACGCCAAGCGCGCCGGCGACGATCAGCGGACCCATCTCTCCGAGGTGTTCGATGACGAGGCCGTTTGCCGTGTCGTAGAGGTCTGACAGGAATTTCATGTGGACGGCTCCGCTCTCAAACCTTGATGTTCACCAGCATCTTCATGAAGAACATGTTCATGAGGAGCATGACGCCGACGACCGCGCAGGCCGGAATGAAGACGGGCGTTCCCATCACCTCGTCGTAATAGTTGGGTTGCATGACGTTGATGCCGATCAGCGCTAGCAGCGGGAAGACCGACAGGAACATGCCGGACCATTTGGCCTCGGCGGTGATCGCCTTGACCTTGCGGAACAGCTTGAACCGTGCGCGGATTACCGAGGCGAGGCCCTGCAGGATCTCGGCCAGGTTGCCGCCCGAGGTCTGCTGGATGCCGACGGCGACCGCAAGGAAACGCAAGTCCTGGCTGTCGAGGCGCTCGGCCATGGCGCGGATCGCTTCGGACACGTCCCGACCGTACGCCGCCTCGTCGGCGATCACGCCCAGTTCCGAAGCCAGCGGGTCCGAGATTTCCTTCGACACCGTATTGATGGCCGAGATGAAGGGGTGACCCACCCGCAGCGACCGGACCATGAGTTCGACGGCGTCGGGCAGCTGTTCGTCGATCATCGCGAGGCGCTTCTTGGCCTTGGAATTGATCCAGTGAAAGACGCCGCCAACACCCATGCCGACCGCAACGAGGAGCCGGATCGGCAGCGAGGCCGTCGTCAGGATCGACAGGCCGACGAAGGCCGCGACGGAGAGCCCCAGCATCACCAGCATCAGCTGACCCGGCGAAAAGGCGATGCTCGCCTTCTGTGCCTTGTCCGCGATAAGCGTGTAGAGCGGCAGCCGGACCGAACCCTTGTGCTGGTCCATCTCCTTTCGGAGCTTGGCCAGCACGTCCTCGCGCGAGGTTCCGCTCTGCAACATGGACAGGCGGCGGTTGACGCGGGCGTTCAGGCTGATCGACTTGCCGAAGATCGCGAGATAGACGCCTTCGACCAGCATGACGATGCCGACGAAGATCCCGATGTAGATGAGCGGCTCGATGGACAGCTGCATGAGGTCTCACTCCGCCGCGATGGGTTCGTAGATGCCCGCCGGCAGGTCGTAGCCCCACTGACGGAAACGTTCGGAATAATGCGAGCGCACCCCGCAGGCGGTGAAATGGCCGATGATCTTGCCATCGGGCGCAAGGCCGGTGCGCTGGTAGCGGAACACCTCCTGCATCGAGATCACCTCGCCCTCCATGCCGGTCACCTCGGTGATCGAGACCATCCGGCGCGAACCGTCCTGCAGGCGGCTGGCCTGCACGATCAGGTTCACGGCGCTCGCGATCTGGGACCGCACGGCCTTGAGCGGCATCTCGATACCTGCCATGGCCACCATGTTTTCAAGGCGCGAACAGGCGTCGCGGGCGTTGTTGGCGTGGATCGTGGTCATCGAGCCGTCGTGGCCGGTGTTCATGGCCTGCAGCATGTCGATCACCTCCTCGCCGCGGGTTTCGCCCACGATGATGCGGTCGGGGCGCATCCGCAGCGCGTTCCTGAGACAGTCGCGCTGGGTCACGGCCCCCTTGCCTTCCACGTTCGGAGGGCGGCTTTCCATCCGGCCGACGTGAACCTGCTGAAGCTGAAGTTCCGCGGTGTCCTCGATCGTCAGGATGCGTTCCTTGTTGTCGATGAAGGACGACAGTGCATTGAGCGTGGTCGTCTTGCCCGAACCGGTACCGCCCGAGACGATGACGTTGAGGCGCGTGGCCACGGCTGCCTGAAGGTAGGCGGCCATCTCCTCGGAGAAGGCGCCGAACTTCACCAGGTCGTCGATGCCCAGCTTTTCCTTCTTGAATTTCCGGATCGAGACGAGCGAGCCGTCCACCGCGACCGGCGGCACCATCGCGTTGAACCGCGAGCCATCCTTGAGACGTGCATCGACGTAGGGGTTGGACTCGTCCACGCGGCGGCCGACGGCCGACACGATCTTGTCGATGATCCTGAGCAGATGCCGCTCGTCCTTGAAGCGCACGTCGCTCAATTCGAGCCGCCCGGCGCGTTCCACGAAGACGCGGTTGGGGCCGTTCACGAGGATGTCGTTGACCGTCTCGTCCTTCAGCAGGGGCTCCAGCGGACCCAGGCCCGTGACCTCGTCGAAGAGCTCGACATTGAGGGTCTGTCGGTCCTCGCGGTTGAGGACCATTCCCAGTTCGTTCAACTGCTCCGAGACGATCGCCGTGATTTCGGACCGCAGTTCGGATTCCTTGGCGCTCTCGAGGGCGGACAGGTTCAGGTTGTCGAGCAGCCGGGAGTGCATCTCGGTCTTGATCTCGTCGAGACGCTGGCGACGCTTCAGGTCCTTGTCGCCGTCGGCCGCCATCGCGCTGTGGCGGGGCACCTCGGACACGACGGTCGCCTTGCGCTGCACCCGCGCCTCCGAAGGCTTCGCGTTCGAGGGGACATCGGCCGGGGTCGTTCCGCCGGGGGCCCCTTCACCGAGGGGGACCACGCCCTCCGGTCGGGTCGCTTTCTTGTATTTTCCGAACACAGCTCAGTCCCCCTTGAGCATCATTTCGTCGCGGCCTGGCCGAGCATGGCCTTGTGAAGGCCGTCGGCGAGCTTCGTGATCTCTCTGCGCAGGGGATTCTTCCTGGCGCTGTCCATGAGCGGCAGGCCGTGATCCCCAGCCTGCATCACCTGACGGCCCCCATCGGGCAGCTGCGTGCCGATCTTGATGCCAAGGCTTTCCGCAAGCTTCTTCACGCGGGTCTTTCCGCTCAGGTCGGTCATTCCCGGCGCCCGGTTGAGGACGAAGTTCAGCTTGTCGATCGGCAGGTCCTCGGACCGCAGCGCCTTGAGAAAGCGCATCGCGTTCTGCGCCGAGCGCATGTCGAGTTCCATCGTGGTGAAATAGACATCCGAGCGGCTCAGCACCGTCTCGGTCCACATCACCAGCGAGTGGGGCATGTCGATGACAACGACATCGAAGCATTGCGTGGCGAAACCGATGAGCGCCTCGACCTCTTCCGGACCAATCAGGTCGAGCGGCAGCAGTTCGGGCGGTGCGGGAAAGACCGACAGCTTGCCGTCGTAGCCGAGAAGCGCCTGCTTGAAGGCGTCCACGTCCATCGATCGCGCGTCCTGCAGAAGCTCGATCACCATGTCGCGGCGCGGCAGGTCGAGATATGTCGATACCGTTCCCGCCTGGAGGTCGAGATCGAGCAGGCACACCGATGGCGATTTCTGCTTGTCGATATTCGCCAGTTCCCAGGCCAGGTTCACGGCCAGCGTCGAGGCGCCGGTACCCCCGGCGATGCCCTGCACGGCAAAGACAGCGGCCTGGCCGCCCAAGCGCTGTCCGATCTCGATCGGTGCGCTGGTGTCGCGATCCGCGCGGCCCTTCCGCGCGACAAGATCGCTCGCCGAGACGACCGGGACGGGTTTGTTCGCGCGCATGCGCTCGACGGCGTCATGCAAGGCACCTTCGGCCAGCGGATAGGGCACGAAATCATCGGCGCCGAGCCGCAGCAATTCGTGCAGCGCTGCCGGGCCGAGGTCGTGGGCAACCAGAATGCTGTGCACTCCGCGCGCCTTGGAGGCGACGATCAGCTCGCCGACCATTCCGAGGTCCAGGTCGTCGTCGGCCGTCACCGCGATGGCGAGAAACTCGAGATCCTCGGCATCCGGTTGGTCGAGGAAGGCCCGTGCCTCGTCGAAGGAGAGATCTCCCCAGGCGTCGCCCAGTTCGACTTCCATGTCTTCGATGAGAAGGTCGAAGAGGTGTACGTTCTTCGAAACGGTGCAAGCCAGAATTCGGGCCGGGTCAGATTTCAAAGCGAGTCCGCTACTCATTCCTCAAGTCCTATTCCGCCCGGGTTGCCCGGGTCATCATTCTGCGCTGGCGGGGATCCGCCGAAGACGCTGCGGCCCGCACGGACATCCCGTCGAGGCCGAAGCTCTAGAAACAGACTGTCGCGGCCAAAAGAGGCAAGAATTGGACGAAACGGGGGAATCGTTCGAAGCGGGAAACGGTCCGGGAGCCTGCCGTCGGGAACGTCGACAAGGCCCCATCAGGCCGTCAGCTAGCCACCCGATCCCGCGTAGGACCGGTAGACGATCTGGGCGTAACGCCCGTCGAGGACCAGCGGGTTGTTGCGCACGAAGCCCGATACCTCCGTCACGGTGCGACGGTTGCGCCGTTCTTCCGTTTCGGTGGCCACGATCGGCTGGGTTTCTCCAAGGGAAACAAGAGCTTCCAATCGCGACCGCTCGACCCCCAGGCTGACGAGATAGTCAACCGCCGCACGGGCGCGTCGCAGGCCGAGGCGTTGATTGTAGGCACGGCTGCCGACCAGGTCGGTATGCCCGTACACCGAGAAGCGTACCTCCGGGAAGTGACGGATGAAGGCCGCCTGCCGACGCAGGATCTCCCGTGCCTCGCCATCCAGGGTGGCCGAGTTGAAGGCGAAGGTGATGGTGGTGGGCACCTCTCGGGCGAAGCGTTCGCTCAGGACGATCGTGTAGTCGAGTTCGCCGGTCTGGTAGAGGATGTTGTTCATCGTTGGGTTGCCGAAGCCGCCGTCATTGATCCGGCTGCCGAGTTCATTGTCGCAGCCGGCGACGGCCAGGGTCGCCGCGAGGCTCAGTGCGAGCTTGCGAGCCATGCGGGCGGGGGCGGGGCGTGTCGTTGCAACCTGCATCGTCTCAATCCATCACATAGCCGTAGGAACCCGAGAAGTCCTGCGCCGCGACGTCCGCCGCGGGCGTACCCGCGCGGGGACCGCCGTTCGTGCGGCCCTGCCAGAACAGCTCGTTCTCGGTCGGGATCGTAATGCGGTCAGTCGGAAGCGCCAGCGCCTCGCCCCGGACGGGGGTCACGAGATGGGCCGTGACGATGATGACAAGCTCGGACTGTTCGCGCTGGTAGCTTGCGGAGCGGAACAGCGCGCCAAGCACCGGTATGTCGCCCAGCCAGGGAACCCGGCCGATCTGGTCGCGGAAGTCGTCCTGCAGAAGGCCCGCGATCGCGAAGCTTTCGCCATCGCGCATTTCGACCACGGTCGAGGCCTCGCGGGTGCGCAGCCCCGGAATGCCCTCGGCCCCGGGGACGGTCGAGTCGATGGAACTGACCGTCGTGGACAGGTTGAGGTTGATGATGTCGTCAGCCACCACCGTCGGCGTGAACTGCAGTTCGATGCCGAAGGGCTGGAATTCGATCGAGATTCCGTTCTCTCCCGAGACCGGAACCGGGAATTCCCCGCCTGCAAGGAACGCGGCCGTCTGGCCGGAGAGGGCGGTCAGGTTCGGTTCGGCCAATGTCCGCACGAGACCTTCGGTCTCGAGCGCCTCGAGCAGGATGTTGAACTCGAAATCATTGCCGATGGTCGTGCCGATGCTGAGACGCCCGATCTCGGCGGCGATTCCGCTCCCGCCCGTCCCCTCGACCACCGTGCCGTTGGTGTCGCCGTTGATGCCGACGCGCGCGCCGAGCTCCTGGCGAACCGTGCGGCTCATCTCGGCGAAGCGGACCTGCAGCATGACCTGCTGGCTGCCTCCGACGAGCATCAGGTTCGACACCCGGCCCGGCGCGTAACGCTCCGCCAATTCCATGGCGCGGTCCACCACGCGGCCCGAGCTGACAGTCCCCGACAGCACGATCCCGTCATTCGCGGTCCGTACCTCGATATGTTCGCCGCGCAGGATCTCGCGCAGGCGCTCGCGCAACTCGGCGACGTCAGGGGCCACCTGAACCTCGATGTTGGCGATCAGGGTTCCATCCGCCCCGAGAAGGGTCATCGTCGTGCGCCCCGGCAGGCGGCCAAGGATGTAGATCGTGCGTTCGGACAGGGTGGCGATGTCGGCGATGGCCGGGTTGGCGATGCTGATCTCGGCGAAGAGCACGTCGCTTTCCACGACGACCGCACGGTTCAGCGACACCGACAGGGTCGCGGACGTCTGTCCTTCGACCACCCGCAGCGACTGGGCAGCCGCATCGGGTGCCGGAGCGAACGCAACCGCGCAGCCGAGCAGGAATGCACGCAAAAAACCCATCATTTTCATGGTGATCCCGCCTCTATGATCACTGCTCATTGCGGTGTCTGACGCACCAACTTGGCTCCCAACCTGCCGCAAATTCGGAATTCGCGCAAGAATCAAGCGATTGTCACGCGATATTCATGTGGTTTTTGCACCACGGCGACGAAACGAAACCCGGCCCGGCAGGGTTGGTCTGCCGGACCGGGACCGGGGGTCAAGGGGTGCGCTGTCACTCGACGCAGGGCACCTGCATGATCACGACCTCGGCGCCGCGACGGTTGCGGACGGTGCAGACCTGCGGGCCCTCGGCGGCGACGGCCACCTCTTCGCGTTCGCCGAAGAGGGCATCGCGCGAGAACTCGACGGTCTCCGTCTCGCCCTCGTCGTTGATCCCGACAAGCGCAAGGGTCAGACGGCCCGTGGATTGCGCCTGCGTCAGCGCGGCGATTTCCTGGGGAGGAGCCTCGATGGTGATGGTGCGGGCGATCGTGGGGTTGTTGCGGTCGCTGTCGGCGATCTGGTCGATCGCGATGATCTGGACGTTCGACCGGATCAGGCGCGTGATGCTTTCGCCGTCGCGCCCGGCCCCGGTCCAGTAGACATCGACCCGGTCACCGGGTCGCAGGAAGCCGGACACGCCAGCCACCACGTCGATGCTCATCGAGAAGGCGCGCATCCCCTGGCCGAGCCGCGAGGCGACGCCGGCGTCCTCGCCCGGTGCCGTGACCTTGGTGGCGAGAAGGGGCTCGTGCTGCTCCATGGTGCGCAGCACCGTCCGCAGCTCCTCGTCTCCCTCGGGGAAGATGTCGTTGAGATTCGTGAAGGCGCCGAAGGGCACGAAGTCGGCCGGCCAGCGCACTGCCTGAAGGTCCGCCGGCGAGATGCGGTCGCCATACCGGAGCTGCCGGTTCACGACGAAGACCTGGGTGGTCGGGATGATCTCCTGCTGCTGCTGCGCCAGCGCGGTCTGGTACTGCTCGAAGCGCTCCATGGCGATCTTCACGGCGAAGCCGGCAATGCCGACGCCAATCAGAAGCACCAATCCGAAAACCAGTCTCATCGCGTTCTTCCTTTCTTTTCCGGTCCTGCCGGGCGGTTTGCCTGTATGCCCGGCGGGGCGTTCTGTTCCGAAGGATCACGCGGGATTGCGGCATGTGTATGATCGAACCGCGGCATTCGAATGCTGCCCGTCGATCTCCACGCCGATGTCCCGACATGGAACGACCGCGCCCTTCGGGGCGCGGCCAGTTGTCTGCTTGGTCGTTTGACCGGGCGTCGGATCAGCCGCCGGCACCGTTCAGGGTGATGTCGTTGCCTGCGGTCACGTCGGTGTTCGTCGTGAAGGGGCTCGTCGACGGGTTGGTGTTGGCCAGCGCGTTGCGGATATCGGTGCCGAGGTTCTCGACGCCCGAGGACACGACGGCCATGACGGCCAGGCCGAGGCCCACGAGGGCGGCGGTCAGCACGACCCAGTCGACGGTCACGGCGCCGGATTCGGACTTGGCGAAGGTCTTGATAAGTGCGGTCATTGTTCAGCTCTCCAAAGGTGACATTCGATTGGGCGCCCATGTCGGATTGCCCGCTCTCCACCCTTGGAAGGTCGCCCTGAACCTTGGCGCGAATGCGGCGAGCGAGGGGAATAATCGAGGTAACTTCGCGCAATCCGGATGGCCGGAAATGCAATTGGCCGCGCCCCGGGGGGGCGCGGCCAATTGCTTGTATGGTCGCTTGACACCGGGCCGTATCAGCCGCCGTTCAGGGTGATGTCGTTGCCTGCGGTCACGTTGGTGTTGGTCGTGAACGGATCGGTGACGGGGCTGGTGTTGGCCAGCGCATTGCGGATGTCGGTGCCGAGGTTCTCGACGCCCGAGGACACGACGGCCATGAGGGCGAGGCCCAGGCCCACGAGGGCCGCGGTCAGGACGACCCAGTCCACGGTCACGGCGCCGGATTCGGAACTTGCGAAGGTCTTGAAAAGTGCAGTCATTGATTCTCGCTCCAGATGGGGAATGTTTTGGGGCACGACATCACTCGCAACGGACCCTGAGCATTTGGAGGCAGGACTGCGGCATTTCGTGGACGTCGCCGTCAAATTTCAGCGACCCTGTCGCGTGCCGCCGTTTCCCTGGCCCTCGAAAGCGAATGGCCGCGCCCGGGTGGGCGCGGCCAGGAAATATCCCGGTCGTTTGACCGGGCGTCGGATCAGCCGCCGGCACCGTTCAGGGTGATGTCGTTGCCTGCGGTCACGTCGGTGTTCGTCGTGAAGGGGCTCGTCGACGGGTTGGTGTTGGCCAGCGCGTTGCGGATGTCGGTGCCGAGGTTCTCGACGCCCGAGGACACGACGGCCATGACGGCCAGGCCGAGGCCCACGAGGGCGGCGGTCAGCACGACCCAGTCGACGGTCACGGCGCCGGATTCGGACTTGGCGAAGGTCTTGATAAGTGCGGTCATTGTTCAGCTCTCCA
>WVSO01000042.1 GCA_015689745.1 Rhodobacterales bacterium HKCCSP123 | reverse complement strand
CGGCGCGGCCGTCATGGCGGCCGTGGGCAACGGCTCGGGCTCGGGCCGCGACAACGCGCTGGTGGCCGAGGCGCTGCGCGGCAACATTCCGGGCCACCTGCGCGATCTCCAGCCGGTGCGCTTCACGGGCATGGTCGGCGGCCGTCAGACCGAGATCACCATCTGCGTGATGCCGGACTACCTTGCCATCGGGTCGGACGCCGATCATGTGCGCGTGCCCCTCGGCCTGCCCGCGGCGCTGCGCGTGGCAGATGGCTTCGACATGATGCTGCCGACGACCCGCATGGTCGACGCGATCTATGCGCAGGCCGATGTGCGCGTCTCGCCCTCGCCGATGACGCCGGGTTCGGCGATGTCCTCGACGGAGTATTTCCTGCGCCATGACGCGACCGTGGATGCCCAGTTCGCCAATGCGGGCGCACGGCACGGCCTCCTGGTGGCGGGCCACAAGAAGGACGTGGTGCTGTCCAACCGCCTGTCGCGCGCGCCCGGCCGCGTCGCGATCTACGGCTGGCACCGCGCGAACGGCAACCCGATCCAGCCGCTCTCGACGGTTCATGGCGAGTACTACGCCGACTACAGTCACGGCATCCGCCTTGTCGCGCGCACGGCCTATGTGAACGGCCGCGCGATGGACCTGCGCGGGCTGCTGACCGATGGGCAATACGCGGGCCTGCTGAACAGCGAAGGCCCGCTGACGGGCAACACGGTCAGGCTCGCCGCGCTGCAATAGGCTGCGACCGCACCGATCGCCCCTCCCTCCAGACCCTCCGAAACGCCCCGGGGTGGCGGCTTCCCCCCGCCCGTGGCGCTGCCTACACGTGCCAGCATGGAGCGGGAAGCGGAGGCGTGTTGGCCTTGATGGGGGAGGCACGGCGCCCTCGAGAGGGACGCGGGCGCCGTGCCCGTCGTTATCCCACGTCGCGGAAGCAGCGGAAGCCGAGGTGGTAGTTCCGGTGGCTGCCTTCAGACATGACGCGGCTGCCGTGCCAGAAGGGCGCGCGCCAGCGGGCCCAGTGCTCATGGGCGCGGATCGTGTCCCAGATGAACCAGGAGCCCTTCATCTCGGTCACCCCGAGGCTGGTGGAGCCGCGGCTCGCCATCTGGTCCTCGGAGAGCGGCAGGTTCATGTGCTCGGCCGCGTTGCCGTCGATGTCATAGACCCCGAGCGGCGAGCGGCATTCCGGGAAGGACCCCGCCGGATAGGTGTTCGAGCCGCATCCCGTGAAGCTGCCGCCGTTGCAGGAGGCGTTCTTGAAGCTGCCCGTCGCGCAGACGCCAGAGCGCCAGCTGCCGATGGAATAAGTGCCGGAGGTGCTGGCGTAGCGCTGGTTGTGGATGCTCCGCATCGTGTTGACCGCCGCCGACATGCCCATGCCGCGGATGCGGTCGAACGGGTAGTCGGGCGGCAGAAGCTGGCCCGCGGCCGCCCCTTCCCATTCATGGGCATCGCCCATGCGCTTACCCTCGGCGGCGCAAAGCTGTGCGGCCTCGCTCGCGCGGACCCAGACCACCGGGTAGACCATGGGAATGTTGGGGTATTCGAACATGTCCGCGCAGACCGTCGCGTCGCGCGGGCTTTGCGTCGCGGGATCGTAGAGCGGCACCATGAAGGGCTCGCCGCAGATGCGCTCGTATTCGCGGTTGCGGTAGCTCTGCTGGATCTGCGCGACCGAGCCGCCGATGCGGGCCGCGGCCTCTTCGGGGGTCAGCGGGTGGCGGGTGACGGCGGGGTTGCCCTGCCCCATCCAACCGTTGGGCGAGCCCGCGAAGATCTCGCGGATGCGGCTGATCTCGGCCGCGGAGACGCCGCGCACCTCCTGCATCTGGCGGAACATCGCCTCGTTTCGCTCGGCAAGGCTTTGCGCCGCGGCGGGAAGGGCCAGTGCGGCGGTGGCGAGGGCTGCAAGGGCGGTCTTCAGGATGGATCGGCGCATCGGTGTCACTCCGGTCTCACGAGGTAGAAGAAATCGCGGTTGTCGGGCGCGGCGATGAAGCGGGGGATCGTCCCGCCGCTGCCGCGCGGATCGGATTCAGCCATGCCCGAGACGAGGTGCCGGGTCTCGATGTCATCCCCGTCGCGGGTGTAGACGGCGAGATAGGTCAGCTCCTGGCTGTTCATGTCCAGAAGCATGGCGTAGTCGCACTGGTAGGCTTGGAAGGTGCGCGCCATCCCGGAGGGGGTGGCGGTCGAGAAATAGGCGTAGATGAGGAAGGGGCGGTCCTCGATCCGGCGCAGGCAGGCGCCCGCGCGGAGGGTCCGAAGCTGCGCCTCGGCCGAGCCCGACCAGTTGCCGCCACCCCAGGAGGTGACGCGGCTTCCCGGCACGCCGTCTTCGATCAGCGGCACGCCGTTCTGGCGCGCGAAGACGAGATCGCCTGTCAGTCCCGCGTCCTCATCCGACCAGGTGCGCATCCCGACCTCGCCCGTGTCCGTGACATAGAGCGTGGCGAGATTGGGCCAGAGGCGCGAGAAGAGCACGCCATGGGTCAGGAAGCCGTAATGGTGGCCCCAGTTGAAGGTGGCATAGTCGCCGAAGCGCCAGGCACCGTGGTCGCGCTTGAACCCGCCGGTGAAGGTCGCCGCCACCCGGTCGTAGAGGTTCGGCGACAGCATTCCCGTGAAGACCAGCGGGTCGGGCCGGTCGAACCCGTCCGGGCCGGGCGCCTGGTAATGCCGCCCGCCACCCGAGGGGCGCGACGACCATTCGAGGCTCGGGTGATCGGTGCCGACCTCGTAGCCCAGCTCGAACTGCGTCAGGTCGAAGGCCACGAGGTAGACATCGGCGTTCCGCTCGACCCCGTCGAGCCCGTTCGCGCCCGGCACGTCGAACACCTCGCGCGCGATCATGCCCGGCTGCATGGCGCTGGCATAGATGCCGGGGGCATCCTCGATCTCGTACCAGGAGCCGGCGGTGACGCGACCCCCGTCGTCACCCTCGAGGTCGAAGCCCCAATAGGGGCGGATCTGCGGCGTCCGGTCCAGCAGCGCCGTGCCCAGAAGGGCCACGCCATCGATGTCCTCCTCGGTCTCGAAGCCTTCGGAGGAGACCATGAAGGCATCCTCGTAGAAGGCGCCCTTGATCAGGTTCACGATCGAATCGCCGAAAATGACGTTGTCGCGCAGGAACTGCGAGACCGCCTCGCGGGTGGTGCGGTTGCCGCGCACCGGGTTGCGCACGAAGAGCGCCCAGTCGCAGATCGGGGCGAAGGGCAGGTCGCTGGCGCGGGCCTCCTCGAGCTCGCCATCGTCCCAGGGGCGGCATTCGGTGACCTCTCCCTCGCGGTCGATCAGGAGGGCCGGCTCATCGCCGCCGACAAGCGAGAGCTGCGTACCAGCGGCATCGCCGCTTTCGAGATGGACACTTTCCGTCCGGCCCGAGGCCGGCGTGATCTCGAGCACGAACCATTCGTTCACGTTCGGGTTCAGCGAGGTCAGGGTGAGGCGCCTGCCTGCCGCATCCGTAACGCTCTGGTCGTTGCGGAGCGGGTTCAGGGCAAAGACGGACCCCGGAACGTCGCGGTCCAGCTGGGCCTGCTGCACCTCGAGCCGGGCGGCATCTGGCAGACCCAACCCCTGGGCCGCGGCAGTCAGCGGAAAGGCGAGCAGCCCGCAGGAGCAGAGACCTCGAAGGATCGCACGGAAAGGCAGATGTCTCGACAAGACAGACTCCAAATATGACCGGGTATGTGGTGTCGCGGGCGTTCTCAATGAAGCCAAGTGTTGCAACAACTTGACCCGTGACGCAACGCCGGGAACCCCGACTTGCGACAGGCGCGGAACGCCGCCGATCCGACCCGGCCGACGGGGATTTCCATCGGCTTTCCCGATATCGCGGCGACCCGGCCGCCCCTTGGCGGGCGTTAACCAGTTGTTAACCGCGGGACGCAAGTCTCGGCCTGCAGGCGGTTCGAAGCCTGCGGCAGCGTCGCGGGGACAGGTGGCGGCGCATCAGTTGGGCAACGTTATTTCGGGGGCGAAGATGACAGGGGACAGGGCGATCGGCGCAGACCTCACCGATGCAGTCGATCGGGGAATGGCAGGCAGGAGCGACGGGAGGGGGGACCACCCGGCGCCGGACGAGGCCCCGCATGTTCAGAGGATGCTGCAATTGACGCTGCGCACGCAGGTCGCCGATGGCGACCTCGAGGGCGCCTCGGAAACCGCAGCGCGGCTGTCCCGCATGCCGGACCAGTCCGCCGCGCTGGACCTCTTCCTCGATGCAGCTCTGGACGCAGGAGCGGTCCAGACAGCCCGGACCGCGATTTCCGAGGCCGAGGCCGAGGGCGCGATCCCGTCCTGGCGCGCCGCCTATCACAAGGCGCGAATCGCCTTCGAGACGGGGGACCTTCTCGCGGCGCGCGCGATCCTCGTACTGGCGCTCGACACGACACCCGGAAACCCGGCGCTCCGGGCCCTGCTGGTCGAGACGATGGTGGCGGCCGGAACAGCCTCGGACGCAAGGGCGGTGCTCGGCCACATCGGCAGTCCGCCGGTCAACCCTGCGCCGGATGCGGCAAGGGCCGGCGGCGGGATGCGGACAGCGACGGCCAAGGCGATCTCGGGACCGGAGCCGAGCCAAGGCTGACAGGCAACCGCAGCGCGGGTTTGACCTCGGGGCCCTTGCGGACCATGCTGCGTCCCGGGGAAGAGGGTCGCGATGCGGATCGACGGGCTGCAATACGCCAAGTGGTCGGAAAAGGTGTTCCGCCAGATGCGCGAGGGCGGGCTCGATGCTGTCCACGTCACCGTGGCCTACCACGAGACCTTTCGCGAGACGGTCCTGCAGCTCGAACGCTGGAACCGCTGGTTCGAGACCTGTCCCGACCTGATCGTCAGGGGCACCACCGCCGCCGACGTCGACCGCGCGCGGGAAACGGGTCGCACGGCGATCTTCTTCGGGGCGCAGAACCCCAGCCCGATCGAGGACGACATCGGCCTCGTCGAGATCCTGCACAGGCTCGGCCTGCGCTTCATGCAGCTGAGCTACAACAACCAGTCGCTGCTCGCGACCGGCTGCTACGAGGCCGAGGACCCCGGCCTGACGCGGATGGGCCGCGCGGTCATCGCCGAGATGAACCGCGTCGGCCTCGTCGTAGACATGAGCCATTCCGCGGATCGGTCGACCATCGAGGCAGCCGAGGCGTCCGAGCGCCCCATCGCGATCACCCATGGCAACCCCACCGCCTGGCACCCGGCGCGGCGCAACAAGTCGGATGCCGTGCTGCGTGCGGTGACCGCGCGTGGCGGGATGCTGGGCTTCTCGCTCTATCCCCACCACCTGAGGGACGGGAGCGCCTGCACGCTCGACAGCTTCTGCCGCATGATCGCCGAGACGGCCGGGCGCTACGGTGCCGAACACCTCGGCATCGGGTCGGATCTGTGTCAGGATCAGCCGGACAGCGTGGTGGAGTGGATGCGCGTGGGCCGATGGACGAAGGGCATCGACTACGGCGAGGGCTCGGCCGAAGCGCCGGGCTTCCCGCCGATGCCCGGCTGGTTCCGCGACAACCGCGATTTCGGACGGCTCGCGGAAGGGCTGTCGGCCGTGGGCATGTCCGGCCCCGAGATCGACGGGATCATGGGCGGCAACTGGCATCGTTTCTTCGCCGATGGCTTCGGACCGATGCCATGATGGATGCGGACCGCGACCACACCACGCAGCTGCGCCCACCGGCGCAGGTGATGCGTCTGTCGCGTCTCGGGTCTCTGCACCAATGCCGCCTCAGCTTCATGCGTCAGCTGACGCGCCGCATGGCGCGCGAGAGCTGGCGGATCGCCTGCGCCGACTGGCGGATCGACGCCTCCGGCGTCGGCCATGCCGTCTACACCGTGACGACGCCACGCCGCAGCTACGCGCTGGTCGCCTTCGCCCATGACCTGCCGCCCGACCAGCGCAGCGACCGGGTCATCGCCGAGGCCTGGGATGCGACCTTCGCCCTCGTCGATGGCGTGCCGGACACCGCCGACATCGCGCGGCTCGCCGCCCACGTGCCCCTGCAGGAGGCCGGCCGCATCTCGGAGCGCGAGCTGTGCCTGAGCCGCGCCAACCGCTCCGTGCGGCTCTGGGACCATGTCGTCGAGCGCCTGGCCGCGGGGCGCCAGCCCGACGCGGACCAGCTGGCCGAGGTGGGCTATCTCATGCGCACGACGGCGGTCTACGGCTCGGGCAAGTTCGGCGCCGCCGACCGCGTCCTGATCGAGGATCGGCCCGAGCTGCACCCCCCCTTCCAGGCGGAGATGCTGACCGTCTACCTGATCCGGGTCTTCGTGCGGGACCTCGTCGAGCACATGGCCCGCGCCCGCGGCGGCGACCGGGCCGCGCGGCTCGATCCGACTGCGGCCGAGGCGCTCGGGATCGGCAATTCGACCGGCCTCGGGATGGCGCCCTTTCTCGTCAACCATCCCTGTCTTCTGAACAACTGGGTGATGGCCCGCGAAGAGGCGATCGCGCGGGTGCGCGCCCTGGGAGACATCGCGCCGATGGACTGGCAAATGGTGGCCGACCTCGCCCGGCGCATGCGCGCGGGCGCCGCGGCGGCGACCTCGCGGCACCCTCTGCAGGCCGAAAGGAACGCCCGTCTCGCCCAGGATCTCGACCGGCTGATCGCCGAGATGGCGGGGCCACCCCGACCCTGGGCGGACCTGCTCGACTGGTCGGCGGTGGTGCTCGGCGAAGAGGGACAGGAGGCGCTGGCCTCTCTCGTCGTCGAGCCCTACGGGCGGCTTGTCGACGGGCTCGCGCATTGCATGTCGGACACGCTCGACACCGGGTTCCGCATCGACGGCACGATGCCCCTGGGCAGGGTCCGGCAGCTCATCGCCGAGGTCTTCGGCTGGGCGCTCGACATCGACTGGACCGCCGAAGCGCCGACCGCGCGCGCCTGGTACGTGTCGGAGGAGAAGCTCGAACCGCGGCTCGGCCAGCGCCACGAAGAACCGATCGCGGATTACGAGCAACCGCTCGCCACCGCCCGCGACGCGGCGCTGGCCCACAGTGCCCTGTCGGACTGGCCGGAGGAGACGCCGGTCGCCGCATTCCTGCTGCGGCACCCCGAGCACCGCGTCGCGGTGCGGCGGGCGCAGATATCAGCCTTCGCCCCCTATTCCGAGATCCGCGACAACCTGATCGGCGCCGAGCTCATGCCGATCGACATGCTGCGCGCCAAGCTCAGCTTCTTCGGCGCGACCGATTTCGACCCGCGTTCGGACCGCTGGGTCCGGATCCGCATGTTCGCGGGTGCCCCCTATCCCGAGACGCTGACACCGAAGACCGCCGACTTCTGGGTCTATCCGGGCAGCCCGCCTTGAGCGTGGTCCTGTCCCTGGGCGAACTCGAGGCGACGGCTCGCAAGGCCGCGCGCGGGGCGGGGTATGCCTGGGGCGTCGCCGACGAGGCGGGGCGCGCGGCCCGGGCGATGGCCGAGATCGGGCTGGATGGCGCACGGCTCCTTCGAGAGCTGGCCGACGCCGTCGCGGCGCGCCCGCACCACAGCCTGGTGCCCGCCAGGCTCGACAGCATCTGGGCCGCAACCGAGGGGCCGCTCTGCCCGATCCGCGCCGGCGCGGCGCTCTGCGATCTGGCGCGCAGCCTGCCCGAGGGGGGCATGGCCGTCTCGCGCGTGCTGGTCCCGGGCCTGTTCCTGCCCTTCGCCGCCGATGCGGCTCGCGTCCGCGATGCGCCGGTGACCCTGTCCTGGCGCGGCGGGATCGTCGGGATCGGGCCCGAAGGTCTTCCACGCGCGAGCGGCGTCCTGAAGCTCGCGGAAGCGGCGGAGGCCGACCTGTTCCTGCACCCGGGCGGCACGGCCCTGCCCGCGGCCCCGCACGAAACACGGGCGCGCCCCGACCCCGCGGCCTGGGATGTGCTGCTGTCCCTCGCGCATCGCACCTATGCCCCCGCGACAGAGGCCTCGCGCCTGTCGGGTGCGGGCGCGGGCCTGAGCGACAACGACTGAGGAGGAGAGATGACCGGCACGCGTCGCATGACCCTGTCAGAGATCGAGGACCTCGCCCTCCGCGCCCTGATGGCGGCCGGCACCTCCGACGCCAACGCCCGCCCGCTCGCCAGGGCGACGGCGGCGACAGAGGCGGACGGGGTCGCGAGCCACGGGCTCGCCTATATCCCGATCTATGCGGAGCATGTGCGCTGCGGAAAGGTCGATGGCCTCGCCGTGCCACGGGTCACGCAGACGCGGCCGGGCGTGCTGGTGGCCGATGCGCGCAGGGGCTTTGCCCATGCCGCGATCGACGCGGGGCTCGTGCGGCTGGCCCCGCTCGCGCGGGAACAGGGGATCGCGGCGCTCTTCGTGCGGGAGAGCTACAATTGCGGGGTCCTGGGCATCCACACGGCGCGGCTGGCCGACGCGGGGCTGGTCGGGATCGGCTTCACCAATGCGCCCGCCTCCATAGCGCCCTCTGGAGGAGCGAGACCGGTGGTGGGAACGAACCCGTTCTCGCTGGCGACGCCGGGAGCGGAGGGCCTGCTGATCGACCAGTCGGCGTCCACGATCGCGAAGTCCGAAGTGATGAAGCATGCCCGCGAAGGCCGGCCCATCCCCGAGGGATGGGCGCTCGACCCCGAGGGCAACCCCACGACCGACCCGGAGGTCGGGCTGAAGGGCTCGATGGCGCCCTCGGGCGGCTACAAGGGCGTGGGCGTGGCGCTCCTGGTCGAGACGATGACGGCCGCGCTCTCGGGGGCGCTTCTCGGCAAGGACGCCGCGCCCTTCTCGGGCACGGCGGGCGGGTCGCCGCGGACCGGGCAGTGTTTCCTCGCCATCGACCCCGACGCGGGGGCGCATGACCTCTTCGCCGAGCGCATGGGCGCGCTGACGGCGGCGATCCGGGCACAGCAGGGCGCGCGCCTGCCGGGTGACGGGCGGACGGGCGGCGCGCAAGGCGCGCCCGCGCCGCGGTCGAGGGCGTGGAGGTGTCCGAGGCAACGCTGGCGAAGATCGAGGCGATCTTCGGTTGAGGGTGCCAGATCCTTGCAAGGATCTGGCTGCGCCTTTTGCAAAAGGCGCACCCAGCCTCTTGCAAGAGGCTGGGGCAAACCCTTGCAAGGGTTTGCCGCGTGCTACGGTCGGTATTTCTCGATGAAGGCGTCGATGGAAAGCTCGCGGAAATCCGGGACCGCCCGGCCGAAGCGGTCGTGGTCCCAGTCCCACCAGGCGATCTCCATCAGCGCCTCTTCCTGCGCTTCGGTGAAGCGCCGCCGGATCGGTTTCGCGGGCGTGCCCGCAACGATGGTGTAGGGTGCCACGTCCTTCGTCACCACCGCGCCCGCGCCGACCACCGCCCCCGTTCCGACGGTGACGCCCGCCGTCACCGTCACGCCATGGCCGATCCAGGCGTCATGGCCGACCGTGACCCGGTGCTCCTTGCGCCAGTCGAAGAACTCGGCCTCGTCCTCGCCGAATCCGTACATCTCGGCGCGGTAGATCGCGTGGTGCTGGCAGGCGCGCCATGTCGGGTGGTTGCCCGGGTTCAGCCGCACCATGTTGGCGATGTTCGTCCACTTGCCGATCGTGGTCCAGACGACATGGCCGAAGTCGCAGATGTAGGAATAATCCCCCAACTCGCACTGGCTCAGTTTCGTCAGACGCCCCACCTCGGTCCAGCGGCCCAAGGTGACATCCGCGCCGACCTCGGCCTCGGGATGGATCGTCGGCGCCTCGCTCAGTCGCTTGCTCATGGGTCGTGTCTCTCTCCGATGGCCCAGAGGCGCACACGCTTAGAGAGCCAGTCAATCGCGAAGATCAGGATGAGCACGTTCAGCACCACGAAGGCCACCTGGTCGTAGAGCTGCGCGCGGAAGCGTTCGATGATGATCATGCCGACGCCGCCCGCGCCCACGATCCCGAGAATGGTGGCCGAGCGGGTGTTGCTCTCGAGGAAGTAGAGCGATTGCGAGATGAAGACCGGCAGCACCTGCGGGATGTAGCCGTAGCGGATGATGCCGAGCGGCCCCGCGCCGGTGGCGCGCACCCCTTCGACCTGCTTGCGGTCGATGTTCTCGATCGCCTCGGAGTAGAGCTTGGAGAGCGTGCCGAGGTCGGAGACGAAGATCGCGAGCACGCCCGCCAGCGGCCCGAGCCCCACGGCCCGCACGAAGACGAGGCCCCAGACCAGCTGGTCGATCCCGCGCAGGATGTCGAGCACCCGGCGCACCGCCTGCCGCAGGATGGCCAGCGGCATCACGTTCCTGGCGGCCAGGAAACCCACGACCAGCGCACCGAGGGTGCCCAGAAGCGTGCCGAGGAAAGCCATCGCCAGTGTCTGCGCGATACCCACGTAGACCTGCCGATAGGCCCAGTCGCCCATGTCCTGCCAGATGACGAAGTTCCGCAGCAGCAGGATCACCCGCTCCGAGGAGTCGAGCAGGCGGGCGAAATCGAAGGCCCACATCGACCACGCCAGGTAGAGGAGGGCCGCGATCAGCGGCCACCAGCGGCGCAGTATTCCGCCTGCGCCGGGGAAGGCGCCGGGATGGCGCTGGCGAAGGGCCGCGACCTGGTCATCGGTGACCGCCGAAAGGGAGGCGATGCTCATCTGAAATTCTCCCGTCCGATATAGCCAAGGCGGATACGCTCCGAGATCAGGTCGATGGCGGTGACCATCAGGACGACGAGGATCAGGACGGCCAGCACCCGGTCATCCGAGTAGAAGGAGATGACGCGGTTCAACTCCTGCCCGATGCCGCCCGCGCCCACGAAGCCGATGATCGAGGAGGCGCGCACGTTGATCTCGAAACGCAGCATGGCGTAGCTGAAGAAGTTGGGCGCGACCTGCGGGACCACGCCGTAGGCCATCTTCTCGGCCCATGTGCCGCCGACCGCCGTGATCCCCTCGACCGGCCGGGACGAGGCGTTCTCGTTCACCTCGGCAAAGAGCTTGCCGAGCGCGCCGGCCGTGTGGATCGCGATCGCGATGATGCCCGCCAGCGGACCGATCCCGATCATGAAGACGAAGACCAGAGCCAGCAGGATCTCGGGGATGCCACGGCAAACCTCGAGAAAGCGGCGCGAGATCCAGTAGACCCAGCCCGCCGGCGCAAGATTTGCCGCCGCCGGGAAGCAAAGGAGAAACGCCGCGCCCGCGCCGAGCAGCGTCGCGGTGATCGCCATCAGGATGGTTTCCCACAGAAGCCCGATGTAGGTCCGGAAATCCGTGTACCAGAAGGTGAGCGAGCCGGGTACGGCGCGTCCCTCTGCGGTGCGGCCTTCGAACAGCACGTCCCACTGAAGATCGGGAAGGATCGTCCCGAAATATTCGAAGATGCGCGGGATGCCGCTGGCCAGCCGGTCGGGGTAGAACTGGCTGATCCAGACCGAGAGGCCAAGGCAGATCGTGAAGGCGCCCAGCGCGACGATGTTCCAGACGCGCTTCGTGGCCCGCAGCTCGGCCCGGTGCCGCTCGAAGGTGGCGACCGCATCGCGCGGAGCGCCGCCGGACGCTCCCGCGGAGCCGCCCATCATGAGACTGTCGGTCATGTCCGCCGCTCCGTCAGGCCAGTTCGCGCGCGCGCGCCGGGCCCGCCGGGATCGCGGTCGAGGTCGCGGCCTCGTTGAAGGCCTCGTCGGCCTCGGCGCCGTAGATCTCGCGCGCCATCCGGGTCGTCAGCAGGTCCGGCGTACCGTCGAAGACGATGCGCCCGTCCTGCATCCCGATGATCCGGTCGCAATACTGCCGCGCGGTATCGAGCGTGTGCAGGTTGCAGATCACCGTGATGCCGTCCTGCCGGTTGATGTCGCGCAGCGCATCCATGACGATCTTGGCGTTCATCGGGTCGAGCGAGGCGATGGGCTCGTCTGCGAGCAGGATCCTGGGCTCCTGCGCCAGGGCGCGGGCGATCGCGACGCGCTGCTGCTGGCCGCCCGAAAGCGTCTCGGCGCGCTGAAGGGCGGTATGGGCCATGCCCAGCCGGTCCAGCGCCTGGATCGCGAAGGCGCGCTCGCGCGGGGTGAAGACCTGCGCCATCGAACGCCAGTGAGGCAGGTCATGGAGCCGCCCTGTCAGCACGTTGGTGATCACGTCGAGGCGACCCACGAGGTTGAATTGCTGGAAGATCATCGCGCAATCGGAGCGCCAGGCGCGAAGCTCCTTTCCCTTCAGCCGGGCAATATCCGTGTCGCCGTACAGGATCTGCCCCTCCGAGGGATCGATCAGCCGGTTGAGCAGGCGCAGGAGCGTCGACTTGCCGGCGCCGGAGCGGCCGATGATGCCGACCATCTGGCCGTCGGGGATTTCCAGGTTGGCGGCGTTGACCGCGATGTTGTCGCCGAAGCGGCGGGTCAGCTTGTCGAGTGTCAGCATGGATGGCGTCCCCTATGGAAGGCACTGATGGTCGGTCGCCGGCCCGCACTCTCCCCGGCGCAACGGGTCCGCGACCTGGATGACGGGGCCCGCAGGCGGCCGGCCCCGTCTCGGTTGGTCCGGGATCAGCGGCTTCCGGTCGCTTCGCGCCGCATGTTGATGATCGGCTCGTAGAACTCGGTGGTGATCGGCCAGTAGCCCAGCGCCTCGCCGTCGTTGATCGCGTTGAAGCAGTCGCGGTCGGTGGTCTGCATCTGCATCATCGCGCCCATCACCAGGTCCTGCAGCTCCTGCGGCAGGTCCGCGCGGATCACGCGGGGGCCATTGGTGATCAGGTTGGATTGCCAGATGATCTGGATGTCGTTCATGTCGAGCAGACCGTTGTCCACCATCGAGCGCAGGTTGCCACGGCTGTAGCCCTGGTTGATGTCGCCGATGCCCGAGGTCCAGGTGACGCCCGCGTCGTACTGGCCGTTCAGCACCGCGATCACCGCCTGTTCATGGCCGCCGCCGAAGCCCGTCTCGAAGAAGAAGGATTCCGGCTCGATCCCCATGCCGCGCAGTTCGGACTGGGGCACGAGGTAGCCCGAGGTGGAGTTCGGGTCGGCCCAGGCGAGGCTGCGGCCTTCCATCTGCTCCAGCGTCTCGATGCCGCTGTCGGCGCGGGTGTACATCACCGCGTAGTATCCGAGCGATCCGTCGAGCTGCATCGTGGTGTAGAGCGGACGAACCGCTTGCGGGTCCTGCAGGTAGATGCCGGCATAGCCGGCCGAGCCCAGGCCCGCGAATTCCAGCTGGCCGGCCAGGAGACCCTGCATCACGCCGGCGTAGTCCGAGGCGGGGAACAGCTCGACATCGATGCCCAGGCGCTCTTCGAGATAGGCTTCCTGGCAGGCGTGGTCGCGCAGGCGGTCGGCCTCGTTCTCGCCGCCGAGCAGGCCGATGCGGAACACCGGCACCTCGTCGCGCCAATCCTGCGCGAGAGCGGCGGTGGAGGTCAGTGCGGTGGCGCCCATCACGAGCGCGGTCAGGCTGGTCTTGAACATGGGTTTCGTCCCTGTGACTGGTTCGATCATCCCGGGGACCGCCCACGCCGCGGCGCAGCACCCGCCCCCGTTGCGGCAGAGGGCTAGGGGCGTTCTGTGATCGGTTTGTAAATGCGCCGTGAAGAATTCGTGACGGCCGGGCAAGTGTCCCGCCCGCCACGAAAAACGGCGGGCCGCCAGCGCAGGCGGGGCGCGAAACCGCCCCGCCTGCGCCTCGACAAGGGACGGATTTGTCGGAGAATCCCGACCCCCGCTTGCGCGTTGCGTGGCGGCTCGTCCGCCCCCCACGATTCGACCGGGCACAGGCCCTCCGGACGCCGCTCCGAATGTCATGAAAGGATCATCGCCGCGCCGCGTGGCTGTTACCTTGGCCTGATGCGACGGCGGCATCGCAAGGAGACACCCATGTTCGATGCCGCACCCCCCGCCTCGCTGACACTGAGCAACGCAAGGATCGTGACGCCCGGCGGCACGAGAGGCGGTGCGCTCAGGATCGAGGAGGGCCGCATCGCCGGGTTCGGCACGGCGACTGACGGGCTCGACCTGGGCGGCGCCTGGCTCGTCCCCGGCATCGTCGACCTGCACACCGATCATGTCGAGCGTCACACCCATCCGCGTGTCTCGGTCCTCTGGCCGTTCCTTCCGGCGCTGATGGCGCATGACGCCGTCGTCGTCTCGGGCGGCACCACGACCGTCTTCGACAGCCTCTCGGTCGGCGCCTCGATGAAACGCCCCGAGCGGCGCGAGATCCTCGAGCCCCTGGTCACGGCCCTGGCCGAGGGGCAGGCCGCGGGCGCCTTCCGCGCCGAGCACCTCCTGCATCTGCGCTGCGAGATCTCGGACCCGGCCACGATGGCGCTGGTCGATGCGACCATCGCGCATCCGCTGACCCGGCTCGTGTCGGTCATGGACCACACCCCCGGCGACCGGCAAAGCCCGGACGTGGACAAGTGGTTCCGGCACATGGTTCACGAAATGGAGGTGGACGAGGAGACCGGCCGCGCCATGATGGACGACCTCTTCGACCGCTCCCGCGCCCGCGGGGCCGAGGTGCGCACCCATGTGATCCGCGCCGCCCATGCCGCGACCCTGCCCCTGATGAGCCATGACGACCGTACCCTCGCCCATGCCGAACAGGCCGCCGCCGAGGGCGTGGCGATCTCGGAGTTTCCCACCACGCTCGAGGCCGCGCGGCGCGCGCGCGAGCTGGGCCTCGCCATCGTGGCGGGCGCGCCCAACTACCTGCGCGGCGGCTCGCAATCGGGCAATGTCGCGGTGGCCGAGCTGCTGGCCCACGGCCTCGTCGATGCGCTCGCCTCGGACTACGTGCCGCGCTCGCCGCTCGACGCGGCCTTCAAACTCGCCGCCGACACCGCCCTGCCCTACGACCTGCCCGCGGCCATCGCGCTGGTCAGCGACCGCCCGGCGCGGATGACGGGGCTGGACGACCGCGGCCGCATCGCGGAAGGATTGCGCGCCGACCTCGTCGCCGTTCGCCTCCTTGGGGGGCAGCCGGTGGTGCAGGCGGTCTGGCGCAATGGACGACAGGTGGTCTGATGCTTCCCCTCAAGATCGGCGCGGCCCTGATGGTGGCCGACATTCCCGCCCACCGCGACTGGCTGGTCGAAGGGGACCGCGACCTCGAGGTGCAGGATTTCTTCCGCCCCGAGGTTCTGCTCGGTGACTGGCGCGGGCTGGTCGCCCTGGCGAAGCGCCACCTCGACGGGTTCGGGGGGCGGCTCGGCATCCACGGTCCCTTTTACGACCTCGCCATCGACACGGCCGACGCCGAGATCGCCCCCATCGTCGCGCGCCGCTACGTCACCGCGGTCGAGGCCGCCGCATCCCTCGGCGCCACGCAGATGGTGATCCATTCCCCCTTCACGACATGGGACTGGTTCAACTTCGGCGACCACCCCCGCGCTGGAAACACACCCTCCGCGCTCGAGGCGAAGACCGCGCGCGTCCATGCGCTGCTGCGGGATGCCGTCGCGCTGGCCGAGACCCATGGCGTCACGCTGGTGATCGAGAACATCGAGGACATCGCGCCGGGCTATCGCCGGGACCTCGCCCAGAGCTTCGCCTCGGACGCGGTGCGCCTCTCGATCGACACCGGCCATGCGCATTACGCCCATTGCGCCACCGGCGCGCCGCCCGTCGATTATTTCGTGACCGACGCGGGCGCGCTGCTCGCCCATGTCCACCTGCAGGATGCCGACGGCTTCGCCGACCGCCACTGGCCGCCGGGACGCGGCACGGTGAACTGGCACGCCGTCTTCCGCGCCATCGCCGCCCTGCCCCAGCGCCCGCACCTGGTGCTCGAGCTGCGCAACGCGGCCGACATTCCCGCGGCCATGGCCTACCTGGAGCGCGAAGGCCTTGCCTGCTGAGCGCGGCGGCCCTGCCTTCATCTTTCCGGAAATACGCGAATCCGCCGTGACCGCCCCGCACGGGCCGCGGCAAACCGGGGGCAACCGCCCCTCAGGCGACGCGGGCGCCCGCCGACCAGACGCCGCGCAGGGCGGGCACGCCTTCGACCAGCCGGAAGCGGATCACGTCGGCGCGCATGCCCTCGGCCAACTGGCCCCGGTCGTGCAGCCCCGCCGCGCGGGCGGGCGAGGCGCTGACCGTCGCTATGGCGCGGGCCATGTCGCCCCAGAGATCGCCGAGCAGGACGGCCGCATAAAGAAGCGCCGCCGGCACGTAGTCGGAGGACAGGATATCCAGCAGCCCCGCGCGGGCCAGCGCCCCGGCCGAGACATTGCCGGAATGCGAGCCGCCCCGCACCAGGTTCGGCGCCCCCATCATCACGGCGATGCCGTGCTGGCGGCACGCGCGGGCGGCCTCTTCGGTCGTCGGGAACTCGGCCAGCGCGATGCCGTGGGCGGCGGAACGCACCACATGATCGACCAGCGTGTCGTCGTGGCTCGCCAGCACCGCGCCCAGCCGCTGCGCCGCCTCCACGGCGGCGGCCTCATGTGCATCGCGCACCGCCGCGCCCAGCGCCTGCCGGGTGCGGACGTGTTCCTGGAAGACCTCTTCGCTCAGGCCGTGCTTGCCCTTCATGTAGGTCGCGTATTGCCCGATATCGGCGAACTGCCGCTGCCCCGGCGTGTGGTCCATCAGGCTCAGGATGCCGATGCGGTCCTCGGGGCCGAACTGCGCCAGCTCCTCGACCAGAGACTGCGAGCAGATCTCGGCGCGCAGGTGGATGTGGTGGCTGATCTTCAGCGCCCCCGCGGCACGCATCGCCAACAGCTCATCCGCCAGGTCCCGGGCGTAGCGCGACCAGCCGACGCCGCCCTTCCCCTCGATCGAGCCCACGCGGATCGCATCGAAGACGGTGGTGATGCCGCAGGCGGCAAGCTCGGCGTCATGGGCGACGATGGCGGGCTTGTGCGGCCAATGGGCCGAGGGGCGCGGGCGGATGTGCCGCTCGAGGTTGTCGGTGTGCAATTCCACCAGCCCCGGCGCCACGATGTCGCCGTCGCAATCGACCGCGCCGGCCGGAACGCCCGCGCCCGCGGCGACCTCGACGATCTCACCGCCCCGGATCGTGATCCGGCCCGTCATCTCGCCCCCGGGCAGGATCAGCCGGGCATTGGCAAGGGTCAGGGTCTCTGGCATCGGGGCATGGTCACGGGGCATCTTGGCCTCAGGAAGACAGGATAGGATGGACGGGTTCAAGCGATTTGGCATCTACGTGGTGCCAGAGGGCGCATTCTACCGCGCGGGTGCCGACTGGCTGGGCTGGGACAGCGTGGCGGGGCGCGCGGTGCCGCAACCCGCCCTTTCGGGACTGCCGGTCGAGGTCGCGGCGATCACCGCCACCCCCCGCAAGTACGGCTTCCACGGCACGGTCAAGCCGCCCTTCCGGCTGGCCGAGGGAACCGAGGCCACGGGCCTCGACGCCGCCGCCCGCGCCTTCTGCGCGACGCGCGCGCCGGTGACGATCCCGGGGCTCGAGGTCCGCCGCCTCGGCGGCTTCATCGCCATCGTCCCGGGCGAGCCCTCTGCCGCCCTCGCCGATCTCGCCGCCGCAACGGTCGGGGCGCTCGACGCCTTCCGCGCGCCCCCCTCCGGGACAGAGCTTGCCCGACGCCGAAAGGCAGGTCTCTCCGACCGGCAGGAGGCGCTTCTGGCGCGCTGGGGCTACCCGTACGTGATGGAGGAATTCCGCTTCCACCTCACCCTCACGGGCCGCCTGCCACGGACCGGGTCCGGGGCCACGCGCGACATCCTCGCGGCCCATCTCGCCGCGGTCCTGCCCGCACCCTTCGTGATCGACAGCCTCTGCCTGATGGGAGAAGACGCGGAGGGGATGTTCCACCTCGTCCACCGCTACACCCTTTCTGGGTAGAGCGCCGTCAGCGCGGCGGCCACCGACCGCTTGAGCGGGCCGGAATTGTCGATCTCGGTCACGCGAAGCCCCACGGGAAGGACCGGCGCAGGCCGTGCGAGGCGGCGGGCGATCTCGCCCCGGCTTTCGCGCGCCCGTCCGGCCAGGCGTTCGGCCAGCACCTCGGGGGAGGCGGTGATGTGCAGCACGTGCAGCTCGGGAAAGACGCGCGCCGCACGCCCGAGCATCCCGCGCGACAGGTTCGCCAGCGCATCCTGACCGCGCGCCAGCACCGCGTGTACCTCGCGGGGGATGCCGTAGAAAAGGCCATGCGCCTGCCAGTGCAGCGCGAAATCGCCGCCCGCCGCCCGCGCGGCGAACAGCGCGGGCGTGATCCCCTCGAAATCCTCGCCCCCCGCGGCCTCGGCCCGGGTGATGACGCGGCGGATGCGGACAAGATCGGGGCGTTCGGCGCACAGCGCCTCCATCACGCTGTCCTTGCCGACCCCCGAGGGGCCGACGACCGCGATGAAGCGCCCGCGCGTCATGCCGCGCGCCCCGGCGCGAAGGCCGAGACGTCGATCTCGCGGTCGGCCACGCGGGCGCGCGCCTCGAGGTCGTGGAAGATGCCGACGATGGCGGCCCCGCCCGCCTTGGCCTCCTCGATCAGGGTCAGGACGGTCTCGCGGTTGGTGGCATCAAGGCTCGCGGTGGGTTCGTCCAGCAACAGCGCCGGATAGGCATGGGCAAAGCCGCGCGCGATGTTCACGCGCTGCTGCTCGCCGCCCGAGAAGGTGGTGGGCGACAGCCCCCAGAGGGTGTCCGGGATGCGCAGCCGCGTAAGCAGGTCGCGGGCGCGCGCCAGCGCCTCCGCCTCGGGGCGGCCCAGCGCCAGCAGCGGCTCGGCCACCACCTCCAGCGTCGGCACGCGCGGCACGACGCGCAGGAACTGGCTGACATAACCCAGCGTCTCCCTGCGCAGCGCCAGGATCTCGCGCGGCTCGGCCTTCGTGATGTCGAGCCCCCCGATCCGCACGGACCCGCCCTGCGCGAGGTAATTGCCGTAGAGGATGCGCATGACGGTGGATTTCCCCGCCCCGCTTGTCCCCGTCAGCGCAACGCATTCGCCGGCCCGGACCGAGAACCCCGCCCCCTCGATCACCGGGATGACGGCACCGCCCTGGTTGTGAAGCGTGAAGCTCTTGGCGAGATGTTCGACGTGGATCATGGGGGTCATGGGTTCACACCTGCAGGACGGAGCTGACAAGGAGTTGCGTGTAGGGCGCCTGCGGGTCGTCGAGCACCTGGTCGGTCAGGCCCGTCTCGATGACTTGGCCGTCCTTCATCACCATCAGGCGGTCGGCGAGCAGCCGCACCACGGCAAGGTCATGGGTGACGACGATCGCACTGAGCCCCATGCGCCGGACAAGGCCGCGTATGAGGTCCAGAAGCCGCGCCTGAACGCTCACGTCGAGGCCCCCGGTCGGCTCGTCCATGAACACCAGCCGTGGCCCTGTGACGAGGTTCCGCGCGATCTGCAGCCTTTGCTGCATGCCGCCGGAAAAGGCGCTGGGGCGATCGTCGATCCGGGTCTCGCCGATCTCGACGCGGCCCAGCCAGTCGGTCGCCTGCGCCCGGATCTCGCCGTAGTGCCGCGCGCCCACGGCCATCAGCCGCTCACCCACGTTGCCGCCCGCGCTGATGCGCATCCGCAGACCGTCGCGCGGGTTCTGGTGGACAAAGGCCCAGTCGGTGCGCCCCAGCATCCGCCGCTCGGGTTCCGACATTTCCAGCACATCCCGTGGCCCCTCGGCCCTCGTGTCGAAGATGACGCGGCCCGCGTCGGGGAGCAAATGCCCCGCGAGGCAGTTCAGGAGCGTCGACTTGCCCGAGCCGCTTTCACCCACGATCCCCAGCACCTCGCCGGGATAAAGCCTGAAGGACACATCAGCGCACCCGATGCGCCCCCCGTAGGTCTTGGTCAGCGACCGCACGTCGAGAAGCGGCATCATGCGCCCATCCCCTTCACCTTTCCAAAAATACGCATTCCAACATCTGCCGCCCCGCATCCGGTCCGATCAGAGGCACCGTTTTCCTGCAGGAAAACGCATGGGAAAACTGCAGTTTTCCCACCCGGAAACCTGCAGGTTTCCGCCCCGAAAACCGCACGGTTTTCGCCCCCGCTCATGCCGCCTCACCGCGGCGCGACGCGCAGAAATCGGTGTCGGAGCAGACGAACATCCGGCCGCCCGCGTCATCGGTGATGACCTCGTCGAGGTAGCTGTCCAGGGCTCCGCAGAGCGCGCAGGCGTGCGGTGCCTTCGACGGGTCGAAGGGGTAGTCGTCGAAATCGAGGCTGACGACGCGGGTATGGGGCGGCACCGCGTAGATGCGCTGCTCACGCCCGGCACCGAACAGCTGCAAGGCCGCGCTTTCGAGCTTCGGGTTGTCGAATTTCGGGATCGGGGACGGATCCATCACGTAGCGGCCCTCGACCTTGACCGGGTAGGCATAGGCGGTGGCGATCTCTCCGTGGCGAGAGATATCCTCGTAAAGCTTCACATGCATCAGCCCGTAGTCTTCGAGCGCATGCATCTTGCGCGTCTCGACCTCCGAGGGTTCGAGGAAGCGCAGGGGTTCCGGGATCGGCACCTGGTAGACAAGGATCTGGTCCTCGGTCAGCGGCACCTCGGGGATGCGGTGGCGGGTCTGGATGATCGTCGCCTCCGCGGTCCGCTCCGTCACCGCCACGCCCGCCGTCTTCTCGAAGAACTTGCGGATCGAGACGGCGTTGGTCGTGTCATCCGCGCCCTGGTCGATGACCTTCAGGCGGTCCGCGGGCGTCAGGCAGGCCGCCGTCACCTGCACGCCGCCGGTGCCCCAGCCGTAAGGCATGGGCATCTCGCGGCTGGCGAAGGGCACCTGGTAGCCCGGCACGGCCACGCCCTTCAGGATCGCGCGGCGGATCATCCGCTTGGTCTGTTCGTCGAGATAGGCGAAATTGTAGTCGGTGTCGCTCATGTCATCCCCGTGAAATCGCCATGATAGTGCCGGATTGCCCGGTCAGATGTTCGCCAAGACCCGCCACGCAGGACCAGACGCCATGTTCGCGCTGATCTTTTCCATCCTCTGGACTGTCGGCAGCACGGCGCTGATCCTTGTCAACTTCGACGATCTTGTCGGTTGGGAGCGTGGCGTCGTCCTGCTGTTTCCCCTTGCCGGCCTGTTCGCGACCCACAGCGCATGGCTCGCGCGGCGCAGACGCCGGAGCCTGCGGGTCGAAACCCGCGATGGCACGACATGGTATGTCTGGGTCGAGCTTGACGGCAGCGAACGCCGATCGACCAGGGACCCGCGCGACGACTGGGACAGCGATGGCGACGGCGGCGGGGATGGTGGCGGCGACTAGGGTCATTCCGCGGCCTCCTGCCCTGTGGCTTGCATCGCCTCGGCCCTGAGCCGCCGGATCAGCTCCAGCTCGGACTGGAAATCGACGTAATGGGGCAGCTTGATGTGTTCGAGGAAGCCCGTCGCCTGCACGTTGTCCGAGTGATAGAGCACGAATTCCGCGTCCTGCGCGGGCGCGCCGACGTTGTCCTCGCCCAGCTCCTCCCAGCGCAGCGCGCGGTCGACCAGCGCCATCGAGATCGCCTTGCGCTCGGTCTGGCCGAAGACGAGGCCATAGCCCCGGGTGAATTGCGGCGGCTCGGTTTTCGAGCCGGTGAACTGGTTCACCGTCTCGCATTCCGTCAGCACGACCTCGCCCAGCTCGATGGCAAAGCCCAGCTCGGGGATGTCCATCTCCACCGGCACCGTGCCGATGCGCAGCTCGCCCACGAAGGGGTGGTTGCGGCCATAGCCGCGCTGCGTGGAATAGGCCATGGACAGCACGAACCCCTCGTCCCCGCGGGTCAGCGCCTGCAGGCGCAAGGGCCGGTCGGCGGGGAAATCCAGCGGCTCTCGCGTCAGGTCGCGCGGTGTGGCGGAGCCGTCGGGCTCTCCCTGGATCAGGTCCTCGCGCGCGAGGAAATCCGTCACATGCGGCACCGCCGCGTCCGAGGGCGCGCCCTGCGGCGCTTCGGGCACCTCCAGCCCCTCGGCGGCCAGCGCGAAATCGAGCAGGCGGTGGGTATAGTCGAAGGTCGGCCCGAGGATCTGGCCCCCCGGCAGGTCCTTGAACGTGGCCGAGATGCGCCGGTCGCAGGCCATCGCGCCGGTGTCCACGGGATGCGACGCGCCGAAGCGCGGCAGGGTGGTGCGATAGGCCCGGATCAGGAAGACCGCCTCGATCAGGTCGCCGCGCGCCTGCTTGATCGCCAGCGCCGCGAGGTCGGGGTCGTAGAGCGAGCCCTCGGCCATCACCCGGTTCACCGCCAGTACCAGCTGTTCGCGGATCTGGAGGACGGTCAACTCGGCGATATCGGTATCGCCGCGCCGTTCCTCGGCCAGCCAGGCATGGGCATTGTCGATGGCGCGCTCGCCGCCTTTCACCGCGACATACATCGCCTAACCCTCCACACGGGTGCTGCGCGGCAGGCCGGCCAGCCGGTCGCCGCAGGTGAGATAGGTGTCGAAGCCGAGCGGGAAGCGGCGGCGGTTCGCGGCGAAGGCCTCGGTCTCGGGCAGGGAAAGCTGCGCCTGCGTCTCGATGCCGGGTCCGGTCAGGGTCGCGCCACGGTTCGCCAAGGCCTCGACTTCGACGATCAGCGTGGCCGAGCGGTCGGGATACTCGGCGGTCCCCGGCGCGAAGCGCGTCACCGGCTGCAGCGCCGCCCATGTGCCCAGCGCGAACATGGCATGCTCCGGCCCGGTGAAGGGCGCGCCGGTGTGAAAGGTGATCCAGCCGCGCAGACCCTCGGCGTCATGCGAGGGCGCAAGGTAGAGCGGCGTGGTCGTGTCGCAGAGCGTCAGGAGAAGCGCCCCCGCCGCGACCGAACAGGGCGCGGGCGGGGCCGCGCCCGTGACGGCCTCGATCCGGCCGGGGCGCGCCATCGCCTGAAGTGCTGCCCGGAACGCATGGGCCGCGTCGCGCGCGAGGTCGGCGAAACCGCCGTCGAGATGGGTGATCGTCATGCGTTTTCCCCCCGGACCATGGTGAAGAACTCGACCTTCGTCGCCGCGGCGCGGGCCGCGCGGGCGGTCTTGCGGGCCTCCGCCTCGGCGCGGAGCGGGCGCAGGATCGCCGCCTCCAGCGCCGAGGCCTGGCCGTCCTCGGCCAGCGCGTCGATCAGGGCGGCGGCCAGCGCCGCCTCGCGGTCGCGGCCCTGCACATGGCCGTGGCCCACGGCACCCGAGGGCAACCGCACCGAACAGCGCGTCACCGTCATCTCGCCGAGGTTGAAAGGCGCACCCACGGCCCCTGCCCGGCCGTGCACCATGACGGTCCCGATCTCGGGCGCGCGCAGCAGGTCATGGGCGGGCGGCTCCGGCATATGGGCTGCCCAAAGCGCCTTGAGCCGCGCAGCGGGGGCCTTGGCGAGGGTGGACAGACGCGCGCGGCGGGCCTCGGTCGCGGGGGCGGGCTTGGGGTCGGTGACAGACATCTTGGCAAGTTGTCCATTTATTTATACAACTATACAAATTTCATCTCACAGGGTCCGAGTCGCCGCAAGACCCGCGCCCGTGAAGTTTTGGTGACACCGATGGGCCGTTCCCCGCTCTGGACCTCGATCCGCGATCATCTGTCGGAGGAAATCGCCCGCGGCCATTACGCCCCCGGCGACCGCCTGCCGACCGAGGCGCAGCTCTCGGACCGGTTCGGTGTGAACCGCCATACCGTGCGCCGCGCGCTGGCCGACCTGGCCGAAGCCGGTACGGTGCACGCCCGGCGCGGCGCAGGTGTCTATGTGCGCCACCGGCCCACCGCTTACCCGCTCGGGCGGCGGGTCCGGTTCCACCAGAACCTCCTGGCCGCAGGTCGTGTGCCGGAGAAACGCATCCTGATGCTCGAGACGCGCGGGGCGAACGCGGAGGAGGCCGAGGCGCTGGGGCTCGACGCGACGGCGCTTGTGCATGTCTACGAGGGGCTCAGCCTTGCCGATGGCGCTCCGATCGCGCTCTTCCGCTCGGTCTTTCCCGCCGCGCGGTTCCCGCGGATGCTCGAGGCGCTGAGGACCAGCCAGTCGGTCACCGCGGGCTTCGCCGCGCATGGTCTCGCCGACTACACCCGCGCCTCGACCGAGATCACGGCGAAACCGGCGACACCGACACTGGCCGCGCAACTGCACCTGCCCGCGGGGGCGCCGATCCTGCGCACGGTGGCGGTGAACGTGGATGCCGGGGGGCATCCGGTGGAACTCGGGCGCACCTGGTTCGCGGGCGACCGCGTGGCGCTGACGCTCGGGGCCGAGGGGCTTTAGGCCAGCCGCGCGCCCGGCGGGATGGTCGGGGGGGCGGCGTTCAGCGCCTCCATGGCGAAGCCCGCGGCGGCCTTGTAGCCCGCCATGAAGGCGGCGCGCTCCTCGGGCGGGATCACCGTGTCGATATCCTCGAACACGCCTCCGCAGCGCTCGTCGAGCAGGTTCAGAAGGCCAAAGGGCCCAGCCCCGCGGTTGCGCGTCTGCAGCTGCGAGACCGGCGCGCAGAGCTTCGCGTCATAGGCGGCCAGCGCCTCGGGCGTGACGCCATGGGCCAGCATCGCAGCCCCGATCGTGCGGGCGTCCACGATGGCCTGGCTCGCCCCGTTCGAGCCGGTGGGATACATCGCATGGGCCGCGTCCCCCATCAGGGCCACGCGCCCCTCGACCCAGGTCGGCAGCGGCTCGCGGTCGATCATCGGGTTCTCGTAGGCGCAATCGGCCTGCGCCAGCATCTCGGGCACATCGAGCCAGTCGTAGCGGAACGCGTCGAAATGATGGATGAACTCGGCGATCTCGACGGGGCGGAACCAGCCCTCCTGCTGCCAGCCGTGGGAGGGGTCGACGGTGACCTCGGCGATCCAGTTGATCAGCGCGCGGCCCTCGGCATCGGGTTCCGAGATCGGGTAGATCACCATCCGGTGCCGGTGCGTGCCGAGACCCACGAAGGACGCGCCGGTGCGCAGCGGTTTGGCGCGCACCGTGCCGCGCCACATGATCGCGCCGCCCCATTGCACGCCGGGGTCGTCGGGGTGCATCTGCGCACGGACGCCCGAATGGATGCCGTCGGCGGCAACCAGCAGCGCGCCGCGCAGCTCGGAGCGGCTGCCATCGGCATGGCTCACCTGCGCCGTGACGCCCCCGGCGTCCTGCGCGTAGCCGGCCACCCGCGCCCCCAGCGTGATCGCGTCCGCACCCAGCCGCTCGCGCGCGGCCTCGTAAAGCGCCATGTGGAACGCGCCGCGATGGACCGCGTATTGCGGCCAGCGGTAGCCCGCCAGCGTCCCGCGCGGTTCGGCATAGACCTCGCGCCCGTTCAGGCCGACCAATGCCCATTCCCGCGCCGGAAGGCCGACCGCGCCAAGAACATCGGCCCCGAGCCCCATGTCGTAAAGCTCGCGCACCGCGTTGGGTTGCAGGTTGACGCCCACGCCAAGCGGCTTCATCTCGCGCGCGGCCTCGATCACGCGGGCCTCGACCCCGATCTGGTGCAGCGTCAGCGCAAGGCTCAAGCCGCCGATGCCGCCGCCGGCGATGAGAACAGGGTCGGTCATGTGTCAGATATCCAGGAAAACGGTTTCACCTTCGCCCTGCAGGCGGATGTTGAAGCGGTAGGCCTCGGGGGCCATGCGCTGCGCGATGAGGGTCTGCGCGCGGGTGGGCGGGTCGATGCGGGCCAGAAGCGGATCGGCGGAATTGTCCGCATCCTCGAAATAGAGCCGGGTCTGGAGCCCGATGTTGATCCCCCGCGCCACGATCCAGAGCGAGATGTGCGGCGCCATCGCGCGCCCGTCATGGCCCGTCACCGCGCCGGGGCGGATGGTGCGCAGCGTGAATTCGCCCGTGTCCTTGTCGGCGGCAAAGCGGCAGAAGCCGCTGACATGCGGATCCGCGCCCGGCGTGCCGGGGTAGCGCCCGGCGGCATCGGCCTGCCAGCTTTCGAGCATCGCGTCGCGCAGGGGCGCGCCCATCCCGTCCAGCACCGCGCCGGTGATGGTCACGACCTCGCCCTCGGCCCCGTCCGAAAACGGGCTCCGCCCGAGGTCCTCGGGGTAGATGCCGGGCAGCCCGGCGAAGCTGGGGATGCAGCCGATATGGACGTAAGGCCCAGCCGTCTGGCTGGCGGTCTCATGCAGGGTATCAAGCGGTTGCACCATGTCTCACATCCCCTCGGGGCGGTTCTCGAACATCGTCTGGCGGTGACCCCGCAGGACGATGTCGAAGCGGTAGGCGAGGTAATCCATCGGACGGCTCGCACCCATGTCGAGGGGGGCCACCAGCCGGTCGAGCTGCGCACGGTCGCGCACGGTCGCGGCGATGGGGCAGCGGTCGATCAGCGGGTCGCCCTCGAAATACATCTGGGTGATGAGCCGCTGCCCGAAAGCATGGCCGAAGACCGAGAAATGGATATGCATCGGCCGCCAGTCATTGCCCCTGTTGGGCCAGGGATAGGCGCCGGGGCGCACGGTCATGAACTCGTAGACGCCGTTCTCATCCGTCAGGGTCCGGCCGCAGCCGCCGAAATTCGGGTCGAGCGGCGCGAAATACGTGTCCTTCACATGCCGGTAGCGCCCGCCCGCGTTGGCCTGCCAGATCTCGACAAGCGTGTGCGGCACGGGGCGCGCATTCTCGTCCAGCACCCGGCCATGGACGCGGATGCGCTCGCCGATGGCCAGCGCCTCGCCCCGGCTGAAGTTGCGAATGAGGTCGTTGTCGAGCGGCCCGATCAGGTCATGGCCGAAGCGCGGGCCGGTTTCCTCGGAAGGCGTGGACTCGAGCGACAGGAGCGGCAGGGTGGGCGACCGCGTGACGGAGGTCTTGTAGTCGGCATCCCGCGGGACGGGGTGCAGGTCGCGTCGGCGCGGGATCAGGCGGCCATCGGTCATGCTGCGTCCTCCGTTTCCGCGAAAATGCGCTTGGCAATTCTAATGGCAGAATTCGCGCGCGGCACGCCCGCGTAGATCGCGACATGCTGGAAGACCTCCATCACGTCCTCGGGCGTGGCCCCCGTTCGCGCCGTGGCGCGCAGGTGCAACTCCAGTTCCTCGTGATTGCCGAGGCCCGCCAGAAGCGCCAGCGTCACCATCGAGCGTTCCCGCCGCGTCAGCCCGTCCGACGCCCAGACCGTGCCCCAGGCGGCCTCGGTGATCAGGCGCTGGAACGGCGCGTCGAGCGCGGTCGCCGTGGCCTCGGCCCGGTCGACATGGGCATCGCCCAGGACGGCGCGGCGCACCTCCATCCCCTTGGCGTGGCGGTCTGTCATCGCAACTCCTCTCCCCCTCCCCTATTGCCATGCCCGCGCCCGCAAGGGAACGCTCAGAACGGCAGGCCGATGTAGTTCTCGGCCAGGTCGCGCCGGGCGGTTTCGGACTGCGCCAGGTGCAGGAGCGTGGCCTTCCGCATCTCGGCGGCGAAGCTGTCCTCGCCGTCGAACCGGTGCAGCATCATGGTCATGGACCAGGAGAAGCGCATCGCCTTCCAGATCCGCCCAAGCGCGCGCGCGGAATAGCTGTCGATGCCGTCGGTCTCGCCGTGCCGGACGGCGCGGATCAGCGCCTGGTGCAGGTAGAACACGTCCGACACGGCAAGGTTCAGGCCCTTCGCCCCGGTGGGCGGCACGATATGCGCAGCGTCCCCCACCAGGAACAACCGCCCCCAGCGCAAGGGTTCGCTGACGAAGGACCTGAGCGGCGCGATGGATTTCTCGACCGACGGGCCGGTCACCAGCGTCCCGGCCACCTCGCGCGGAAGGCAGGATGTCAGCCGCTCCCAGAACCGGTCGTCGGACCAGTCCTCGACCCTGTCCGACAGGGGCACCTGCACGTAGTAGCGGCTGAGCATCGGGTTGCGCATGGAGGCAAGCGCGAACCCATTGGCGGAATTGGCATAGATCAATTCTTCATGCGCGGGTGGCGTGCGCGACAGGACGCCGAGCCAGCCGAAGGGATAGACGCGTTCATGCTCGCGCCGGACGCTCTCGGGGATGGTCTTGCGGCTGACGCCGTGGAACCCGTCGCAGCCCGCGACATAGGCGCAGTCGATGCGTTTGCGCGCGCCCTCGTGGGTGAACGCGACGAAGGGCGCGTCCGTGTCGGCGTCGCGGATCGCCACGTCCGAGACCTCGTGCAGGATCGTGGCCCCGATCGCGTCCTGCGCGGCGTAGAGGTCTGCCGTCACCTCGGTCTGGCCGTAGAC
Organism: Rhodobacterales bacterium HKCCSP123; assembly: GCA_015689745.1. Classification (GTDB taxonomy): domain Bacteria; phylum Pseudomonadota; class Alphaproteobacteria; order Rhodobacterales; family Rhodobacteraceae; genus Roseicyclus. Next base: position 1,429 of record WVSO01000042.1, on the reverse strand, counting down.
CATGACCGTCTTGCCGGTCAGTTCCGCGAAATCGATGCGCACCATGAGGTCGTCGTCGCTGAAGATGCAGCCGTCATGGGGCATGCCCTCGCGCAGCATCCGATCGCCCGCCCCCGCCTGTTGCAGCATCCCGACCGTTCCGGCCTCCAGCACGCCCGCGCGGATGCGCCCCAGCACATGCGCGCGGCTTGCGCGTTCCAGCACCACTGTGTCCACGCCCGCGCGGTTCAGAAGCTGTGACAGAAGCAGGCCGGATGGCCCGCCGCCGATGATGACGACATCTGTTCTCACGAAGACCCCTCCCCCGTCGCGCGAGAACCTAGGGCCGGTCGCGGACCGTGACCAGAGGGCGCCTCACCCGCCGAGCGGATGGAAACAGGCGGCGGCCTGCCCCTTGGCATCCTCGGCCAGCATCGGCACCTCGGCGGCGCAGCGCTCGGTGGCGCGCGGGCAGCGCGCGCGGAAGGCGCAGCCGGTGGGCGGGTTTAGCGGGTCGGGCAGCTCGGTCTCCTTCGCCTCGGGCGCGCTCAGGGGGCGGCCCACCACGGGGGCGCTGTCGGCCAGCAGTTTCGTGTAAGGGTGGCGCGGCGCGCGGAAGATATCCTCGGCCCGGCCAAGCTCGACCACCGAGCCGAAGTAAAGCACCGCGATGCGGTCCGACACCGCCTCGACCACCGCAAGGTCATGCGAGATGAAGAGATAGGTCAGGCCAAGCCGCGCCTTGAGGTCGGCCAACAGGTTCAGCACCTGCGCCTGCACCGACACGTCGAGCGCCGAGACCGGTTCGTCGAGGATCAGGATGCGTGCCTCGGCGGCAAGGGCGCGGGCGATGCCGATGCGCTGCGCCTGCCCGCCGGAAAACTCGTGCGGGTAACGGTCGAGGAACTCCTCGCGGAGCGACACCGTCTCGAAGATCTCGGCGATCCGGGCGCGGCGCTGCCCGGCGTCCATCCCGTGCAGCAGCTTCAGGGGCGCCTCCATGATCTGCCGGATCGTCTTGCGCGGGTTCAGGCTGCTGATCGGGTCCTGGAAGACATACTGGATGCGCTTGCCGAAGACGGCAGGATCGGCGTTGTCCAGCGCCGCGCCCTCGATCTCGATCGTGCCGGTGGTGGGCTCCAACAGCCCCACCAGCATGCGCGCCAGCGTGGACTTTCCGCAGCCGGATTCCCCAACGATGCCAAGGGTTTCCCCGAGGCTTACGTCAAGCGTGACGGGATGGACGGCGCGCACGCCGGGGCGCTCGGGGCCGAAGAGGGAGCGGCCCAGGGGAAAGGTTTTCGACAGGTTGTCGAGGCGCAGCGCGGGCGTGGTCATCGGGCGGCCTCCTCGTGCTCGACGGGGTGGATGCAGCGCACGGCGCGTGCGCCCGCGCGGTCGAGCGTGATCTCGCCCGCGCGGCAGGCCCCCGTCGCCCGGTCGCAGCGGG
>WVSO01000041.1 GCA_015689745.1 Rhodobacterales bacterium HKCCSP123 | reverse complement strand
AAATCCTCCACTACTCAATCACCCCAGTCTGTCCCATGAGTGCTGATGCCGGACAGCCGGATCAGAGCACCTTTGAGAGCAAGGGTTGGGTCTTGTGTCGCCCGCCCTGTCGCGATGGCGTATCGGATGATGGAGCCAATCGTCGATCGCAAGCGCGCCGCCGTCTCAAACTTCCCCTCAACCTCGACCGCACGTAGCGCCGCTAGAACGTCTTGCGCTTCGATCTCCTTCACCTCGAGCCGGCCCAATTGCGGCTCGGCGAGGGTCACCAGCCATTCAAGCTTGCGAAGAGTTTGCTCCGCCCTGCCCTCTCGCCGCAACTTATCCAGATACTCTTTCGCGAGATCAGAGAACGAGATGCCTTGCTCCAGAAACTCCTGTCTGCGCCGCTTTTGGCGTTCGACCGATGGGTCATACCCATCGACTAAGAGAAGCCGCGCCTGATCGCGTTTTTCGCGCGCATGTTTGAGGCCAACGAGGGGGTAGCTGCCGAGGGCTAGGAGTTTCTCGCGGCCATTGAAGCGATATTTAAAGCGCCAAAGACGTGATCCGCCGGGGTTCACGAGTAGGTAAAGACCATGCGAGTCACTGACCTTAAAGGGCTTTTCCCGGCTTGAGAGGTTCCGGATGGCGGTGTCAGTCAGGGGCATCAAATCGACTCGGAATCGAATTCATCATACCCCGAAGCATACCCCACTTTTCGTCGGCTGCCACCGGTTTTGGGTGGACTCCCCTGGACTCGGAATCCAGGAATTACAATGGCTTGGACGTCTCTGGACAGTGCTGGAAATTGAAGTGGTGCCCGGGGGCGGAATCGAACCACCGACACGAGGATTTTCAATCCACTGCTCTACCCCTGAGCTACCCGGGCACGGGTCCGGGGGCGTTTGGCGACCCCGTGGGTGAGCGGCGTTGTAGGGTGTCTCGGCGGGGCTGTCCATAGAGCAGAACGCGTTTTTTCGTGCCGAAGGGTAGGAGAATTCAGTGCGGTTTGCGAAGCGCCTCGGCTGCGGCCTCGATATCCTCGGGGTCCTTCGACGGAACGGCGTAGGAGCCGTTCAGCCAACGGGCGAGATCCACGTCGGCGCAGCGGCGCGAGCAGAAGGGACGATATGCCGGAGTGGTGTCACCGGAGCAGATCGGGCAGGACATCTTGCACCTTGCTGTCTGTGGTCCGCGCGAACCATGCGCCAACCCCTGCCGGATCGCAACCACCGATGCCGCGACGCTTGCCCAGATTGCCAGGGGACCGTTACGAAGGCGTAAAACATGCGAGGATCCGGGCCGATGGAACATCTGACGCGCAGGACGGCGATGGCGCTTGGCGGGGCGGCGCTTGTGACGGGATGCGTCCCTGCCCTCGGGGGCAGTGGCAGTGGCGGGGGCGGCACGGCGGGCGATCCGGCCTTTCGCCCACAGCCGAATGCCGACTACGACGCCTGGGTCGCGGCGTTCCGGTCCCGGGCGATGGCGCAAGGGATCACGCAAGCCACGCTCGATCGCGGCTTTCGCGGGCAAGGGTTCCTGCCGGGCGTGGTGGAACGGGACCGCAACCAGACGGAATTCCGGAGGAGTACAGAGGATTACCTCGCGCTGGTCGCGTCGGAGGACGATCTCGCCACGGGGCGTCCGAGGGTCGCGGCGGAACGCGGAACGCTGGCAGCGATCGAGGCCGAAAGCGGCGTGGATGCCGATGTCATCGCGGCGATCTGGGGGCTGGAGACGCGGTTCGGGACGCGGCTGGGGGAGATCCCGGTGATCTCGGCGACCTCGACGCTCGCCTGGGAGGGGCGGCGGGGGCGGTTCTTCGAGGCGCAGCTGATCGCCGCGCTCCGGATCATCCAGGCGGGCGACACGACGACGGACCGGATGGTCGGATCGTGGGCCGGTGCGATGGGGCACACGCAGCTCATGCCAACGGTCTACGAGGAATATGCCGTGGATTTCCAAGGGGATGGACGGCGCGAGATCTGGGGGAGCGATCCCACGGACGCGCTGGCCTCGACGGCGGAATACCTTCGGCGGCATGGCTGGCGGCGGGGTCATCCCTGGGGGATGGAGGTGCATCTGCCGGAGGGATTCGATACGTCGGTCACGGGGCGGGACACTCGCCGCCCGGTGAGCGCCTGGGCCGCGGCCGGCGTGCGGCCCGCGCGCGGCGGGAGCCTGCCCGATCATGGCGAGGCGGCGATCCACGCGCCGGGCGGTGCTGGCGGCCCTGCGTGGATTTTGTATCGCAATTTCAACGTGATCCTGCGCTACAACCCGTCCACGAACTACGGCATCGGCGTGGGCTACATGGCCGACCGGCTGGCGGGCGGCGGGCCGTTGACGCGGGCCTTCGGGCCGGATGAGACGGGGCTGACCCAGGCTCAGCGGCGGGAGCTTCAGACGCTTCTGACCCGGCGCGGTTTCGATGCGGGGACGCCCGACGGGGTGATCGGACGGGGCACGGAGGAGGCGATCCGGGCCTACCAGGCGGCGCGGGGGCTGACGGTGGACGGGCGGGCGTCGCAGGCGCTGCTCAGGGCGCTACGGCAGGGGTAACGGGGGCCGAGGGCGGAAGGCCCGGGGCCGTCTGGCCCGCGTCGGCATTCCGTACACAGGCTGTGCACATCGCGTGCATACGCGGTTTTTGCACGGAAATGGCGTGTGGGATTGTTAAAGGTGCGGATGCCGGCGGCGCCGACAGTGCCGGGCTGAAGCCTGGCCTACGGAGTGGGCCAGAGGGCGGCGAGCGGGAGGCGGTCGCGCTTCTTCTGGATCTCGTAATGGCCGAGCGGGGTCCAGCCCGCCAGCACCACCTCGGCCCCGTCCTCGCGGAAGGCGCGGCGGAGCGCGTCCTCGATCACGCGGCGGTCCTTTTTCGGCATCGGCGCAAGGTCGAGCGTCACCTGCCCGCCCAGCCCCTTGACGCGCAGCGCGCGCGGCAGGGCGCGGACCAGCGCGAGGTTGGCCTTGAGCCCCGCGGCAAGCGAGGTGTCGGCGCCGGTGTTCACGTCCACGGCGACAAGCGCTCGGGTCGGCTCGATGAAAGCCGTCGCGCCGCCCGGCAGGGCAAGGCGCGGCGAAAGCGCGGCCTCGACCGCCTCGGTCACGCCATGGGTGTCGAAGGCCCCTGCCCCCTCGACCACCTCGTCGGGGTCGGGGTCGGCCCAGTCGCGCCAGGCGGTCAGGTGGGCGTCGGGCGCATCCAGCAGGCATTCGGGCGGGCCGTCGGTGTCGGCGGTGACGGCGGCGGCGAGGTCGCGCATGGCGGCGATATCCCCGGCCAGCGCGTCCTCGGCGACGCCCTCGGCGGCGCTGCGCAGGATCAGGCCGTGGGTCTCGGGCGCGCCCTCCATCGCGGCATGGGCGATCTCGAGCAGGCGGTCGCGCTCCTCGTCGTCGCGGATGCGGCGCGAGATGTTGAGGCCGGGGGCCTCGGGGGTGACGATGGCGTAACGGCTTTTGAAGAGCAGGCGGGGCGAGACCGGCGCGGCCTTGCCCGGCTCGGCGCTGGCGGCGACCTGCACCAGCAGGCGGTCGCCGGGGGCAATGCCCTTGGCCTGTCGCAGGTAGCCCTTGTGCGCCCCCATCGAGAGTGTCAGGCCGCCCTGCCCCTTCATCGGGCGGTCGGCCACGGCGCGGTAGATCGCGCCGGGCTGGGGTGCGTCGCCCGCGGGGTCGATCAGGATGTCGTGGAGCTGGCCGTCGACCATCAGGGCGGCGGCGGGGCGGCCGTCGACATGGTCGAGGATGACGACACGGCCCTTCATCGCGCGCCCCAGACGGGATAGCCCGCGGCGGCGAGCAATTGGGCGGTTTCCGCGAGCGGCAGGCCGACGATGGCGGAGTGGCTGCCCGAGATCCACGGGATGAAGGCGCCGGCGGGCCCCTGGATGGAATAGCCACCCGCCTTGCCCCGCCAGTCGCCGGTGGCGAGGTAGCCCTCGCGTTCCGCCTCGGAGAGTCGCTTCATGCGGACGCGGGCCTCGGTGACGCGGTGCCATGTGCGGTCGCCGCGTTTCACGGCAAGGGCGGTGTAGACGCGGTGGCGGCGGCCCGAGAGGAGGTCGAGGAAGCGGCGGGCCTCCTCCTCGTCGGCGGGTTTGCCCAAGATTCGACGGCCGAGCGCGACGGTGGTGTCGGCGGCAAGGGCGATGTCCTCGGGGTCTGCGGGGATGGCGGCGAGTTTCTCGGCGGCGATGCGCGCGCAGTAGTCGCGGGGCAGTTCGGCCTTTTTCGGGTCTTCGTCGATGTCGGGCGGGGTGACGGCGTCGGGCGTGATGCCGAGCACGGCCAGAAGCTCCAGCCGCCGGGGGCTGCCGGAGCCGAGGATGAGGCGGGGGCGCTCTTGCGGTGATTGGGTCATGTCAGCGCCCGGAACGGCAGAGGGGTGCCGGGCCGCGCGTCGCCTGCGGCGCCACGCTCACCCGCACGGGGCGACAGCACGCTGTCGCCCTACTTGAAGCGGTAATTGATGCGGCCCTTGGTCAGGTCGTAGGGGGTCATTTCCACCTGGACCTTGTCGCCGGCAAGAACCCGGATGCGGTTCTTGCGCATTTTTCCTGCCGTGTGCGCGATGATCTCATGGCCGTTTTCAAGCTCGACCCGGAATGTCGCGTTGGGCAGGAGTTCCTTCACGACACCAGGAAATTCGAGCATTTCTTCCTTGGCCATGGTCACTCCTTGATTGGCGCACCGCGGGGGCGGTGCAGGTGGCGGGTAAATGCGCTTGTCAGCGCCGATTTTCAAGGCATTTCTGCGCGCGCAGCACTTTCGGGCCAATGGGCGTGGTTCAGGACCTGCCCCTCGGCGCGGACGCGGGCGATGGCGGCGCGGTCGATCTCGGCGATGACCCAGCCCGGCTCATTGAGCGCGCCCTGCGCGAGGATGCCGTCTTCGGGGAAGCCGAGATCGGGCGGGCCGAAGATGCCCGCGGCGCCCACGTTCTCGTCGATGGCGGGGGACCACGGCGCGTCGCCAACGGTGGGGGATTGCACCACGACGCACTGGTTTTCCAGCGCGCGGGCCATCGCGCCGATGCGCACGCGGTTGTAGCCATGCGCGCTGTCCGTGCAGGAGGGGACGAGAAGGATCTCGGCCCCTTCATCTGCCAGGCGTCTGGCGAGCAAGGGAAATTCGGCGTCGTAACAGATGAGGATGCCGATGCGGCCGAGGGGTGTTTCGATCACCTCGAGCGGGTCACCGGGGATGACGTTCCAGGTTTCGCGCTCGAAGCGGGTCATGACCTGCTTGTCCTGGTAGGCGATGAAGGGGGCCTGCGGGTCGGGGCCGAGCAGCCAGGCGCGGTTGACGGGGCGCGCGCGGTCCTCGTCGAAGACGGGGCCGGAGGGGCAGAGGATGTGGACTCCGTAGCCCTGCGCGAGGTCGGCCATGAGGTGATCGGCCTTCTCGGCAAGGTCGGAGGCGGCGTGCAGGCTCGCCTCGAGGTCATGGGCCGCGCCCTGGAGGGCGGCCAGTTCCATGCGGGCGTATTCGGGGAAGACGAGCAGGTCGGCACCCGCCTGCGCCGCCTCGCGGACCCAGGCGACCTGTTTCCCGGCATAGTCGGCCCAGCGGTCGAACCTGTCGAGCGGATAGGCGGCGGCGGCGATCTTCATAGGGGTTTGATCCAGAATTGCAGGGGTTTGGCCGTCTCGGCGTCTTCGCCGATGTCGCGCCAGGTGAAACGAGCGACGGCGCCGGGAACGGGGGCATAGCCGAAGTGGCGCCAGACCGGGTCGAGGGGCTGGTGGGCGGCGGGGCGGAGCGGGTGGTCGTCCGGGCGGATCACGCCGCAGAAGGCGGCATGGGCGAAACCGAGGGCGCGGGCATGCGCCTCGCGCTCGGCGAAGAAACGGCGATAGGCGCCTTGCCCGCGATACCCGGATAGCAGAACGGATTCGGCGCAATAGAAGACGGTGTTGATGTTCTGCGCGAAGTTTGCGAGCGCGTCGGCGAAATCCTCGGCATGGGTCGAGAGCGGCATGCCGGTGGACGCGCCGACCATGGTGTCCCCGTCGTAGGCGGCGACGAGGATCGCGTCGCCCCGGGCGTAACCGGCGAGGTAGCGGCGCTCGTAGTCGAGATCGCCGTCGTAGAGGTAGGGCCAGTCGCGGAAGACCTCGATGCGCAGCCGGGCGAGGCCGTCGACATGGGGCGCGATGGCGGGGCCGGTGTGGCTGCGGACCCTCAGCATCAGGCCGAGACCTGTGCCACCCAGTCGGCGAGGTTGTAATAGGTGACGATGCGGGTGATCCGGCCATCTTCGACCGAGAAGAAGCCGCCGGCCGGAAGGCGGTAGGTCTGACCGCGCGCCTCGGGCAGGCCCGCGTCGGTCTGAAGGTAGGTGCCGTTCACGGTGAACTCGGCGGCGGCGCGGGTGCCGTCCCCGGTCGCCATGACCACGATGTCGGCCAGGTGTTCGTCGTAGCAGCGGGACATGTGGGCGCAGAAGGCGCGGAAGGCCTCGGTGCCGGTGCGCACCTGCCCCTCGTTGACGTGATGGGCCACGTCCGGCGACAGGCAGGCGATCATGGCCTCGGTGTCGCCGTCGTTGAAGGCGGCGTAGTAGCGGGTGATGAGGGCGATGGTGTCGGTCATGGGGCGGACCATAGGCGCGTCGGGCGGCGGACGGAAGATGCGGCGCGCGACGGGGTGCCATCCGGCTGGCCGCTGGAAAACGACCCAGGGGTGTCGTGCGCATGCTAGCGCCGGGACCGGCGCCGGGATGCAGTAGGCCCATGTGCCACGGGGGAGGAGAGGACCGATGCGACACAAGGCCGAGGAGCTGATCGACATGGCGCGCTATCCGATCGCCACGCCCGGCCCCGCACGCGACGCGATCCTTGCGCGGGTTCGCGACGAGCTGGACGCGCGCGGATGCGCCGTTCTGAAAGGCTTCCTGACGCAAGCGGGCATCGCCGCGACGGTGGCCGAGGCCGATGGCGTCGCCGACAGGGGCCACCGAAGCTATTCGCGCACCAACCCCTATTTCACCGCGGAAGACACGAGCCTGCCGGCCTCGGACCCGCGGCGGCAGTTCTTCGACCGGTCGAACGCGTTCATTCCGGCGGACAATTTCGCCTCGGACGGGGCGCTGCGTACCATCTTCGACAGCACGGGCTTCGACGCGTTCATCCGCGACTGCCTGCAGCAACCGAGCGAGCGGTTCTTTCGCTATGCCGACCCCCTGGCCGACGTGATCGTGAACGCGGCGGGCGAGGGCAACGGGTTCCCCTGGCATTTCGACACCAACACCTTCACCGTCACGCTGGCCTTGCAGAACGCCGACCGCGGCGGGGCGTTCGAGTACGCGCCGATGATCCGGACGCCGGGGGACGAGAATTTCGCCGAGGTGTCGCGGGTTCTGGACGGGACCTCGGACAGGGTGGTTTCGCTGACGTTGGAGCCGGGGGACCTGCAGTTGTTCAAGGGGCGCTATTCGCTGCATCGCGTGGCCCCGCTGGAAGGCCCGACGCCGCGCTATGTCGCGATCTTTTCCTACGTGGAAGAGCCGGGCATGGTGGGCAGCGTCGAGCGCACGCGGCAGCTTTACGGGCGGACCCTTCCGATCCACCACGAGCGGGCGGGCCAGCGGGCCGATACGCTGGTGGATTGAGCGCGCCGGCCGGAACCGGGGCCTTTCCTGGCGGGACCGCTGGAGCGGACAGCCCGCTTGACAGCGGCCCCGCCCCTGCCCTAGAGGCGCGGCAGGCCGCAGACGCCCGCCGCCCGCCGACATCCCGTCACGGTGAAGTTCTGCCGAAGGCATGAGAACCCCCATCCACGGCACATGTCGCGCGGATGGCAATGCGGGCCCCGTCCAATCCTTGCGCGACCCGGGCCATGAGGAGAACGGGGTCATGTCATCCCAGGACAAACTCGAGACGAACGGTCCTGCCGTCCAAGGATCGCGCAGGACGCGGGCTCTGCCGACTCCGGCAGAGGCCAAGGCCCTTGCAGGGCGTTTGCGGGACGAACGGAGAGCGGCGGGGCATCCCATCGGCCACGGGCAGGCCCTGGAGATCGTCGCGCGCACCCACGGGTTCCGCGACTGGAACACGATGGCGGCGGCGATCGGCAACAGGGCGCCGGAGGGCTTGCGGGCCGGCGCACGGGCAACGGGGCGCTACCTGTCGCGGCCCTTCCGTGCGACGGTACTGTCGGCCGAGGCGCTGCGGCCCGGCTGGGTGCGGCTGGTGCTCGACCTCGACGAGGCGGTGGACGTGGTGACCTTCGAGAGTTTCTCGAACTGGCGCAAACGGTTGCGCGTTGAGGTGGGGCCGGAGGGGCACTCGCGCGAGCGTACCTCGGACGGCATCCCGCATCTGGTGCTGGACCTCTGAGGGTGCCCCTAGCCCGCCTCGGTCGGTTCGCCGAAGCGGGCCTTCATCCGGCCGACGATCTGGTCGCGGGCCTGACGGTAGGCGGCGAGCTTGGCCTCGCGCGTCTCGCCGAGGCCCGTGGGGTCGAGGATGGGCCAGTATTCCACGTCGATGTGGAAGTGCCGCGTCATGTCGAGGGCGCGGCGCTGGCTGGCGGGCGAAAGCGCGATGATGAGGTCGAAACCCGACAGGTCGTCGCCCCATTCCTCCATCTCGTCGAAGCTGCGGACGCGGTGGCGTTCCAGTTCGACACCCAGTTCGGCGCAGACGGCGACGGCGAAACCGTCGATCTCGAGCTCGTGCTTCACGCCGGCGGACTGCACGTAGGCGCGGTGGCCGTAGAATTTCTTCATCAACCCCTCCGCCATGGGGGAGCGTGTCGCGTTGTGGTCGCAACAGAACAGCACGGATTGAGGGAAATCGCCGGACACCGCCCTGCCCCTAGGCCCCGAAGTGCAGGACGCAGATCAGCGTGAAGAGGCGGCGGGCGGTGTCGGTGTCGACCTCGGCCTTGCCGTCGAGGCGTTCCTGCAGGATGCGCGCGCCTTCGTTGTGGATGCCACGGCGGGCCATGTCGATCGCCTCGATCTTCGAGGGGGGCATGTTCTTGACGGCGTCGTAGTAGCTTTCGCAGATCTGCCAGTAATCCTTGACCGTCTGGCGGAAGGGCGAGAGCGAGAGGTGGAACTCGGCGGCGTCCTCGCCGCTTTCGGTGTTCACGTCGAAGACGAGGCGCTTGTCGCGGATCGCGAGCGTGACGTGATAGGGGCCCGGCGGCACCGCGCGGTCGTCGCGCGGGGGCAACGCGAAGGAGTTTTCCTCGAGCAGGTCGAAGATGGCGACGCGGCGCTCCTGTTCGATCTCGGGCGTGGGGGCGGGCATGCCGTCCATGTCGATCTCGATATGGGTGATGTGCATTGTCATGCGCCCTCCCCTTTTCCGGGTCCCTGGTTCAGCCTGTCGAGCCGCGCGCGCACCGACAGGCCGTGCGCCTCGAGGCTTTCGGAACGCGCCAGCGTTTCCGCCGCCGGGCCGATGGCCTTGAGGGCCGCGGGCGTCATCTGCGCGAGCGTGGTGCGTTTCATGAAGTCGAGCACGGAGAGGCCGCTGGAGAAGCGGGCCGAACGCGCCGTGGGCAGCACGTGGTTCGGGCCGCCGATGTAGTCGCCGATGGCCTCGGGCGTCCATTGGCCGAGGAAGATGGCACCCGCATGGGTGATCTTCTGCGACAGCGCATCGGGGTCGGCGACGCAGAGCTCGAGGTGTTCGGGGGCAATGCGGTTCGACAGCTCCGCCGCCTCGGTCAGGTCGCGGACGGTGACGACGGCGCCGAAGTCGCGCCAGGAGGGCCCGGCGATGGCGCGGCGTTCGAGGGTCTCGAGGCGCTTGTCCACGGCCCGTGCCACGGCCTGACCGAAGGCGGCGTCATCGGTGATCAGGATCGACTGCGCGCTTTCGTCGTGTTCGGCCTGTGACAGCAGGTCGATGGCGATCCAGTCGGGGTCGTTGTCGGCATCGGCGATGACGAGAATTTCAGAGGGGCCGGCGATCATGTCGATGCCCACCTTGCCGAAGACGCGGCGCTTGGCGGCGGCCACATAGGCATTGCCGGGGCCGGTGATCTTGTCGACGGGGGCGATGGTGGCCGTGCCATAGGCCAGCGCCGCCACGGCCTGCGCCCCGCCGATGCGGTAGACGGTGTCGATGCCCGAGAGATGGGCGGCCAGCAGCACAAGGGGGTTGGCCTTGCCGTCCGGCGTGGGGGCGCACATCACCAGCCGCCCGACACCCGCGACCTGCGCGGGGATGGCGTTCATCAGGACCGAGGACGGGTAGGAGGCCAGCCCGCCCGGAACGTAGAGCCCCGCCGCCGAGACGGGCGTCCAGCGCCAGCCGAGGGTCGCGCCCTCGGGGTCGGTCCAGCGTTCGTCCTGCGGCAACTGGCGAACGTGGTAGGCGCGGATGCGCTCGGCCGCGCGCTCGAGGGCCGCGCGTTCGTCGGCGGGCACGGTTTCGGCGGCGGCGGCGATCTCGTCCTTCGAGAAGGCCAGCGTTTCGGGCGTGAGCGCCAGGCGGTCGAAGCGCTCGGTCAGTTCGATGACGGCGGAATCGCCGCGGGCCCGGACATCGGCGATGATGCGGGCCACGACCTCGTCCACCTCGGGCGTGTCCTCGCGTTTCATGTCGAGCAGTGCCGCGAAGCGGCCCTCGAACCCTGCATCCCGGCTGTCGAGAAAGATCGGCATCGTCGTCCCATTCCTGATCGCTTGGCCGGTCTAGCGCCTCTGCGCGCGGGCGTGAAGCACCCAAACCGCCGCGTTCGGGACAATGATCCATGTCAATTAGAATCATTGGCAACATCAATAGTATCGGAGTGCGGAAATCGACCGGAGACCGGCGGCTCGGCTTCCGGGTGCCGGGTGCATGAGCATCGGGCGATGGAGAGGAGGAGATTCCATGATCAGAGCAACGGTGTTGGCCACGTCCATGACGCTGGCCGCGTTTTCCGGGGCAGCGCAGGCGCAGTCGGCCGCGGGCGCCAACGAGTATGCCTGGGCCTGCGCAAGCTGCCACGGGCTTGCGGCGCATGGCGACGGGCCGCTCGCCGAATACATGTCGGTCGAGGTGCCGGACCTGACCGGGATCGCGGCGCGCAACAACGGGGTCTTCCCGATGCTGCAGGTGATCCACATCATCGACGGCAGGACCGGCGTGCGTGGTCATGGCAGCATGATGCCGGTCTGGGGGGACCGGTTCGAGGCGAGCGCCGCCTCGGACGCCGGAGACTACGGCACCGAGGTCATGGTCCGGGGCCGCATCCTTGCGCTGGCGACATATCTGGAGGCGATCCAGCAATAGGGGTGGCCCCCTGCCCTGACCCGGACCGGTCCCGCCGGGTCAGGGCCTGTCGAGACGGAGGACGAACATCGCGGTATCGCTGAACCCGCCCCCGTCGCGCATGGCGCGGGGGATGGTGGCGATCCGTTCGAAGCCCGCGCGGGCATAGGCCGCGATGGCGGGGCTGTTCCACGTGGCGACCTGCAGTTCCAGTTGAAGGATCCCCTCTCCGCGCGCGTCACGGGCCAGCGCCGACAGAAGCCGCGTCATGTGGCCCCGGCCGCGCGCCTCGGGGCGCAGGTAGACGGCGATCACCTCGGCCCGGTGGGTGGCGCTGGGGGCCGTCTCGCGGCAGAAGGCGGCGGTTCCGAGGGCGCGGCCGCCCTCGACGACGGCCCAGAGATGCATCCGGGCGAGCCAGTCGCGGATCTCGGCCTCGGGCTTGGCCGCCCAGTCGGCATGGGTGGAGCCGAAGGCGCGCGGGTCGCGGGCCAGCATGTCGAGGCGGATGTCGCGGAAGGCGGCCCAGTCATCGGGCAGGAGCCGCCGGATCGTCATTCGGGGTGGTGCGGCGCGCGGCCCGAGGGGGCGGTATAGGGTTTCGTCACGTCGCGCAGCGTGACCTCGAGCGCCTCGACATCCACCGCCACGGCGCCGTCGCCCGCAAGGACGAGGGTGATGCGGCCGGTGCCATCCTCGCCCGGGGTCCATTCGAGCGCCAGAAGCGACAGGACCAGGTCGGGGTCGGCGCGGTCGATTCCCTGGCTCGCCACGGCGCGCGCATCCTCGATGGCGAGAACCGACTGCACGCGCTCGGGCGCGGTGCGGCCGCCCGCCTCCTCCCAGCGGAAGCGGTTCATGAGCAGTGCGAAGCGGCGGCGGGCGCGGTCCCATCGCATCTCGGTCACGGGGAAGACGGCGTCCTGCGCAAGGCTCGAGATCACGCGCAGGTCGTCCTCGTCGAGGGCGCGCAGCGCGACCGGGCGTTCGGCCCCATCCTCGAAGCGGGCGTCCTCAACCATCCTCGCGCTCCCTGCGGATCAGCGCGCCGACATTGCCGAGTTTCTCCTCGACCCGTTCGTAGCCGCGATCGAGGTGGTAGACTCGGCTGACGATCGTCTCGCCCTCGGCGGCGAGCCCCGCGAGGATCAGGCTGACCGAGGCGCGCAGGTCGGTCGCCATGACCGGCGCCCCGCGCAGGCGGTCGACGCCGGTGACGGTGGCATGGCCGCCGTGCACGTCGATCCGGGCGCCCATGCGCATCAGTTCGGGGGCATGCATGAAGCGGTTCTCGAAGATCGTCTCCTCGAGCACCGAGGTCCCCTCGGCGGTGCACAGAAGCGCCATCATCTGCGCCTGCAGGTCGGTGGGGAAGCCCGGGAAGGGTTCGGTCACGACATCGACCGCGCGGACACGGTCGCCCCTGCGGGTGACGGTCAGGCCGGTGGGCGTCTCGGTCACGGAGACGCCGGCGGCCTCGAGCTTCTCGGCGAAGGCGGCGACGAGCGACAGCGTGCCCCCCAGCAGTTCCACCTCGCCGCCGGCGATGGCCGGGGCAAGCATGTAGGTGCCCAGTTCGATCCGGTCGGTGACGACGGGATGGGTCGCGCCATGCAGGCGGTCGACACCCTGGATGGTGATTTCGGAGGTGCCCTCGCCCTCGATCTGGGCGCCCATCTTGCGCAGGCACCGGGCGAGATCGACGATCTCGGGCTCGCGCGCGGCGTTGTTCAGGACGGTCATGCCCTTCGCCAGCGTCGCGGCCATCAGCGCGTTCTCGGTCGCGCCGACCGAGACGAGGGGGAAGTCCACCACGGCCCCCTTGAGGCCGCCCCGCGCCTCGGCATGCACGTAGCCGTCGCGCAGGTCGAGGGTCGCGCCCATCGCCTCGAGCGCGCGCAGGTGCAGGTCCACGGGCCGCGCGCCGATGGCGCAGCCGCCGGGAAGCGACACGACGGCGTGGCCGTCGCGCGCCAGCATGGGTCCGAGCACGAGGATCGAGGCGCGCATCTTGCGCACGATGTCGTAATCGGCGGTGTGGTTCGACAGCCCGTGCGACGACAGCGCCAGAACCTTGCCGTCGTTCAGCGCGGACACCTCGGCGCCGAGTGATTGCAGCAACGTGGACATGGTGCGGATGTCGGAGAGCCGCGGCGCGTTGGTCAGCGTCAGCGGCTCGTCGCTGAGCAGCGTCGCGGGCATCAGCGTGAGGCAGGCGTTCTTGGCGCCCGCGATGGGGATCTGCCCCGACAGCGGGCCGTTGCCCGTGACCACGATCCTGTCCATCGCCCCTGCCCTTTCGCCTGCCTAGTCGGTCTCGCCGGTGTCGTCCGGCCTGTTCTCCGCGTCATCCGCGCTGCGCGCCCGCGCCTGCGCCTTGCGCCTGGCAAGGTTCGCCTTCAACGCCGCCTTGAGCCGCGCCTCGCGGTCGGTGGCGGCGGGTTTGCCGCCCTGTCTGTCGCTTCCGGTCCGGGCCATGAGGCTGCGTTTACCCGCGATGGGCCGGGCCGTCCAGATTGCGCTTGCACCCGCGGGCGGTTGCTTTTAGAGGGACGGCCCAGATGCCGCAGTAGCTCAGTGGTAGAGCGCACCCTTGGTAAGGGTGAGGTCGGGAGTTCAATCCTCCCCTGCGGCACCATCGCACTTTATCTTCCTTCGAAAACGGCTCCGGAACGGGCGCGGGGCATTGGCGCGCGCATGGCCATTTCGCGCGACCACTGCATCTGCAGGATCTGGACCTCGGAGCCAGATCGATTCATCCTCGATCGGGTCCACTTGTTGCCGGGCCAGAACGGCTAACGCAGCTCCGCTGGCAAGCCGTCCGGAAACTCCGCCTCCACGATGGCGCGGAGGTCGTCCCACACGCCGGGGGCGGCCCCCATGGTAAGACCGAGCCGGGCATCGGCCGGATACGGGTGGGTGATGCCACCGGCCTCCCGGATCATCAGAAGGCCGGCCAGGCTGTCCCAGGGGTTCATCGACGGTTCAACGTATCCGGCAAGCCGCCCGGCCGCGACGCAGGCCAGCATGTTGGCGCCCGATCCGTTGCGGTAATACATCCCGCCGCCCTGCATCAGCCGCCCGAGGATGCCGGCCATCGCCACCGGGTCGCAGCGCTCGGACGCGCCCACGGCCACAAGGCCCTGCTGGATCCGTTTCGACCGGTCCAGCGACAGGGGAACCCCGTCGAGTTGCGCGCCGTGACCCGCGCGCGCGGTGAAATGTTCGCCCGTCACCGGAACGTCGGTGACGCCCAGATGCGTCTCGGTGCCTTCGGTCAGGGCGAGGACCACGCACCAGTGCGGCAGGCCCATCAGGAAGGGCACGGTGCCATCGATCGGGTCGATGACCCATGTCAGGCCCGACGCGCCGGCTGTCGCGCCGCCTTCCTCTCCGAGGATCGCGTCATCGGGGAAGGTCTCGGCGATCTCGGCGCGGATCATCTCCTCGACGGCGCGGTCGGCGATGGACACGAGGTCCAGCTCGCCGTTCTTGGTCTCGATCTCGAGGCTCGCGCGGTTGCGGAAGAAATCGAGGGCGCGCGCTCCGGCGCGGCGCGCGAGCCCGGAGGCGAACTCGGCCCGGAGGGCAAGGGAGTCGGTCATCTGCTCTACCTCACAAGGATCAGGTCGGCGGGGTCGAGGTGCAGCCCGACCTTGTCGCCCGCCGCGAGGCGCGGGTCGGAGATCGGGCGGGAGACGAGGAATTCGAGGTCCTCGTCCTGCACCACGTATTCCATGCGGCTGCCGAGGTAGCTTGCCGACAGGATCGTGGCCTCGCCGCCGGGCGCAAGGCGGATGCGCTCGGGCCGGATCGTCGCCGTGACGATCCCATCCTCGGCCGCGACGGGCAGCGCCAGATGCGCCGCGGAAAAGAGACCGTCCGCGACACGACCCTCGATCAGGTTGGCGTCGCCGATGAAGTCCGCCACGAAGGAGGACGCGGGGCGTTCGTACAGCTCCGCCGGCGTGCCGATCTGCGCGATCTGACCCATCTTCATCACCACGATCCGGTCCGAGACCGCCAGCGCCTCTTCCTGGTCGTGGGTGACGTAGACGGCGGTCAACCCGAAGCGTTGCTGCAGGTCGCGGATCTCGGCCCGGACCTTGCGGCGCAGCTTGGCATCGACATTCGACAGGGGCTCGTCGAACAGGAGCACGTCGGGCTGCTGGACGATGGCGCGCGCGACGGCGACACGCTGCTGCTGGCCCCCCGACAGCTCGGAGGGCAGACGGGCCTCGAGCCCGCCGAGCCCGACCTGGTCGAGGATGGCGCGCGCCCGGTCCCGCGCCTCGGCCCTGGCGACGCCGCGGATGGTCGGGCCATAGGCGACGTTGTCGAGAACCGTCATGTGCGGGAACAGCGCGTAGGACTGGAACACCATGCCGACGTTGCGCTCGGATGCCGGATCGCGGCTGACATCCCGGCCGGCGATCTTCACCTGTCCCGCGCTCGGCAATTCCAGCCCGGCAATCAGCCTCAGCGAGGTCGTCTTGCCGCAGCCGGACGGGCCGAGGAAGGTCACGAGCTCGCCCTTGGCGATGGCGAAGCTGATGCGATCGACCGCGGTCGCGCTGCCGTAGCGCTTGACCACGTCCACGAATTCGATGGCCGTCTCGCTCATGCCCCACCCCTCATTCCGCCGGCTCCGCTGCCGGTCTTCCCTGCAATTCCTGCCTCCGCCCCAGTTTCCGCGTGCCGACGAGGAACTGGATCACCACGACGCAGAGGATCATCACGATCATCAGGACCGCCGAATAGGCGATGGCCAGCGCGTATTCGCCCGCCTCGACCCGGCCCATGATATAGGCCGTCGCCATGTTGTGCCGGGCGGAGACAAGGAAGATGACCGCCGACACGGCCGTCATGGCGGTGACGAAGGAATAGATCAGCGCGGTGAAGACCGCGGGCCGGATCAGGGGCAGAACCACGCGGCGCAGGGTCGTGGCGCCGCCCGCGCCCATCGTCTGGCTGGCTTCCTCCATCGACTTGTCGATCTGCGCCAGCGCCGCGATGCCCGCGCGCATGCCCACCGGCATGTTCCGGAAGACGAAGCAGATGATCAGGATCGCCGCCGTTCCGGTGATATCCACGGGCGGGACGTTGAAGGCCGCGACATAGGAGACACCCACCACCGTGCCGGGAATGGCGAAGGACAGCATCGTGCCGAACTCGAAGGCGCGGCGTCCGGCGAACTCCTGCCGCGAGACCAGCCAGGCGGTCAGGATGCCGATCAGCGTGGTCAGCGGGGCCGCCAGCCCGGCGACCCAGAGGGTCGTGATCATCGAATCCCAGGCCGAGCCGTAGAGTTCGAGGCCGCCTTCCACGAATTCGAAGCGGAAGGCCGTTTCCAGGTGGCCGAAGGTCGGGGTCAGGTCCCAGCGCCCGATGTCGGTCACGAAGCCGCCCGAGGCGATGATGATGTAGACGGCCAGGGTGAAGACCACCCAGGGCAGGATCACCGCAAGGACCGCGACCTTCAGGACGGGCGGCAGCGGGGCGGCAAGACCCGCGTCGGACTTGCCGGTCACGGTGACGTAGCTCTTCCTGCCCATCCACCGCATCTGCAGCCAGAAGGCGATCAGCGTCAGAACGAGAAGGATCATCGCCAGCGTCGCGGCATTGCCGAGGTCGTAGCGCGCGCCCACGACGGCGAAGAAGATCTTGACCGACAGCACCTCGTAGCCGCCGCCCAGGACGATCGGGTTGCCGAAGTCGGCGAGGCTTTCGATGAAGGCCAGCAGGAAGGCCGCGGCCAGTCCGGGCCGCAGGAGCGGCCAGGTCACCGTGCGGAAGGTCGTCATCGAGCGCGCGCCAAGCGTTCGCGCGGCCTCTTCCAGCGTCGGGTTGATGGCCTCGAGCGTGGACAGAAGCACGAGGAAGGTCACCGGCGCGAAGGCCAGGACCTGCGCGATCAGGATGCCGGGCAGCCCGTAGATCCAGCGCGACGGCCGCACCTCCAGGAGGTCGGCGACGAAGCCCGTGACGAGCCCGGTGCGCCCGAACAGGAGGATGATGGCCACGCCCACGACGAAGGGCGGCGTGATGATCGGAAGGATCGACACCGCCCGCAGCGCGCGTTTCATCCGGAAATCGGTGCGGTTCACGAGAAGCGCCAGCGCGAGGCCCAGCGCCGTGGCGAGCGTGGCCGACAGCACGCCCAGGACGACCGTGTTGACCACGACCCCGCAGCGCCCTGCGCCGAGAAAGCAGGTCATTCCCCAGAGGTCCGGCGCGCTCAGCCGGCCCCAGAAGGTCGCAAGCGCGAGCTTGCCCTCGGTGTCGACGAAGGCCGCGAGCCCGAGCCTCAGGATCGGGAAGAACACGAAGACCGTCAGAAGCGACACGATCGCGGTGATGCAAAAGGCCGGGAAGCGCTCGCCCCGGCAGAAGCCGCGCGCGGCGACCACGTCCGACAGGAGCCCGATCAAGGCGATGCCGGCCAGGAATCCGCCCCAGCCAAGCCCCGCCTGACCGTCCGCCGCTCGGTCGAAGACAGCCCCCACCCACTCGGCGGAGGGCCCGCGCAGACCCACCGCGAAGCCCTGCCAGACATAGAGAAACCCGGCCCCGAGCACGAGGCCGAGCGCGAGGTTCGATCTCTGCCAGCCCCGTGTCAGCGACACGGCCACAAGACAGGCCACCGCCGCAACCAGGGGCCAGAACCAGCCACGGCCCGAGAGCGCCTCGAACAGGGCCGAGGCGCCGGGACCCGCGATCAGCGGCGCTCCCTTGTACCAGGGGAGCGCCGCCAGCGAGAGCGCCAGCAGACCAAGCCAGGCATGTCCGGCCCGGTCGGATGTCAGCGACAGCGACCGCACGTCTTACTGCGGCAGCGATCCGATTTCGGCATCCCACCGCTGCAGGAGGCGCGAGCGCTCCTCCGACGAGCCGTAGAGGGCGAAATTGTAGTCGATCAGCGTGATGTCCTCGAGGCGCGGGGCCTCTTCGGGCGTTGCCGCGTTCACGTTCGATGGGATCTGGAAGCTGTTCGCCGTCGCGCCGATCTCCTGCGCGGCGGGCGTCAGGGCCCAGTCGTAGAAGGCCTGCGCCGACTCCGGGTTCGGTCCGCCCGCGATGATCGACATCGATCCGACCTCGTAGCCGGTGCCCTCGCAGGGGGCCACCGCGACGATGGGCGCGCCCTGGACGGTCTGGGCCACCGCGTCATGCATGAACACGATGCCGATCGCCGTCTCGCCGGTCGCCGCGGCCCGGATCGGGGCCGAGCCGGACTGGGTGTACTGGCTGATGTTGTTGTGCAGCTCGGCCAGGTAGGCGAAGGCTTCGTCCTCGCCCATCAGCTGAACCATCGTGGCCAGCATGGTGTAGGACGTCCCCGAGGAATTCGGGTTCGCGACCTGCACGTCATCGGCGAAACGCGGGTCCAGAAGATCGGCCCAGCAGGCGGGCGGGTTCTCGGTCACGAGGTCGGAATTGTAGCCGAAGCCAAGGCCGCCGGCATAGATGCCGACAGTGCGGTTGCCCGAGGTCTCTGCCTGGCGCACGGCCCAATCCTGCAGCTCGCCCAGCATCGGCGAGACATATTCCGCCGTCAGCCCCTCCTGCGCGGCCTGAAGATGCGGGTCGCCCGTGCCGCCCCACCAGACATCGCCGCGCGGCTGTTCGGCTTCCGCGGCGATCTGGGCATAGGTCTCGCCCGACGAGCGGCGCGTCATCAGCACGTTGATGCCGGTCTCGCGCTGGAAGGCTTCGGACATGGCCCGGCACCATTCTTCCTGCACCGAGCAGTAGAGCACCAGTTCGTCGGCCTGGGCCGTGGCCGGAACGGCAACGGTGAAGCCGACCGCCGCGAGTGCCGCGGCGGAGAGATGTTTGACGGTCATTTGTTCCTCCCAAGGACTGTCTTATGCAGCTTGCAAGGGGCATTAGGCTGGCAAGACATCGGCTTGGCAAGGAATTTGATGTCCGCGAGACCCCGTGAAATGGCTCGGGGCAACGCACAGGGGGGCGCGGCCGGCACATCGGCCTGCCCCTGCGACCACGGCAGCCCCGGGGGGCACGGGCCGTCTGCAACGGACGGGGTGCCGCGTGAGACGGCCTCCGGCGGTTGCGTCGGACCGGCCACCATGGTGAAGGGCCGGGCTTGCATTCAGACCGGAAGCGTCTGACATGGTCGCCGGGCGAGGCGCCGGGTCGGATGTGGACGTGTTCACCAGACACCGGCCGCCGCTGGGCTGCCCGATCCATGCAGGGTTCCGTCTGCGAAACGAGAAGCGTCCGGAGTGACCGAATCCAAGATCCTGACCCCATGGCGCAGCGTCGCTGCCGCCTTTGCCCTGAACGGCGCTCTCCTCGGGTGCTGGGCCTCGCGCGTTCCGGCGTTCGTGGACCGCCTCGACCTCACGGAAAGCACGCTTGGCGTGTTGCTGCTCGTGATGGGGGTGGGTGCGCTCGTGTCGTTTCCCCTGGCCGGGCGGCTCTCGGACGAGTACGGCGCGGTCAGGGTGACGCGCTGGCTTGCCGCGGTCTATCTCGTCTCCATCATCTTCGTCGGACTTGCATGGTCGCCGATCGCGCTTGCCTTGGCGCTGCTGGTCTTCGGTCTATGCCACGGGGCGATGGACGTCTCGATGAACAGCTGGGCCAGCGAAGTGGAGCGTCACCTGGGACGCTCGGTGATGTCGTCGTTTCACGCGATGTGGAGCCTCGGGGCCGGGCTCGGGGCGGCGGGGGGCTACCTTGCGACCTCGGCGGGCGCCTCGACGCTGGCGCATTATACCATGGCCGCCATCCTGTCCGTCGTGGTCTTCGGCCCGTTCCTGCGCGCGCCATGGACCTCGACGATCCGCCGCTCGGACCGAAAGCATCCCGTCTTCGCGCTGCCCCGCGGGCCCCTGGTGCTGGTTGGGCTCATCGCGCTGGGCGCGGGTCTTGGCGAAGGGGCGACGGTCGACTGGAGCGCCGTCTTCCTGCGTGACGTGATCGGGGCATTGGAGGCGCAGGCGACGCTCGGCTATGCCGCCTTCTCGGTGACGATGGTCGTCATGCGGCTGAGCGTCGACCGCGTCATCACCCGGTTCGGTCCCGGTCTCGTCGCGCGGCTCAGCGGGATCCTGGCGGCAGGCGGCTACATCCTGTGTGCCGTGACCGACCAGTTCACCGTCGCGCTGATCGCCTTCGTCATGATGGGAATGGGCTACGCGGCCGTGATCCCGATGGCGTTCAGCCGCGCGGCCAACGATCCGGATATCCCGGCAGGACAGGCGATCGCCTCGGTCGCGACCCTGGGTTACGGAGCCATGCTGCTCGGACCTCCGGCGATCGGCTTCATCGCCCATGCGGCGTCGCTTCGGGTCTCGTTCCTGCTTGTGGGCCTGCTGGCCCTGCTCATCGCGGCATTTGCCACCAGCCTGTCTCCGGGGCCCGTTCGGGCGCCCCGGTCGACGGAAGGCCGGTAAGAGGGGTCACCTCCGCGATCTTCCGCAAGGGCGATGCCCGGTTTCCGTTTCGAGCGTCGGGTCCGGTGGCACCGGTGGCGCGGCCTTGCCCGCGGACGCCGCGGCAGGTCGCGTACCCGGATCAGCGGGCAAGCCCGGGATGCGCGTAGGCTTGCGGGTAGGGCATGGGTTTGAAGGGCCCGCGGGGGACCACGTTGTTCCATGACCGGCCGAAATACCCCTGGCGGCAATGATCCAGCGAACTGCTCCCGGCGACACCGGGCAAGCCATGGACGCGGCACAGCCAGCGCCAGAGATGCGGAAAATCGAGGATCTTCGCGCCGTTCAGTTTCATCCGCAGGTAATAGACGGGGTCGTGCCGGTAGAGGGTCGGAAACAGACGAAGGTCGGCCTCGGTGAAGCGGTCGCCGGTCAGGAAGGGGCGTCCGTCGGAGAGGCGCGCGTCGAGCACGGCCAGGGTGTCGAAATAGGCCTCGTAGGCGGCGGCATAAACGGCCTGGTCCGAGGAGAAGCCCGCCTTGTAGGCCCCGTTGTTGATGGTGACGTAGATCAGCTCGTTCAGCGCGTCGATCTCCGCGCGCAGGTCCGGGTCGTCGGGATAGAGGCACGGGCGATCGGGACCTGCGAGGACGCTTCCCAGCGGCCCGGCATGCCGATCCAGCATGCGGAGGATCTCGGCGCTTTCATTGTTGACGATGCGGCCGTTGGTCTTGTCGTAGAGGATCGGGACGGATTGTTCCTCCGAGCCTTCCGCCTGGTAGATCTGCTTGACCAGCCGCAGGTCGCGCCCGGTGCCGGTGTCCCGGGTGCATTCCGGCAGGGTCGTTCCGGTCGACGTGGCGATCCGGTTCGGTGCGAATTCCCACAGGTTCGGGCCGGCTGGATCGTCCCCGGAGGTGCGGTTCGGGAAGACGACATCCATCGAGATACCGCCCTGCAGGCCCAACACGGCCCTGGCCAGCGTCGCCCGGTGACACCAAGGGCAGTTGAACGCCACGAACAGGTGATAGCGGCCGGGCTGGGCCGGGAAGTCGCCCTCGCCCACCGCGTTCCGGAACCCGCTGACGCCCCGCACGAATTCGCCCCGCGCACGGCGCTCGGAGGCGTTGGCCTGGTCTTCCTGAACGGATCTGTCGCCGGTCATGTCCGTCTCCGATCTCAGCCGAGGCCGAGTGCCCCCGGCCGAACCCGCGGCCAGGCCCGCGGTCGCGGGGCAGCATGGCCCTGCCCCCATTCCACATGAGCCCGGGGGCGGTGTCGATCCTCCTGTTGGCGGCCCGTCGCGACACGCCTTCCGCCGGGTGCGGCAGCGGCAATCGCCCAGCCGACTGCAGCGGCGGGTCAGACCGGAGCCCGCGGCGCGCGATCGCCTCCGGGCCGTCCTTCAGGCTCAATGCGCGATCATGACGTGCCTTACGGCCGTGTAGTCCTCGAGCGCGTACATCGACATGTCCTTGCCGTAGCCGGACTGCTTCAGGCCGCCGTGCGGCATCTCGTTGACCAGCATGAAATGGGTATTCACCCATGTGCAGCCGTATTGCAGGGCCGCCGAGACCTCCATCGCGCGGCCGACGTCGCGGGTCCAGACGGAGCTGGCCAGGCCGTAGTTGCTGTCATTGGCCCAACCCACGACATCGTCGTCGTCGGTGAAACGCGTGACCGAGACGACGGGGCCGAAGACCTCGCGCTGGACGATTTCATCCGTCTGGCCCGCTCCGGCGATGACGGTCGGACGGTAGTAGAACCCGCTCCCGTCACCGACCGAACCGCCGGTGGTGACCTCGATATGCCTCTGCTCGGCGGCGCGGGCGACGAAGCTTGCCACCCGGTCGCGCTGGCGCGGCGAGATCAGGGGCGGGATATCGTTCAGGCTGTCGTCGGGGTTGTCGAAGACGATGCTCGCCGCGGCCGCCGTCAGGTCGGCCACGAAACTGTCGTAGATCGAGGCATGCGCATAGACGCGGCAGGCGGCGGTGCAGTCCTGGCCCGCGTTGTAGTAGCCGAAGGCCTTGAGCCCGCCCACGACCCGCTCGAGATCGGCGTCGCCGTAGACGAGGACGGGCGCCTTGCCGCCGAGTTCAAGATGCGTGCGCTTGACCGATTTCGACGCGGCCATCAGCACCTTCTTGCCCGTGGCGATATCCCCGGTGAGCGAGACCATGTCGACGCCCGCGTGGTTGATCAGCGTGTTGCCGACCGAACCGCCCTGCCCCACGATGACGTTGACGACGCCCTCGGGCAGGATGCCCGACAGGATCCGCGCGAAGGCGAGCGCGGTCAGCGGGGTCTGTTCGGAGGGTTTCATGACCACGGTGTTGCCGCCCGCGAGCGCGGGGGCGAGCTTCCAGGCCATCATCATGATCGGGTAGTTCCAGGGCGCGATCGAGGCCACGACGCCGATGGGATCGCGGCGGATCATGCTGGTGTGGCCCGCCATGTAGGATCCGGCAACCGGCCCGTGCATGTTGCGCACCGCCCCCGCGAAGAAGCGGAAGCAATCGGCGACGGCGGGGATCTCGTCATTGCGCACGCATTCGATGGGCTTGCCGCAGTTCAGCGCCTCGAGCCGAGCGAGCTCCTCGAGGTTCGCCTCGACCGCGTCCGCGATGGCAAGAAGCGCCGCGCTGCGTTCGCCGGGGGTGGTCCGCGACCAGCCGGGGAAGGCGCGGCGCGCGGCGGCGACGGCGCGGTCGATCTGGTCGGGGTTCGCCTCGGGCATGGCGAGGATCGTCTCGCCGGTGCGCGGGTTCAGAACCTTCTCCTCGGTCTCGGTGCCGGTCTCGAAGGCCGAACCGATCAGCATCTCTTTGTCCATGGGTCTCTCCCTTCTTCGGTGCGCAGCGGCCTGTCCCGCAGCGCGCATGTCATTTGCCCTGCCCCGCGACCGTCTCGGTGCCCCGGGTCAGGCGGTAGGCGAGGAGGATCGGCAGGAGCGTCACGACGACCACGACCATGGCGACGACATTCGTCACCGGACGTTGGCGCGGGCGCACCAGTTCCTCGAGCATCCAGATCGGCAGCGTCTGCTGCTGCCCGGAGGTGAAGGTTGTCACGATCACCTCGTCGAAGCTGAGCGCGAAGGCGAGCATGCCGCCCGCAAGCAGCGCGGTGGCGATGTTCGGCAGGATCACCAGCCGGAACGTCTGGAAATAGGTGGCGCCAAGGTCCATCGACGCCTCGATCAGGCTCCCGCTCGTGCGGCGGAACCGGGCGACCGCGTTGTTGTAGACCACGACGACGCAGAAGGTCGCGTGGCCCAGCACGATGGTCCAGAAGCTGAACGGGATCTCGGCGAGATTGAAGGAGGACCGCAGGGCGATGCCGGTGATCACCCCCGGCAGCGCGATGGGCAGGATCACCAGAAGCGAGATCGTCTCGCGTCCGAAGAAGCGCGAGCGCGCGACGGCGGCGGCGCAGAGCGTGCCGAGCACGAGCGCGATGGCGGTCGAGATCGCGGCGACCCTGAGCGAGAGTGACAGCGCCTCCCAGACATCGGGGCGGTTCCAGGTCACGGCGAACCACTGCAGCGTCAGCCCCGGCGGCGGCCACTGGTAGCTCGTGTCCTCGGTCGTGAAGGCGTAGACGAAGATCAGCAGGATCGGCAGGTGCAGGAACAAAAGCCCCGCGACGGCGGCGATCTTCAGGCCAAGGCTCGCGCGGTCAGAGTGCATGGAAGGCCCCCAGCCGGCGGGCGACGGTCAGGTAGATGCCCATGATGACGATGGGTACCACCGCGAAGGCGGCGGCCAGCGGGATGTTGCCGGCGGTTCCCTGGAACTGGTAGACGGCCTGCCCGATCATCCGCGCAGAGGTGCCGATGATCTGCGGGATGATGTAGTCGCCCAGCGTCAGCGAGAAGGTGAAGATCGACCCCGCCACGATCCCCGGCAGCGCGAGCGGCAGGACGACGTAGCGCAGCGTCTGGCCCCGGTCCGCGCCCAGGTCGCCCGCCGCCTCGAGCATCGAGGGCGGGATGCGCTCGAGCGAGGCCTGGATCGGCAGGATCATGAAGGGCAGCCAGACATAGAGGAAGACGAGGAAGGTTCCCGTCCAGCTTACCGAAAGCGAATTGCCCCCGAGGACCGGCAGCGACAGGTAGGCGGCCAGAAGCCAGTCGAGGTGCAGCGTCTCGAAGAGCCAGTTCAGGATGCCCTCGCGCGCGAGGATCAGCTTCCAGGCGTAGACCTTGACCAGGTAGCTCGACCAGAGCGGCAGCATGATCCCGAGGTAGAACAGCGCCTTCCACCGCCCGCGGGCGTAGCGCGCGGCGTAATAGGCGATGGGAAAGGCCACGAAGGCCGCGGCGACCGTCACCGCGCTCGCCATGGCAAGCGTGCGCAGGATGATGTCGAGGTTCGCGGGCCGGAACAGCTCGGTATAGGTCCGGAGTGTGAACTCGTAGTTGATGAGGCCCGAGAACTCGTCGATCGAGAAGAAGCTCTGCGCGAGAAGCGCGAAGAGCGAGCCGAGGTAGACGATCCCCAGCCACAGGAGCGGCGGCAGCAGCAGCAGGAGCAGCAGAAGCCTTGGCCGCCGCCAGAAGGCGTCAGACAACCGGGCGGAGGGGCCAATGGCGGCCTCAGGCATCGCGCGCCCCCGTCATGATGTGGAGCGCGCCCTCGTCCCAGTCGAGATGCACCGCCGCCCTCGTGTCCGGCACATGGGCACCCTTGGGCAACAGGACGGTCATCCGCGCCCCCTCGGCCTCGACGAAGATCCGCGTGGACGCGCCCAGGAAGGACGCGCCGGTGACCGTCGCAGCCAGGCCCGTGGCGCCGAGGCGGATGCGTTCGGGCCGGAGCGACGCCGGGTGGCGCTGTCCCGTCAACCGCTCGACGAGGGCAGACGGCAGGACATTGGAGGAGCCGACGAAATCGGCCACGAAAGGGGTGGCCGGGCTGTCGTAGACCTCGACCGGGGTGCCGACCTGCTGGACGCGCCCCTCGTTGAAGACGGCCACCCGGTCGGCCATCGAGAGCGCCTCGCCCTGGTCGTGGGTGACGAGGACGAAGGTGATGCGCAACTGGCGCTGGAGGCTTTTCAGCTCTTCCTGCATCTGTTCGCGCAGCTTCAGGTCAAGCGCGCCGAGCGGCTCGTCGAGCAGCAGGACCTTGGGTTCGTTGACGAGCGCGCGGGCCAGCGCCACGCGCTGCCGCTGCCCGCCCGACAGCTCGGACGGCTTGCGCTCGGCGTAGCCGGGCAGCTTGACCATCTCGAGCGCGGCCAGGGCGGCGCGGTGCCGTTCGGCCTTGCCCACGCCCCTGACGCGCAGCCCGAAAGCGACGTTGTCACGCACGTTAAGATGCGGGAACAGCGCGTAGTCCTGGAACACCGTGTTCACCGGCCGGCGGTAGGGGGGCGTGCCGGTCGCGTCCTCTCCGAAGAGCCGCACGCGGCCGGAGGTCGGTCGCTCGAAGCCCGCCACCAGTCTCAGCGAGGTCGTCTTGCCCGAACCCGAGGGCCCAAGCAGGGCGAAGAACTCGCCCTCGGCGATCTCGAGGTCGAGCGCGTCGACGGCACGCACCGTGCCATAAAGGCGGGAGACGCCTTCGAAGCTGATCGCCGAGTCCATGGATCGCCTTTCTTTGGCACCCGCCCGCGCGGGGCGGGTGCCGGTCGCGGGGACGGGGTTACCGTCCACCGATCACCCCGATGTAGTCCGAAACCCAACGGTAGTAGGGCACGCACTCGCCGTTCTGGCTTTCGCAACTCGTCACCGGCGTCGTCCAGAAGCGGATGCGATCGAAGTCGTCCATGCCGTTCACCGTGCAGCCCTCGGCGGTCTGCATGCCGCGCCCGTCGGTGCAGGCGGCCGGCACGGCCGGATTCGCCCCGAACCAGACCGAAAGGTCCGACATCAGGTTCGAGCTCAGCGTATGTTCCATCCAGAGGTAGGAGCAGGTGGGGTTGGGCGCGTCGACATGCATCATCGTCGTGTCGGCCCAGCCGGTCGCGCCCTCCTCGGGGATGACGCTCGCGATCGGGGCGCCGTCGGCCTGCAGCAGGTTCACCTGGAACGGCCAGGACCCCGAGGCCGCCATACCCTCGTTCTTGAAGTCGTCGATCTGGATGAAGGCGTCATGCCAGTACCGGCTGACGAGCTGGCGCTGCTGGCGCAGAAGGTCGAGCGCGGCAGCGTACTGATCCTGGTTCAACTCGTAGGGCGAGGTGATGCCGAGCTCGGGCTGGTGATGCATCAGGTAGAGCGCCGCGTCCGCGACGTGGATCGGGCCATCATAGGCCTGCACGCGGCCGGCGTTGGACTGGCCGTCGGGCAGGGTCTGCTCCTCGAAGACGACCGACCAGCTGGTCGGCGGCGTGTCTCCGAAGACCTCGGTGTTGTACATCAGCACGTTCGGGCCCCACATGTAGGGCACGCCGTAGTGGACGCCGTTCACCACGTACCAGGGCGCGTTCTGGAGCCGGGGATCGACCGTGTCCCAGCTGGGAATGAGATCGAGGTTGATCGGCTGCACCCGCTGGCCCGCGACGAGGCGCAGCGACGCGTCGCCAGAGGCGGTCACCAGGTCGAAACCACCCTCGTTCATCAGCGCCACCATCTCGTCCGAGGTGTTCGCCGTCTGCACGCGCACCATGCAGCCCGTCGCCTCCTCGAAGCCCGTGACCCAGTCGAACTCGGCCATCGTCTCGCCGCGCTCGATGTAGCCCGGCCAGGCCACGATGCGCAGTTCGCCCTCGGGCTCGCCGAGCTCGGTCACCTGCGCCGCGAGCGGCTGGACAAGGACGAGCGCGGCCGCGCAAAGGGCCGTCGTTGATTTCAGAATGTCCTGCATGGGACCCCCCTGTTGGTCTTGAGCACCTGACGACGAGCATTCGCCACGGGGCGGGATTCCCGCAAATTCAAAATTCAGGACCCTGATATCGGAAAAACCGAGATCACCGCAGCCGCGGGCTGTGGTAGCTGTGCGCGACCGACAGGAAGGCGCGCGTGGCCTCGGTCATGCCCGCGCCGCGCCGCCAGACGAAGCCGACCTGCACCACCGGAAGCTTGCCCGAGACGTCGCGGCTTTCGATGCGGTCGCCCTCGAGCGACCACGGCCGGTAGACCAGGTCCGGCAGGAGGGCCACGCCCGCGCCCGAGGCGACCAGCGAACGGACGGCCTCGACCGAACGGGTCCGGAAGGCGACGTTCAGGTTCGCGCGATAGGCGGATGTCAGGCGCATCGTCTCGGCCTGCATCTCGTCCACGTCGAGCAGGATCTGCGGCTCGTCCCTCAGATCCTCGGGCGAGATGCTTTCCACGGCGTTCAACCGATGCCCGATCGGCAACCAGAGGCGGAAGGGCGAGACAGCGAGAATCTCGCTATGGAGCGCGTCGCGGTTCCTGAGGTTCGACACGACCATCACCGCGATGTCGAGTTCGCCGCCCACGATGAGATGCTCGAGATACTCGCTCGTGTCTTCGACCGCGTTCACCTCGACCCCCGGACAGGCGCGGCGGAACCGCGCGAGAATGTCCGACAGCACGTAGCCGGCGGTCAGCGATGTCACCCCGAGATTGAGCCGCGCGCCCTTTGGCATGGGCGTCGAGTCGAAGATGGTCTCCGCGTTCGAGACCTCGGCGAGAATGGATTTCGCATGCCGCAGGAAGACATGGCCCTGGTAGGTGGTCTCGAGGCCGCGGCTTCGTCGTTCGAAAAGCTTCACGCCAAGGCGCTGCTCGAGGTCCTTGATCGCCTCGGTGATGGCGCTCTGGGAGATGGCCAGTTCGCTTGCGGCGCGCGTGACGGAGCCGAACTCGGCAACGCCGACGAAGTAGCGGACTTGCTTCAGGGTGAACGACACTGGACGGAGCCTTGGCGAATTCGTACGTCAGTCTACGCGGTGTTCCCCCGTGCTTCCAGTTCCTCGTCACCCATGGCGGCCGACCGGACCGGCACCCGAGTGCGGCAGCGGCTTCCTGCGCTCACCCGCCCCGGCAGGCCGCACCACCCGGATGGCGAACCGCCAGGCCGAAATCCGACGGGCTGAGGAGGTTTTCCGCCCCGAGCACCGCGGCGGCATGGGCGATCGAGGCGGCGCCATCGGCCACGAGGGCCGCGGGGGTCACGGTGACGCCGGAACCGACATAGCGGTTCACGCGCGTCGGAAGGGCACGTGGGGGCCGGGCAATGACGCGGCCCTGCGCGTCGCGGACAAGGTCCATGTAGAGGATCACGCCGGTGCGCTGCGGAAGCGACCATTGCGACGACAGGGCATTGCCGAGGCTGTAGGCCACGACCCCCCGGCGCCCGTCGCGCGCCGTCACCGTCTCGATCGGTTGCAGGACGTGCGGATGCGCGCCGATGACGGCGGCGGCCCCCGCCTCGATCGCGGCGCGGGCGAGGCTGCGCTGCCGCGCGGTGGGAAGCGGGCTGAATTCGGCACCCCAATGCGGCAGGAGGATCACGCCGTCGATACCGGGGTCGGCCTGAAGCTGGCCGACAAGCGCGGGAACGGAGGGGGCCTCGCCGAAGCAGCGCAGCGCCTGGCGCGCCGGGTCCGGCAGGTCGTTGACCGAGTAGGTGCAGGCCAGGAGCGCGATGCGGCCCGCCGCGGTCTGCACGGTGGTGTGCCAGGGGCCCGACTGGCCGCGGCGGACCGTGCCGGTCGTCCGGAGGCCCGCGTCTGCAAGCGCCTCGAGCGTGCGGTCGACGCCGAGGGGGCCGCGGTCCAGCGCGTGATTGTTCGCCGTCTGCACGACGTCGATGCCCGCACCGGCCAGCGCATCCGCATAGGAGGGATGCGCGTTGAAGGTCGGAAAGCCGGTGTAGACCCGGTCATCGGCGGGCGATGCAGCCACCCCCGCATCGCCTCCGCCGGGAAGCGTGTCGCGCGCGAGCGGGGTTTCGAGGTTCACGACCGTGATGTCGGCACGGCGCAGGAAGGGGGCCGAGGGGGCGAGCGCAGGGGCGAAGCCCTGCGCTCGCGCGGCGGCGTCGGCCTGGATCAGGCGGTGGGCCATGACGTCTCCGATGAAGGCGAAGGTGGCCGCTCCGGGGCGGAAGACCCCCGCCTCGGGACAGGGCGCGCCGCCTTCGACAGGCCAAGCTGCGGGATCGGTGCCTTGACCGATTGCGAG
>WVSO01000040.1 GCA_015689745.1 Rhodobacterales bacterium HKCCSP123 | reverse complement strand
CTCACCGAGAGCAGGGTCACCGCCATGAAGCCCGGATCGTCGAAATACCTCAGGTGTTCGAAGCGGACGTATGGCGCGATGAAGATGTAGCGGAAGTACTCGTTCCAGTCACCGCCGACGTCGTAGCGAAAGCCGATCGCAAAGGCGATGAGCGCGACCACGCCGATCCAGGTGGCCGTGATGCGGACCCTCCGCGTGCCATCCGCATTAAAGGCACGCGTGGGCCCTGACCCCATGGCGACAAGCGCAGGAAAGAGGAACATGATCCAGTAGGGAAGCACGATTGCGGCCTCAGCTATGTGCCACTTGAGACGATTCAGTCATGCGGCGCCAAAGGTCACGCGTAGATGCTCGACGCGATCTCATCTCCCGATCACTCCCTGGCGTAGACATCTGCGTAGCGGACGATGTCGTCCTCCCCGAGATAGGTGCCGGTCTGAACCTCGATCAGCACCACATCCACCTTGCCGGGGTTCTCGAGGCGGTGAACGGCACCCAAGGGAACATAGACGGATTGGTTTTCCGCGACGATCTGCTCTTCCTCCCCGATCGTCACACGCGCCGTACCCTCGACCACGATCCAGTGCTCTGCTCTGTGGTGATGCGATTGCAGAGAGAGCGCTGCGCCGGGTTTGACGACGATGCGCTTCACCTGGAAGCGGGGTCCTCGTGCCAGGCTCTCGAAATACCCCCAGGGGCGGTGGTCGACGGGGAAGGTGTCCGCCTGCGGAGCGCCAGAGGAGCGGAGCGCTGCCACGGCCTCCTTCGCCCTCTGCGACTGCGACTTCCGCGTCACGAGGACGGCATCGGGCATGGCGATGGCCACGATGTCCTCGAGCCCGATGCCGACGATTCGCTGCCCTTCCGCCTCCGATCGCAGGAGCGTGTCGCGGCACTCGATGGCAAGCGCGCCGGGGCCTGCCGCCGTCCCGTCCGCGTCCGGGTCACTGGCCTGCCAGACCGCCTCCCATCCGCCAAGGTCGGACCAGGCACCGCCATAGGGCATCACGGCAAGGTTCGCGGCCTTTTCCATGATAGCGTAATCGATCGAGACGTCCTCGAGCAGATCCCAGGCCGCAGGGTCGAGGCGAGTGAAGCCAAGATCAGTCTTCGCGGCTTCGAGGGCCGTGCGGGACTGCGCCAGGACCTCGGGGGCGTGGGTCTCGTAGGCGGCGATGAGCGTCTTGGCCGAGGCGAGGAAGATGCCCGCGTTCCAGAGATACCGGCCGTCCTTGATCATGTCGGCCGCACGCTCTGCGTTGGGTTTCTCGACGAAGCGGGCCAGCGGCTGCGGTCCATCCCCTTGCGTGTCGGCGCCTTGGGCCAACTCGAGATAGCCGTATCCCGTTTCCGGACGCGTCGGGGTGATGCCGAAGGTGACGATGTCGCCTGCCACAGCGCGAGGCGCAGCCGCGGCGATGGCAGCATGAAACTCGTTCGCTTCGGGGATCACGTGGTCGGAGGGTGCGATCAGGAGGAGGCTGTCGGGCTCGCGCGACGCCAAGAGAAGCGCTGCTACCGCGACCGCGGGCGCGGTGTTGCGGGCGGAAGGCTCGATCAGGACGGCGTTCGGCACGAGTTCAGCAGCGGCCAGTTGCTCCGTGACGATGAATCGGAAGGGGTCGCCCGTCACGACGACCGGAGCACCGAACCCCTCCCCGGAGAGGCGGCGGGCGGAGGCCTGGAAGAGGCTCTCCTCGCCGACGAGCTTGGTGAACTGCTTCGGGTAGGACTTCCGCGAGAGAGGCCAGAGACGCGTGCCGGCGCCGCCTGCGAGAAGGACTGGGGTAATGGTCATCATCCTGAAAACCTTACGCGAAATGCCTGGAGCAAGAGGGGGACAGCTCAAACGCCGTCGATCAGGATATCGATCGCATGCTTCAAGGCGTCGCGTTGGTCTACCAAGGAACCCATCCTTTCGCCAAGCTCCGATCCTGGTATGGCCGCCAGCTCATGGATGCGGACAATCCACACCATGCCATCCACATCGACAGAGGGCGTAAGGCCCGGAAAGGCAGCATATCGGCCCTCTTCACGCAACGGCGCCACGACGCGCGACGCATCGATACCGATAAGATCGGTTTGAAGATCAGCGACGAGTTGTCCACCCCTCAGGCGAAAGATATCGAATTGTGCCACTGGACGAGCGCCTCAAAAGCTCCGGAAGCCTGCCAGGGGCACACCGTTCGTGGCGACCTCCTCCGCGTACGCGTCAATAGAGGATTGGTTCTCTTCCCGCCAAATTCGATTGCGTTCGATCCTCGCGGTGTCGGCGATCGCAGCCTCTGCGAGGCGCGACATGTTGAGGCCCAGGGACCGCGCCGTTTCGACGACCTCAGCATCCAGTGTCAGATTGACCTTTGCACGAGCCATTGTGACCTCACGATAAATGCGTACGGATATTCGTCGACGATATCCTCGATCCCCGCGAAGGTGAGGTCGCGGTCAACCTCACCCTCCGGCGTGTGCGTCAGAGCAAGCGCTCTCGCCCGAAACAGGCCAAGGGTCTGAGCAAGGGCTATCTGGAGGCCTTCTTCGCGAGCGAGCCTGACACGCCGATGTGGCTTCGCAAAACGTCCCCATCGACCGGGGTCTCAGCACGAGCACCGTGAAGCACGTCATCAAGTCAGCCGCGGCGCGGTGTGGCGAGCCGCCGGAGGTCGTGAAGACTTTCAGCGGTCACAGCATGCGCATCGGGGCAGCGCAGGACCTGCTCTGCAGAGGTCTCGACACGGTCGGGATCATGAGGGCCGGTGGCTGGAAGTCCGTCAACGTCCTCGCGCGGTATCTCGAGCAGGCCGATCACAATCCGTGGGTGTAGAAAGGAGATCTTCGGCAGCTCGATGCTCCCGGGCTGATTCACACGATGATCAGAGAGGCCAACGCTCTTGCATTCTCCACTAGATTTCTTACTTCTAATATGTCGATTAGGAGAAGGTATGAAAATGGCCGAAACTGCGACCTTGTCCTCGAAGTTCCAGATCTCCATCCCCAAAGCGATCCGGACAGCACACCGCTGGGAGGCCGGATTGACCTTCGCCTTTATTCCGAAGGGGACCGGCGTCCTCCTGGTGCCGGTGCCGAAGCGCGAAACGCTGAAAGGTCTCGCACGCGGCGCGTCCGCCACCGATTATCGCGATCGGACGGACCGGGTCTGATGATCCTCGTCGATACCTCGGCATGGATAGAATGGCTTATCGGCTCACCGACGGGCGATCAGATTGCCGAGCACCTGCCGGAGCAGGCGGAGTGGCTCGTCCCGACCATGGTTCAGCTGGAGCTGGCGAAATGGCTGGCGCGCGAGGTGGGCGAGGACAAGGCCGATCAGGTCATCGCATTCACGCAACTCTGCCAGGTGGTCCCGCTCGACACCGAGATCGCCCTGGCGGCTTCCGAGGCCTGCCGAGGGTACAAACTTGCTACGGCCGACGCGATCATCTTCGCCACCACCCGCGCCATGGGCGCAACGCTCCTGACTTGCGACGCGCATTTCGCGGGACTGGAGGGGGTCACCCTGATCGAGAAGATATCGAGCTGACTTAAGAGCATCCTGTGTGTTGGGTGCGTCATGAGCTCGTCCTCGATCCGAATGCGCAGAGGCAGCCGGGCCTGGATGTTCAAAGCTGCAACAGCTTCGCGGCGGCCCTGAGGTCGCGGTCGTGCGCGAGCTCCGTGAAGAAGATGAGGTCCTCACAGTGGGTGACGCCCTCGGGGAAACGGTGATCACCGATCGCGGACCGCCGCATCATGTAGAAGGGGCCGAAGAAGACCCCCTCGTCGAACTTAGCGATCCTCGGGAAGAGCGGGCCCGTGTCGGTGAGGGCGCGATAAGGAGTAACATCGGGCATTTGCAACGCCGGACCGAGGCGGCCTAGGCTCAGCAAAGAACGACGCCGTTTAATGTATTATTTTCCTGTGGTTGGGCGATAAACTGACGCCCTTTTGAATTTCAATCAGAAGTTGTACTCTGGCTTCGTTTCTTCAAATTGGCCCCTAATGCTGCGCTGATGTCCAACCACGCGTGGAAGGCCTTCTCCCTCCGTCTCCTCGCCCGTCTCGCGTAGAGCTGGAGGAGCTTGTGCCTCTCCCCACCAATCGACGTCTCGCGGTGGATGATCAGCCCCTGCTGACGGAGGAGCTTCGACGCATGTTCACGGTCGTCTTCCGTCATGAGACCCTCAATTTCGAACTCATTCATCCAGTCGAGGAGCATCTTCCTCTCCTCGAAGAACGTCTTCGCCACATCGCTGGGGGGCGCCGTTCCTCTCTCGAACTCCAAGAGCGCCCCCTCCGCAGCGACGAGGGAGGCCTCGGCCCGCGCGAGGTGGAGGGCAGCCGTCATGACCTCGTCTCCCGATAGGATGTCGTCCTCACCGACGTCAGGGTCGTTGAGGACGATCCTCAACCACATCGCAACGGCCTCCGGGTCCGGCCTCGCCGTCGCACCGTGCCGAAAGGCGTTGCGGGAAGACCGCCTCTTGCCCTCCACCGTGCGGGGGCCCGTGCTCTTCGATGCATTGGACCTGTTTCGAAAGGCCCGAGCACTGTCCATCACGAGCCCGCACCATCGACGTCAATCGGACGCTTCGAGACGAGGGCGTCGAACTCCCTCCGCTGACCTGCGCAGCGCCTCTCGAGGTCGCGTATCTGCTCCTCGTGATACGCAACCGCACGCCCTGCAGAGCTGTACGCATCCGCCATCAAGTCGACGGGGAGGAGGCCGAGCCGCGCGATCTCTTCATAAGCCTCCGACCTCGTCCCCGCATCTTCTGAAACGGCCCGCATGGCGAGGTCCGCTCCCACTTCCTCGGCCGCTGCCTCATCGAAGTCGTACGGGCGCTCGAAATTGAAGCCGTACCCACCCTCTTCGATGTAGCGCTGCTTCGCCTCGTTCATCTCCGACCCGTAGGCTGCTTTCGCCTCAGCAACGACGGCGTCCTTGATCCTGTCCCTGATGGACCGACGAACGCCTGCGTCGCGCATGCTGCGGTGCTGGAGGAGGTCCCACTCCATGCGGACGAGGTTTTCTGCGAGGACGGCCTCATACGCGGTCGCCGGTGCGAGGTCCTGAATCAGGGCCTCCCTGAAGGCCGTGAAGTCGGAGGGGTCTTCCCCGACGATGCGCCCACGAGGGGGAAGGACATCCGCGAAGCTCGCGAGGCCGAAGCGGGCGGGGTCAGTCTTGGAGAGAGCGCCCATCACATGGCACTCCGACCAAACGTACCCTGCCCCACCGAACGGACTGTCGCCCGGCCCCAAGGCCCGCCCAGAAAGATCGGGGAAAGCCCACCGGTCGCAGAGCGATCTTCGTTATCCTCGAACGGACGATGACGACGAGGGTCGGTCCCGTCGTTTGCCAGGTTTGCCCCGACGACGTCATCCGAAGGATGCCAACGAGGCGCATTCAGTTCCGCCTGGTCACAGATGGCGATCCGCCGATCTGCAGGATCGCAGTGATGAAGAGGGGCGGTTCTGTCGACACGAAGACGACGGGCCCAAAGGGGGTTCGTTGCACCAGTGATGACGTCCAACATGTGACTGCTCCATTGTTTTCGAAGGGCGGCCGTCAAAGGCCTTTGGAGCCTTCATACACTGACGAATCACTTGAGTTTATGGTGGGCCATACCCCGTCGATGAATTTCCTGTTGAGCAGATTGTGGGTCGTTTGCACGTCACTGAAGTGCCGCCGGCTCACCCCCTCGTATTCGCGATGCGAATACCGGGCCGGTCGTCGGGTGTGCCGATGAACTCAATACCGGCGGCTTTAAGCGCATCCACAATGGCCGTCACGTTGGCATCCGTGGCGTTGGGCACGCCGTCTGAAGCCTCAATCCTCTTAATTGTGCTCGTGCTTATTCTTGAGCGCACGGCGAGTTCCTCAACACTCCACCGCAACGCCAAACGTCCCAAGCGCACTTGCAAACCTGTTGGACCATTTGGTATCATGTGATACTCATTTAAGAATGACCGAAAGTTTGAGAGAAATGGCAAACAACGACTGGCACTCCCACTTCCAACGCCTCGAGGGCGCGTATGCGCCATCAACGATGCGGGCATACCGCAATGATGTCGAGGCTTTCGTGAAATGGTGTGCGGAGGTCGGCATCGAGGCCCCCTTCCCTGCCAGAGTCGCGACGGTGTGCAGGTTTCTGGCAGACCAGGGTGAATCCAAGTGCACCTCAACGGTGAAGCGTCGCCTCTACGCGATCCGGAAGGTGCACCGGCTTCTCGGCCTGCCCGACCCGACCTATGACGAGGACATCAATCTCACCCTCCGGCGCGTGCGACGAAGCAAGCGGTCCCGCCCGCAACAGGCGAAGGGCCTGACCAAAGCCTATCTCGACGCCTTCATCGCGAGCGAGCCTGACACACCGACCGGGCTGCGCAACCGGACCATGATGTCTCTCGGCTACGACCTTCTCACGCGGCGGTCTGAGCTCGTGGCCCTCCGCGATGATGACTTCGAACCGGCCGACAACGGGACATACCGTTTCCTCATCCGCCGCTCGAAATCCGATCCCTTCGGGTTCGGGAGGCTCGCCTTCTGTTCCACGCGTTCAGCCGACTTGTTGGAGGCGTGGCTCGACTGGCGCGGGTCGAAGACGTCGTGGCTCTTTTGTCCGATCTACCAGAACGTCCCCATCGACCGCGGCCTGAGCACAACCACATTGAAGCGCGTTATCAAGTCAGCTGCGGCGCGATGTGGCGAGCCACCGGAGGTTGTGAGGACCTTCACCGGTCACAGCATGCGCATCGGAGCGGCACAGGATCTGCTCTGCAGAGGCCTCGACACGGTTGGCATCATGCGGGCCGGTGGCTGGAAGTCCGTCAACGTCCTCGCGCGCTACCTCGAACAGGCCGATCACAATCCGTGGGAATAGAAGGGGGACGGATGCTACAGGGCGCAGTCAGATCCCCTTGAAATACCACCAGGTCGGCGATCAGAGCCGCGCTTCCGCGGTGTGGTCCAGGAACCAGCGATAGGTCTCAGCGATACCCTCGCGAAGATCGATCTTCGCCTGCCACCCCATGTCGGCGAGCCGAGAAACATCCATCAACTTTCGGGGCGTGCCATCTGGCTTGGTCGTATCGCAGCGGATCTCCCCCTCGAAGCCAGTGACCTCGGCCACCATCTGCGCCAGCTCAAGGATGCTTACATCCGTGCCCGTCCCGACATTGATGTGGCTGAGCATCGGTTCGGTGTTGGCATCGTAGGTGGCGCGGTCGAGGTCCATCACGAAGAGTGATGCCTCGGCCATATCATCAACATGCAGGAACTCCCTTCTAGGGGTCCCCGTTCCCCAGATTACGACCTCGTCCCAGCCTTCCTGCGTGGCCTCATGGAAGCGACGGATGAGCGCGGGCAGAACGTGGCTGTTCTCAGGGTGGAAGTTGTCTCCGGGCCCGTAGAGGTTCGTCGGCATTACGCTGCGGTAGTCGGTGCCGTATTGCCGGTTGTAGCTTTCGCAAAGCTTGATGCCCGCGATCTTGGCGATGGCATAGGGCTCGTTTGTCGGCTCCAGAGTTCCCGTGAGGAGGGCGTCTTCCCGCATCGGCTGATCGGCGTTGCGGGGGTAAATGCAGGACGACCCGAGGAAGAGAAGGCGTTCAACCCCTGCTGACCAGGCCTCATGGATCACGTTGAGCTCGATCGCGAGGTTGTCGCGGATGAACTCGGCGGGGTAGCTGTTGTTGGCGTGGATGCCACCCACCCTCGCCGCGGCGAGGATGACGGCCTCGGGGCGTTCTTCCTGCATGAAAGCACGGACGGCGGCCTCATCGGTTAGGTCAAGCTCGGCATGGGTGCGGGTTACGGTGTCCACGCCCCGCGCCTCGAGGCGACGCAGGATGGCGCTCCCCACCATCCCCCGGTGCCCGGCGAGGAAGATCTTTCCCATGGACGCCCCCTAACCCTCCACGGCGACGGAGATGTCGTAGCCATGCGATTTGAGGAAGGCGTGGCGCTGAGCAGATTTCAGGTCCTCTGCGACCATCTCCGCACACATCTCGCGGGCCGTGATCTCGGGCTCCCATCCGAGCTTCGCCTTGGCCTTAGACGGATCGCCGAGGAGCGTTTCCACCTCCGCTGGGCGGAAGTACTTCGGGTCGATGCGGAGGACGACATCACCAGGCTTCACGGCGGGTGCCTTGTCTCCCGTCACAGAAGCGACGCGTGCGATCTCGCCCACCCCTTCGCCCTCGAAGGCGAGCTCGATCCCGAGATCCTCTGCCGCCCAGGTGATGAAGTCGCGCACGGAATACTGCTTGCCCGTCGCGATCACGTAATCCTCAGGCTCTTCCTGCTGCAGCATCATCCACTGCATGCGGACGTAGTCTTTCGCGTGACCCCAGTCGCGCAGCGCATCGATGTTGCCCATGTATAGGCAGGGCTCCAAGCCTTGCGCGATATTGGCGAGGCCCCGCGTGATCTTGCGGGTGACGAAGGTCTCCCCGCGTCGTGGGCTCTCGTGATTGAACAGGATGCCGTTGCAGGCGTAGATCCCGTAGGCCTCTCGGTAGTTCACCGTGATCCAATACGCGTACATTTTGGCGACTGCGTAAGGACTCCTCGGATGGAAGGGCGTAGTCTCGGTCTGTGGCGTCTCTTGGACGAGGCCGTAGAGCTCCGACGTTGATGCCTGGTAGAAACGCGTCGTCCTGTCGAGCCCCAGGAAACGGATCGCCTCGAGAAGCCGCAGCGTGCCGATGGCATCGACATCGGCGGTGTATTCTGGGGCCTCGAAGCTGACCGCGACGTGGGACTGGGCGCCGAGATTGTAGACCTCGTCTGGCCGAACCTCCGCAAGTATACGGGTGAGGTTCGAGGTGTCGGTCAGGTCGCCGTAATGCAACCTCATCTGCGGGTTCTTGACGTGCGGATCCTCGTAGATGTGATCGATGCGTTGGGTGTTG
Source organism: Rhodobacterales bacterium HKCCSP123 (assembly GCA_015689745.1). Lineage (GTDB taxonomy): Bacteria > Pseudomonadota > Alphaproteobacteria > Rhodobacterales > Rhodobacteraceae > Roseicyclus. Next base: position 21,318 of record WVSO01000040.1, on the reverse strand, counting down.
AACATCGAAGCGCGACGCTTGATGCCGTGCACCTCGTAGCCCTTCTCGAGCAGGAATTCTGCGAGATAGGAGCCGTCCTGACCCGTGATGCCTGTGATGAGGGCGCGTTTGCTCATGTGATCAAATTCTCACTCTTCGAAGGTCAGGGAACTGGTGCATCGCCTGACCAGAAGCCCCGAAGCCGGGATGGTCAAGCCCGCAACATCTGCGCAGCGGCTGCGAGCGCCCTCGCCGGACGTCCGCGCCGCAGCCAGGACTTAGCCATGATGGAGGCGATCCGCCTTCGCAGATCGCTGCGCATTGCAGGCGTCATCCTCTCCAGTAGAAGGACACGACGGAGGTACTCGAGATACCCGGCCTCGATCCCATCGAGGTCCGACATCGCTGAACCGGGGCTCACGCGGTATTCGTAGACGATATCCTCGATCCCTGCGTAGGTGAGATCGCGCTCGTGAGCGAGCTCGGTGAAGAAGATGAGGTCCTCGCAATGGGTCACGCCTTCGGGGAAGCGATGATCGCCGATGACGGATCGCCGCATCATGTAGAAGGGTCCGAAGAAGACGCCTTCATCGAGCTGTGCAATCCTGGGGAAGAGCGGGCCAGCATCGGTGGAGGGCCGATAACGCTTGAGATCGCGCGTTTGTCCAACCCTCTCGATGCCCCCATTGAGGATATCGACGTCGGGGTGCTCCTCGAGAAAGGCGACACGCCGGCTCAAGGAGCCCTGCGGCAGGCGATCGTCTGCATCGAGAAAGGTGACGTAATTGCCCCTGACGACATCGAGTGCGGCATTTCGGGCCGCGCTTACCCCTCTGTTCTCTTGACGGATGAGAGTGACGCGATCGTCATGGATGGCCTTGATCCGGTCGGCGGTTCCATCACTGCTTCCATCATCGACGACGATCCACTCCCAATCCTCGAGATCCTGAGCCGCGATGGATGCGGCAGCCTCGCCGATGACGTGCTCAGCATTGTAGGCAGGTGTTACGATGGAAACAGTCGGCACGTATTCTCCAAGTTCGCGCATTGCACGCCGCATCGGTCAGCTGCCGAACAGCGACAGGCTTGCTTCTAGCTCAGCCAGACGCCGAACTGCTCCTGGCAATATCTTGCAGCCAACCTGTTCAGGTCCTGCCGCCGGCCCGCCTCCAGCTCGAGATCGGCAAGCGCTTCAAGCGAGGCATGATCCGCAGCCTTGGGCATTGGGTGGCGGCGCGGGCAAAAGATGGGGATACCGCGCCGCGCAAGCTGCGCCGACAACCACACATCGTCGACGGCCCAAGCTTCCTCTGGGATGTCATAGGCCACGTCATCGAAGAACTCGGGCCGCACCACGGCGCCAGCAACACCAAAGAAGACTTCACCATACCCAGCCCGCCCAATAGGACGCCGCAAAGGCGCCCGCATCCCAAAAACCTTATGCATCAGGCGGCCAAAACGGTACGGAATATCCCTTCTGATGGGGATCTCACGAAGGCGGGGCTGCTTGAGCAGCGTCACGGGGTTGGGCACGTAGCCCTCCGCCGCACGGGCGTAGCCGGCGACCACTTCCGAAGGGCGCTCCGCTTGAATCTTGAAGAGCCTGTCTGCCCAACCATCAGAAAAAATACCATCATCATCACACAGTAGTATTTGAGCATCCCGTCCCCGAAGATCCTTGCACGCGGGCAGGATTTTTGTCGCGGGGCCAAGATCGCGATCGCATCGGAAGATCTGCACGCTGGAGGGCACCGATGGCAGACTACCATCCCAGTCAGGAAAACGCCTGTAGGTGCGGGGGATGTAAAGCCGCACCTGATCGGCCTCCTGCGCAACCAGCGACTCCAGTGTCTGGCCCAGCCCAGCAAAACGGCGGGGGATGGAGGTGAGGGAAATGACTTTCACGCCTGGCTTATCCAGTCCATTTCTTAACCAGCCAAATTCGCGTGTAGGCAGCCATTCTCCTACAATGAGAAGGCATCCTAACTGCCCGCCCAACCTGATTGCGAAGCGTCAATCGTGGCAGGGCATCCTTCCCCCAGGGAGTATTTTTCAAATGTTGGCGGTAACTAGAAGCAAATCGCTGTGGGAAACGCCGCTGCCATGGCTTTTTGAAATTTGCAAAATGTACAATCTTGGGATTCAGAAAAGCCCCCAAAAGAAAGGAAAATCGAACCATATCTCTTGTAACAATCTCATCATAGACGTCTAATATGTAGTTGTAATCCGCCGGAAGAAAAAGAACATTACCTCGGAAAAAGACATTCAGAGCGGACTGATCAAGTAGGATTGATTTTTTTAGATCACCCACTATCCGCGGCAAGATTACGTGTGCCCTTTCTCGCCTTAGGTAATTAAGGTCAAGCACCATTACGCCCGAGTTAAAATAATTACCCCTATCAAAATCTTTTGAAACTTCATTTTCCAAACCCTTCCAGCCAGTTAACGACGTAGCATCCCTTACTGCAATTGCTTTATATGAGCCAGAATTGAAATTCTTCAAAATCTCCGATAGTGAGCATCTTACTAGGATATCCGTGTCAAGATATACAGCAATTTGCACTTCAGGAAGCAAAATCCCAGAAAAAAAGCGAAGGTATGCCACCTTCGTAAGCGCATTATCCGGCATGCCCGCTACGAGATCATCTGGCGCTCTAATGACCTCGATCGGTACGTCTAAAGCTCTGGAGAGGAGCGCAAATCTCTCTTCGTCACGCCTTGGCAGACCCAGAGTGAGAACAAAGAAACGAAGGCGGTCGTCATCATTCGCTGAAAGCACGACAGACCGGATAACGGCGGCCGCAAATGGTGCATGACCTTGGTCTGCTGAAAAAATGACATTAATCACGTCAGCCTCGGGGGCAGCGGACTGTGCTGATGTCATTTGGGCGTCAAGAAAATATGCTGTGATAGCTGGCGCCTATTTTCGCTGAGGCATAGGCATCTCGCATCATCCGAAAAACGTTCCAACTCGGGAAACTGGTGAATATTCACAGGACTATGCGCAAGGTAGCTTACATTGAAATGCTGGGAAACCCGCTGAAAAAACGCTTCCCGGACATCATCGGAGGTAACCCAAGGATGCAGCTCAATGATTATTTTGCATGAATTGAGGACATCGAGCAGTTCATCGGTCAAATAATCGAACTCAGCCCCCTCGATATCAATCAGTGTGAACACTTCGTCGTGTTCATAGCAAATAGACTTTATTGTCTCTGTGGAAGCTTCGGATTCCACGACAACACGTTCTGCCAGGCCATTGATTTCCGCATTCAGACGTGTTTGCGATCGAGCTTCTTTCGCGATATCGAAGGCGTAAGCCTTGTCAAAGATACCCGCATAAACCGCTCCTATAGCGAAAAAACCATCCGCACACCCGATGTCGATGAAGACAGCTGAAGGCGAAGTCACCGAAGCGCATATCTTCTCCAGAACATGCTTTTCGTAAATTCCGAGTATCTTGGCGTTTAGATCGGCCCCGCCCCACCAACCCTCAGCGGCGAACTTCATTCCCTTCAAGGGGCCGTGGGCAACCGCACGGCCATGTATCCCCAAGAGATGATCCAGGACCTTGAGCTTCAAATACTCGATATCGTTGGGCAGCTCATTTCTTCTTGATAACCATTGTGAATAAGACCTTAGGACCCTGATTGCGGCCAACTTCGGCCCGTCTCTTTTTACAACCATCCCAAGGGCGGAAATTTTACTCATCACCCCTAAACCCCCTCGAACAGAGAATCTACAACATCCCTAATCGCTTCAACGCTAAGGAATTTTTCATTGTCACCGGAATTATATTCGAACAGCCTCTCCAGTGGCGCCGCCTCAGGCACCTTGGCGCAATATCCCGCCAAGTCCCAACGCCCGCGCACGGTCGTCACGATGTAATGCTTGTCCCGGCGCGCGACAAAGGGAGCTTCGGTCATGGAAAACATCGCTTCATGCAGTTTTTCACCCGGGCGTGCGCCGATGATGCGATGCTCCGCCTCGGGTGCGATGGCCATAGCCATGTCGCCCACGCGGTAGGACGGCGAGATCGGGCAGATCGCCTCTCCTCCCCAGCCATGGTCGAGGGCAAACATAATCAGGTCCACCCCTTCCGTCATGGTGATCGAGAAGCGCGTCATGTTGGGATCCGTGATCGTCAGCACGCCGGTTTCACGCTGCTTGAGGAACAAGGGCGCGACGGAGGACCGGCTGTTGAGGATATTGGCGTAGCGTACCAGCGAAAACCGCGTATCTGTCTTGCGGTCCGCATCCAGCAGAATCCGTTCCATCGCGAACTTGGACGCACCGTAGATCGTCGTAGGAGCGACGGCCTTGTCGCTGGAGATGGCCACGACCTTGGCGACACCGCTTCGTCTCGCCTCGGTCGCAAGCGCCATTGCGCCTTCGACGTTCACGCGCATGCATTCGGACGGATTGGCCTCCGCGTGCGGCACAAGTCGCATGGCTGCGGTATGAACAATGGTATCGACACCATGAAGGGCAGCGCCCAGTCGGTCACGATCCCTGATGTCACCGAGGACGAAATCCAGTCGATCCCCGTGGCCTTCCATGGCTCGGGCCATATCGCCCTGCTTGTGCTCATCACGCGAGTAGACCGTGATGCGTTCCACTTCGGGACGCTCTTCAAGTAGCCTGTCAACGACGGCTCGGCCAACCGATCCGGTGCCGCCCGTTACCATAACATTCTTCATTCTGTCGCCTTCACGTCTTGATCAAGGCACCGATCGCCCGCCTGAACACCGGGTTCAAAGACGAAAATCCACGGTACTCGATGCCGAAGTCGCGGCAACGCCTGCGGCGCTCCTCGATGTCCATGGACAGGAAGCGTTCGATTTCGGGCCATGCCTTGCGGATTTCGGGCTCGCTGTAGTCCCGGACGACCACACCGACGTCCTGCTCGGTTGCGTGAATGTAGTCTTCAGAAACACCGGACGGTGTCAGGAAGGGCATGCCGGCACAAAGATACTCGCCAACCTTGATGCTGGAGCGGAACTCCTGCCCAGGACCTGGAGGGATCGTGATCAGGCCAAGGTCTCCGACGAAGTAGAAGCGTTCAATCTCGTCGTATCTGCTGTGACACACAGTGTAGTGTGCCCGGTCAACGCCAGCCACATCGAAAAGGCCATGCACATAGTCATCCTCGTTGGGCGTCACGATCAGCATGTGCAGGCGTGGTTTATGGTCCCGCAGCCATGCAAACGCCTTGGCGATTTCGACAGAGTAGTAGAGGCCGCCGAACTTGCCCGTGTAGAACAACACAGGCTGGTCGGGTTCAAGTCCAAGGTCGTCCCGCATCCCTTGGGCGACTGCGGGATCGAACTGGAACTTGCTTTCATTCACCACCGTGGGGATACGAAAGAACTCCGCCCGCACACGCCAATCGTCCTTCAAACGTTCCCCCATGAACCGGGTTCCCGACGCGATGACATGTGCAAAATGCGCAGACCTACGTTCGAAGAAACGCGCAAGATGATACTGAAGGCTTGTCCGGTCCCACGCACCTGAAGCCACGGAAACGTCGCTATGCGGCTCGTACTGGTACAGGAAGAGCCGCATCCGGAGGGCTGTCGCACACATGTAGGCAAAGGATCCGGCCACTGATCCGAGGGCCACGATGTGACGGTAGCCTTTCCGGCGCAGACGGCCTACAGCCACAAGCCCGGAGGCGACGTCCTTGAACTTCTGCCACAGGCTCATGCCAGGATGCCAGGTCAGGGCGGTCCACTCGAGCCCCCGGGCTTTCCAGGTCTCCACCATCGCCTTCTGTTCCGCCGTCAATGGATGGCGCGGGTCTTCGTACGTGACGACATGAAACCGGACTTCTGCACTTGGATCGCAGATGTAGTCCTTGATGTAGAGCCAGAAATTCCCCTGGATCAGTGGATCGAAGAGCCGGTTGTAGAGAAAGATGACGATTGAGGTCGTCGTTTGGGTCACGGAATGGTCCTATATTCAAGAAATCAGATGGCCTCTCGGGCCAAGGGCTTCGGCGATACGGTCAAGCTGCCGGGAATAGGTGTTGTCCGCCGCGAACGCCCTTCGACGGTTCATAAGTTCAGGCGTGTTCCAAATCTCAATGTCGTTTATTACCTGGCCCAGGAGCTTCACGTAATCTGCGTCAGGAGCGCACATCACAAGCAGGTCACCGACGCGATCATACTCACCGGTATAGGTGGCCACCGTAACTTTCCCGCTCATCATGTATTCCATCATCTTGTGCGGGTTGGCCTGATCCCGGAAGTGCGCCTTCTGATAGGTCACCATGAGAATATCGGCATTTGAAAGGATCGGAAGCATCCGCCGCGTGTCCACCTTTCCGTGAAGGCGCACGTTGGGATGCGCGGCGAGACGGTTTCGAAACTCATCCTCTGTCTTGAAGCCGCCAAAAAAGTGAAAGATCGCAGTCGGGTAAGTCTCGGCGCACCGCAATATAAGCTCGCGATCAAGGTACTGCATCGATAGGTTGCCCGCATAGACACAGTTGACCTTGTCCGGCGCGAATAGTCCTGCCTCACTCGATGGATCAATGGGACCAGACTGCACACCGTGATGAACGATGCGAACGTCTGAACGAACGGCACCGAGCCGCTCCTTGATCCAGCCCGTGGTGCAAAAGACGTGGTCGGCCGTCCTGGCGGCCACCTCGGGATGAAACTCCTGGTTGAGGTCGACCTGCTGATAGATCGTCAGTCTTTCGCCGGCAAAGCGCAGGTCGAAGAAGCGGGAATTCTCGAAATTCCAGACGACGTCTACGCGCGCACCCGCCAGTCGTTCCACCTGCCTCAGCCAATAGGCTTCCAGCGCCCGTCTCAAGATTGGTGGCATGAACCGGAGGCCCGGGGCTACGCGCGGGGCGTGCAGCACGAACAGCTCACCTGGCGTATCCGTCACCGACACCAACCGCATCGGGCCGCTGTTGACAGGCGGGCCATGAAACAGCACCCGGTGTCCACGCCGTGACAATTCGCGGGCATAGTGGTGCTTGCTGACGAAATGTCCGTCCCACGGCTCGGGCGAGATGACGAGAATGGTACTCAATCCGGCCGGTTCACAACCTCAGTCAGAAAAGCACTCTCGCTGCGCAACCGGTCTTCGCTCCAATTCCACCACTGCAGATCCAGAAGCCGGGCAATCCGGTCGGCTTCAAAGCGGTACCGGATGATGCGAGCAGGGTTGCCTGCGACGACCGCGTAGGGGGCAACATCGCGCGTGACGATCGCCCCTGCACCAACGACGGCCCCGTCGCCAACCGTGACACCTGACAGCACCTGCGCGCCTGCGCCGATCCAAACATCATGCCCGATGCGGATGGGGCCCTTGCTGATGAGGGCTTCCGGTGGCTCCGGTTGTGCCAAAAAATTTCGCTCGATGAAGTAGGTCGTCGTACGCTGTGCATTATGGAATTGCTCCTGCAGGAACACATGATGCGCTATCGAGCAAAAGGATCCGATATGCACGCCATGAGCGCCGCCCGACACAAGGATAGAGGGACCCCATAGAGATGTGTAGCGCGCCACCTCCACATGCCCCGACAAGATTGCACGATAGATTTTACAACCCGATCCAATCTGAGAACCCGAGCTGATTTCGGATCCAGATACCCATGCGCCCGATGCAATTCGAGCACCGCTGGCGATGACGTTTACCCGGTCAAGCCGCGTACGCAATGATCCTAGCACACTTTGCACGAGCTTCATTTGTCGTCATCCAGGCCCAGACTGAGCATCGCGGCCCGGTAGTCTGCACGAAGGCGGGACTCGGAGAATCGTTGAGTTGCACGAAAGGCAATAGCCTCCCGATTCCAGCCCCCGCGTGCCCAAGTGCTAAGAAAAGTCCTGATCGCATCTTCCCAAGCTTGGGGCGTCCGCGACGAAACCTCCAGCCAGTCCGATGATCCTGCGTATTCAGCAATCGCAGAGATATGCGGGCCAATCAACGGAACGCCTGCGCCGAGGGCTTCAGCACAGGCGATGGAAAAGGTCTCGTAGTCTGAGGAGAAAAGATAACCATCGCTCTTCGAGAGCAGCTCAGCGATCTCAGGCTTGGTCAGTTTTCCCGTGAAGCGCGTGCGCTCGCGCAAGGCGCTGGTCTCAACAAAGGCTTTCATTTCCTCGATCAAATCCCCATAGCCACCAAGCACCAGTGTGAAAGACTGGCCGGCCTCCGCTGCGCGGTGCAGCCCGTCCAACATCGGCATGGGGTTCTTCACGGACACCCACCTATTGACAGCGAATAGCACCGGAGCCTCCCCTTGCATTCGAGCAGCACCGTGCAGAGGCACAACATTTGGAAGCACAAAACCCTTGAAATCGTCACGCTTTGCAAAATTCTGGATATCTTCAAGAAGTGCCCAAGATACGGCAAAAACGGGAAAACCCTGCTGAAAGGGACGACGCATATGCCCAAGAGCTCTGGAATCTTCTCGAAGGTTGAACTTATAGTGATAGGCTGACCAATGCTCGCTAATTAAAATGTCCCTTCGAAACACCCAACGCCAGAACCGCACGTGAATCAGTAAAGGGTAGGCGATGTGAAAGTGGAAGGCGTCAAACCGCCAGGCCCCTTCCCGCACCAATGCGCTCAATAGAAGAAGCGTCGAAAGCCATTCCAGCAGCTTGCTGCCCGATCGCACTGGCGCATGCAGTACATAGCCGCGAGCACCACCCTCGAGATTACAACGTGAAAATCTCGGCCAACATCCGAATTTGGGACGGACCTGAACCACCACAACATCAGCGGGAAACTCCTTCTTGAATAAAGAGATCTGGTCGCGAACGAAATTTCCCTCGATATCGTCCCAAGGGTTCGGATACCAGCTCGCAACATGGAGAATCTTCACTATAGCATCTCTTAATTTTGGACTGAATACACCGAGCGGGGGCTGCCGACTGCAACCCAAAAATAAAAATAATCTTCGAAACCTTGATTGCACCTTATCATTCAGTTCATCTTTCGCAGAAAATTACGAGAAGATCGATTTGATCAACAGGACTCCGCACCGAAAAATTAGCGTCATCAATCATAAATCCGGTAAGAAAAATATTGAAGAATTTGAGCCTTTTTTATCTTTGCACGAATCAGCATAGCATCTGAAACTCGATTAAACCACCTCCGCGCATTCAATGCATTCTGGCTGCCAGGGCGAGACCCAATACTACGTGAAGAACATGATGACTGACGCCGGTGTCCTATTGTACTCGACACCACTTCATCCTGAGAAAAGACTCGCGGATCAACAAAAAACAACTCGTCAAAAAAACCTAGTTCACGCCTGAGCCTCCAATCGTCAGCCAGTGTTTGAATTCGACGCTCAAGGGATACGGCCCGGATAGCGGCAGATCTTGATATCAAATAGGCGTGTGCACGCCAAAGCCCACGCACCGGGTCAGTGTGAAGCCACAGTTTTTGCTGCAATTGATTGCCTATTTCTTCAGGCATCAGAACCCTACGCTTGAGCACCCCATCAATTAGGCCAAATGGCGCGCCAATATGGCAAACAAATGCTGCGCCCGAGGCCGCATGCGGATTTAAAGCAGAAATTATATTCTTGAGCTCATCAATGTAATTCTTCCTTTGCGGAATTATGTCATCTTCGAATACCAACATCATATTATGTTCAGCACTAGCCAGCCACTCGGTGACAGCTCGGTGCGATGCGGCGCAGCCAATTTCTGCCGAAGTGACTTCCCGCCCAATGCCACGATTAAGAGCTTCGATGTCCGCAACATCTGCAAGTGCTTCTGCCTTCACCGAACGATAGTCCTGACCGCACCAATAGTGATCGATCCACCCCTTAGGCACACCTCGGTCAATAAGTAGGCTCCGCCGCTCTACGCTCTCTGGCAGAGATATTATTGCGACAGGAGTTTCCTGTTTTTCACCTCTGCAATGACTTATTGGCAGAATTCGGTTTTCCAGCCTTTTTGTGGATTTCTCCCGTCGATCTCGATAGAATTGACATTTCAAGGCCCTCATATTTCCCTGCGCATTTTGAAGAATGTATTACTCGTCGCTGACGCTAGCGGAACAACAGAAAGTTCAGAATGGATCGTGAGTAGAGAATTGTTCCAGAAATTTTGCTCGGACTATTATTCTGCCATAGTGACTTGATAACCTCGATACGCGATTTTACCAGGTGTCGATCACTTGCCCCACCGCGGTAGAATCTCACAAGACACTTGTCGAGACGGACGAAAGGGATGTCGGACAAGAGGCACCTAAGGAAGAAATCAAAATCGGATGCATACTGAAATTTTTCATCAAAGCCATTCAATTTTTTCAGTATCTTTGTTGGTATGACTGTTGCTTGGTGGCAAATCGACATACGTTCGCGCAACATATTCGGCTCAGCGGTCATACTGGCTATCGAGCCATCTTCTCTGATGCTTTCCCAATCGCATGTTATTAATTTATTTTCTGGATACACTTTTAGAATTTTCCGGAATTCAGATATCGCATTGAAGTAAAATTCGTCTCCTGCATTCAAAAAAATAACATGAGACCCCCTGACCAATTTTATGGCTTTATTCATGGCCTCGTATATTCCATCATCTTTTTCACTTAGCCATATCGATATGCGTGCGCTGTGTTTCTCTATTTCTTCTAAAGTGCCATCTATTGAGCCACCATCAATAACTATCCAAGAAAAATTCTGATCAACTTGTGAGGTCAAACAGCCTGCAGTTCTCTGGAAGCCCTCACAATCATTAAACACAACTGTGATAACGGTTAAATGGAGCATTGGATGCGCTCAATTACCTTCAAGATAAAAATCTTGGGCATTCTGATAAACTGCGCTTCCATGGCCGGTTCAGTGAAATGTTGATGGACCGCAAGAAAATCTCAACAGGTGTGGCAGAGCCTACGGCGATTTCCCAAATTTATCTAGTTTGCCAAAGGCAGGTTCGGCCACGTTCCAGAGTAGGTCGAGGGAACGGCTCACTCAGTTCCGGAGTGTGCGTGATTTCAAACTCTGGATCTCCATAGACGGATTGCGTTTTCAGATTGTTGCGAAGTTCTGTCAGGATTTTGGCCGCCATCGAATGGTGAGGTCGACGGTTATCGCGCATGTGTCGGTAGTGGAACCCAGCCGCGCAAAGTACTGGATGCTTCGATGAGCTCCTCGTAGAGGGCGACATACCTGCGCGCTACGGGCGTGTCCGAATACTCCTCTACGGCGATCTCCCGGCACGCTCGGCTCATCCGGCCACGCATCTCTTCATCCTGGAGCAGGGTTACGATGCACTGCCTGAGGGACCCCATATCCTCGGGCTCGGCCAGAAGTCCTGTCTGTCCGTGCCGCACCACGTCCGGCACGCCACCCACCCGGAAAGAAACACACGGAGTCCCGCAGGCCATGGCCTCGACAAGGACGTTGGGCAGATTGTCTGCCCGTGTCGGCAACACAAAGAGATCTGCGGCGCTATAAACAAAGGACATGAGGCGGGGATTATCGAAGCGTCCGAGGGCCACGCTGCCAGTCGGCCCCTTCGCGCCGCCATGACCCATTGAGGCAAGTGTGACGGACAGTGATGGGTCAAGTCCGTCGAGCGCAGCCAGAAGAAGGTCCATTCCCTTGCGGGGATCGGACAGGTTATCGGCCCCGAAGAGAATAACGTGACCATCTTGTGGCAACCCAAGGACCTCGCGTGCCAAGCTGCGATCACGGGGAGTGAAGGTGTCTACGTCAAGACCGTTTGGGATGACATCAACCTCGAACCTGCCGAGAAGACTGCTGCGCCGCGCCTCCGTGGCCATCCACTTGCTGGGCGCGACAATGCGTGTGGTGTCCTGGGCAAGCAGGCCTAGGGCCTTGGCCTTGCCCTCGTGGATCCGACGGGTCAGGTCCCTTTCCCTCGTTGCCCCCATAATGGGACACGCACCGCAATTCTCCGTGAAACGTGCACAAGACGTTGCATAATGACATCCGCCTGTCATCGGAGCCATGTCGTGCAAGGTCCAGACTAAGGGCTGGCCATGCGAAAGACCGCTGAAGAACGAACGGTAATCCAGAAAATTGGCGACCCAGTGAAGGTTGATGACATCGGCCTTCGGACGCTTTTTGAGTAGATCATGACCGTCAACCTTGCTGCCCGAGAAGTATCCATGCCCCTGCGAGACGGCCGAAGCCACGGCAGTTCGTTCTTCACCTAACCTTCGTGCTCTCACCCGCGCCCAAATACGCCGCGGAATGCCCGGCTTGTATGCCCTGACAGGCATGGACACGATCGCACCATCCGCCGATTGGCGGTGTCGGACCGCCATACTTGAACCTGTTCCGCCACGTCTGAGGGCGGAATGAAGACGGCTGGCTGCAATGGCAGCGCCTCCACCGATGTCACTTGTGGAGAGGTGAAGGACGGAGATCATGCAGGCTTTCTCGCTTCCATGAAAAGCGACAGTGGCTTGTACACGTGGCCGCCCGGCTCGGTATCGAGATGTTCGTCGGCCCAGCCCGGCAGATAGCTTTCGTGTGCCTCACGAACAACGACGTCGGTGAAGCCCGCATCCTCGAGGGCGCTGCCCAGCGAGACGGAGTCATACATCCAGTAGTGGACTTCACCCGAAAGCCTGAACTTTCCAATCCTCGCGACCTCTTCGCCCTCCGGCCCCAGAATAAACCTAAGCATCAAAAGTTTTGCCCGAAGAACTAGCGCACGCACGATCGATCGACGACTTGCTAGCCTCGGACGATCTGCAACAGGCGGAACATCACCCGGATGTGTTAATCGAGCATGCAGCGTAGCAATCTCGGGCCCTTCGAGCCGAAACACATTCTCCAGCATTTCTGCCTGACGCTCGCGGAGGAATTCGATCATCTCGCCGCCACTCTGATTACGACTGAGCTGATCGATCATCGTCAGAACCGACCAGAGATGGTCGGCCGGGTCAATTCGGTTGTCAGCGCGCCGAGCCTCAAGGCACCGCAGGTAGTTGCGGGCTATTGCCTCAAGATCCGGAACGATTATCCTGATCACGGCCGTAGGGGCGAGAACGCGATGACATTCCTTCAGTAGGCGAAGGCCATCATAGCGGTTGAAATGCTCCAGAACATGGGAGGCATATATCATGTCGGCCGTGCCTTCAGCGAAAGGAAGGGGTTTAGAAAGGTCGTGGCCCATGACATGCGGGGGCCGCGGCACGAAATCCATGTTAATCCAGTCACGACGGTAGCGCCCGCCACAGCCGAGATTTATCTTCATCGCAGGCCCAACGAACGCAGCGTCCGTCCCACGATGTGTCGCAATCTCTTAACCGCTTTCTCGGTTGACGTGTGCGAAGCGACGCGAAACACAGCGCGCGCAACATGATCGTCGAAGCGCGGTTCCGCAGCGAGGTGGTGGGGCGAAGTGAATGGCGAGGGCAACGGAGCGACGGGGAGGTTCGCTAAGGGCGATCCCTCGCCTACCGTGTGGGTAGCTTCGGGGCCGAAGCCAATGTTAGAAACAAGGTTGGTTCTCGGCGTGCAGGTCAGTCCACCTTCCCTGAAACAGGACCATGTCCAAATGTACGCCCAGCTGTCGATCTTGCCGTTCTTCACCCGATCCAAGATCTGTTTCCAATGCGCTCCAAAGCCTTGCACACGGCTCAATTGATCCAGTTCGCGCAGCGAGCGATCAAGGTCGAAGTTCTTTAGTTCACTGTCATAAAGATCCCACGCGCGCCGCCAACTTGCCCAACCCCAACAATGGTTGAAGATCGAATAGTAGTAGCTAAAAGGCCATGCCTGCATGTCTGCTTGGAAGTTGTTCCCAGTAATGCACATGACCCGTGGATTGTCTCTGTACCGCTCAAGAAGCGCGGTACAAAATGTAAAGAAGGATGGATCTGGCAGGCAATCGTCCTCAAGAATAATCCCCTCCTGCTCGTGCTCAAAGAACCAGCTGATCGCCCCGCTAACGGCGCGACGGCAGCCAAGGTTTCGTTCACGAAAAAGGGTCTTCACCTCGCAGGGCCAGTCCACCTGCGAAACAACCCTGCGCGCTTCTTCGCAACGCTCCGCCTCCTTCGGCCTTCCAGCACGAGGCCCATCAGCGGCGACGTAGAGGCGAGCAGGTCGCGCTTTACGAATAGCCTCGAATACTCGCGCAGTCGTATCAGGGCGGCTGAAGATCAAAAAGAGAACAGGTGCCGAGGAACTCATGATTAGCCTTTTCTCACCGCAGAGCTAATGATCTCTCGGAGGCGCGCAGATTCTTGTTGGCGCGAAAACCGCAGTTTCGCTCGTTCCCTTCCCTTTTTTCCCATTTTCTCTCGCTTATTATGATCACGTGAAAGCTCGAGAAGTGCTGTCGCATGCTCTTCTACGCTGCCAGGCTCGAACAATATCCCTGTAACTTGGTCATTTACAATTTCAGGCAAACCACCACTTTTGCCGGTGACCACCGGTAAACCAGACGCCATGGCTTCAATGAAAGCAACGCCAAATGCCTCCTCCTGTCGGCTTATCGGGCCAATTCGACTATGGGCCGTGAAGATATTATGTGTCAGCCGAAGATAATTGCCACGATTCCCGTCTACCGCCCCTAAAATTTGAATGCGATCCGCCCATTTTGATGCCGCTCGCGCCAATTCAATTGTTGCCCGTAACGGACCATCACCCGCAAGCGTAAGGTACCCCTGAAACCCCCTGTCGCACGCCAAATCAAATGATTTTATCGTAAGATCCGGCCCCTTGAAGTCGACTAGTCTACCCAAATAGAGAACGCCAATGTCACTTTCCAAGCGAGTTCTTTTCCGAATACAGCCATCAACTTCATCGACACCAAAAAACTTAAGTTCAATATTTTTCTCTGGCACGCCGCATTCAATTAGCTTTCCCTTTAGAAACAATGAATTTGCGATAATAGTCCACTTTTCGCCCATTCTCCGGATATCAGAGGCATAATCGTGATTATGGACTTTTTTGTTGGGGTCATCGTTGTGTCGTAGATCGGTGTATACATCAAAACCATGCGCGTGACAAACTACCGGCAAACCGCTTCTATCCGCAATCTTCTCGAATCCCCGAGCGAAACTCAGATAGTTGAAAAATAGGACATCAGGTTTTGACCTAGCTAAAATATTTGATAATGGCTCATTACTTCTTGACAAACCAAACCGATGCAACACCCTCTCAACGCGCGTTTTCGGCGGATGAAGAGCATAAGATTGCCAATGTCCAATCTCCGAAAATAGCATTCCGTCATTTGTGACAACGCCGCAAATCATATCGCCAATAGCTTCGATCATGCGAAACATCCATAGCTCAGAAACTGCCCCGGAGTTTGGCATTACCCATAGTACTCTTAACTTCTCAGTCATTGTTTGGCTCAACTCGCACCTCCAAGCTTAGATCGTGAAGCACTTGTTCCATACGAGCTTTGGGAATCAGAATAGCATTGTCATGCTCCAGAATCTGCGGCTGAACCTGATTCAACCAAGAAACAAGATGCCCTCCTTTTCCATGTGATAATGTAAAAAACTCATAGCCGAGTTCGCGTAGCTCGAAGCAGGCAGCTACTGCGTCCTCAGACGTTACCTCAATAATTATTACAGGGAGATAAAGAGCAATAACCTCTTTACTTCCGCGTATTACCTGCAACTCAAAGCCTTCCACATCAATCTTCACTACGGACAGGCCGCCGAAGCTACAAGCATGTTGCTTAAACAAGTCTCCTGGGACAACCACACACGACGAACTGCTTGTTTTTGTGAATCTATTCTCAAGAGAAGAAAGGCCACCATCGCCCGTCGGAGATTGGAATAGGTTTGAAACACCTAATTCACTACCGAGCGCCACGTTGAAAAGAGAAATATCTTCGAGTTTATTTTTTCTTACCGCGCTCACCAAACGGAAGAAATTTTCAGGGTCGGGCTCAAAGGCTACAGTGTGGCTGAAACCCATGAAATGGGCAGAATGGGTCGAAAATATTCCTATATTTGCGCCCACATCCCAAAAGACCCCACCAGCTTTGGATAGGCGCTGTAGCAGTTCTAGTATCGCCTTTTCATAAAAAGATTTCTCAATAATTGTTCGATCAATCTTTCGGCTCGATGGCTCCAATAACAAGGATACTCCATGTGATGTACGCCAGAAGAACACCCCTTCTCGAGCGACGACTTCCTGCGCGAGATTCTTCCTATAATATCTATGTAGCCAATTAGGCACATACGTTTTCGCCCCTTGGGGTAGAATTTTTTTTGCTAACCTGAGCACTGACAGGGACAAGGAATTCCTACTCATGCTCTAAGACCTTTCGGCAACAGCGCCCAAGTTGCTGGGATCGCTACGAAGCCGTTTGACCCGTCGGAGACAAAAGGTCTGGCGCTCTTTGGGTCGTCCTCCACAATTATTGTGACTGCGCCAATCAAGACATCTATAGGGTGCATTGACAAATCATGAAGTCCAAAGTTTACAGAATATACCCCAGCCTGGAATGGTAGAGGATTAATCGTTAGCACTACGGAGTTTTTTCTAACGTCGAATTCATTAGCAAACATCGGGTCGTCATATTGTGACAATTGAGCCACGTTTAATCCATCTGGTGTGGTTATTACTGCAGATAGTTGTAGTTTAATTTCGGGCGGACTATCGATCTGTATAAAGAAAGTTAAAGGGTAACCTCGTCGAACAACTTCTCCATGAGTCGTATTAAAACCTTTAACTTCAATTGATCGAAATAAATCTGGATGCGAACCATACCTCTTGATCTCAGTGTTGCTTTCATTGTGCCAAAGATGGCTTAATTTGCGCGCTTCATAGACCGAAAAGATTTTTTCTACTTCTCCCTTATCTTTTACCTTGCCGCTGTCGAGCAGTATCGCGCTATCACAAAGGCGCCGTATAGCATTGGCATTGTGGCTAACGAAAAGAACCGTCCTGCCATCTCCGGCGACATCCTGCATCTTCCCAAGACACTTCTTCTGGAACTCGGCGTCTCCGACAGCCAGGACCTCGTCTACAATCAGGATCTCAGGCTCCAGGTGCGCAGCCACAGAGAACCCCAGCCGTACCTTCATGCCTGACGAGTACCGCTTCACAGGCGTGTCGATGAACTTCTCCACCCCTGCGAAGTCCACAATCTCGTCGAACTTCGATTGGATCTCCTTCCTCGTCATGCCGAGGATGGACCCATTCAAGAAGATGTTCTCTCTCCCCGACAATTCGGGATGGAAGCCCGTTCCGACCTCGAGGAGGCTTGCAACCCGTCCCTCGATGGTCACACGCCCCTCCGTCGGCTCCGTGATGCGGGAGAGCACCTTCAAGAGCGTCGATTTTCCCGCCCCATTCCGCCCGATGATACCCACCACGTCCCCGCGCCGGATCTCGAAGTTCACGTCCCTGAGGGCCCAGAACTCCTCCACCTCGTCTCCCACGATGAGGGGACGCCCACGGACGAGATCACCGGCCGACCGCTTCATGCGGCTCACGCCCCTCATGATGGTGTCGCGGAGGGTGACATCCCCTCCATGCTCGGCCTCGTGGCCGATGAGGTATTTCTTGCCGAGACCCTCGGCGCGGATGACGACGTCAGACATGGGACTTACAAGAGGTCGGCAAAGGTGCGTTCGGTCTTCCGGAAGGCGTGGATGCCGATCCAGAGGAAGAGCGCCGTCAGGCAAAGGCTCAGGAGGAAGGATGGCATGTGCAGCGTCGCCTCCCCTCCGAGGAGGCACCACCGGAAGCCGTCGATCACCCCAACCATCGGGTTGAGCCCGTAGAGGAAACGCCACTCGTCGGGGATGTTCGAACTCGAGAAGCCGACGGGGGAGACGTAGAGGCCGAACTGGACGATGAAGGGGACGATGTAGCGGAAGTCGCGGTATTTCACGTTGAGGGCGGAGAGCCATAGGGCGGGTCCCATGGCCGTGGCAACGGCGAGGAGGAGGAAGAGGGGCAGGAAGACGACGCGCCAGTCGGGGAAGAAGCCGAAGACAACCATCAGGACGGCCAGCATCCCCAGGCTGATGGCGAAGTCGACCAATGCCACGACGGCAGACGCGCTCGGAACGATCAGCCTCGGGAAGTAGACCTTCCCGACGAGGGCGCTGTTGTTGACGACGCTGTTCGATGCCTGCGTCATGGACGTCGCGAAGAGCTGCCAGGGCAGGAGGGCAGCGAAGACCATGATCGGGTATGGCGCCGCCCCATCGGCGGGAAGGTCGGCGACGCGGCCGAATATGACGGTGAAGACCACCATCGTCAGGAGCGGCTGGATCAGGGCCCATGCGATGCCGATCACCGTCTGCTTGTAGCGTACGGCGACGTCGCGCCAGGCCAGCACGGCGAAGAGCTCGCGGTAGGCCCAGAGGTCCCGCCAGTACTGCGCCTCTGCCCGCCCCGCCTCGATGACGAGGCGCTGCGAAGCCAGCTGGGATCGGTGGTCTGTCAGGTCACTCATGTCAGAAGAACTCAAATGCGGGCGGCGGCGCCGAAGCACGCTCCGCACTGCTCGGCAGGTATCAGGCGGCAAGCCCCCGCGCCGGCCCGAACCGCCGCACCCATTTCAGGGCCGGCCTCTCGAAGCCGACGTGATAGGCCACCCCGAGCCCCGTCCCGAGCAGGACGCAGACGCCGAAGACGCCCCCCCGCGCGCCGAGGGGCTGCAGCACCTCCGCCGTCACCGAGACGACGGGGCTGTGGACGAGGTAGATGGCGTAGGAGGCCGCCCCCAGGAAAACGGCGAAGGACAGGGACCGGCCCTTCATCTCCGGATGGTACATCGCGCAGGAGAGCACGATCAGGGCCAGCGGCGGTCCCAGGAGCGCCCTCTGTCCCGTCCAGAACACGATCACCACAGCCAGCGCTATACAGCCTGCCAGAAGGATCCAGGCTCGCAGCCTCGGATCGACCCTCGTGAAGGCCCAGGCGGCGAGCACGCCGCAGAAGAACTCCAGCACGATCGGGTTGGTGACAGCATACCCCACCGAGCTTGACCCCTGCGCGGTCACCCCCAGCAGGACGAGAAGCAACAGGCCAGCCCAGGCGAGGCTCGCCGCAGCGAAGACCCACACCGAGACGAAGGCCAGCAAGAAGAGCGCGTAGAACATCAACTCGTAGGTCAGCGTCCAGGCCACCGTCAGGGCAGAGGCCTTCTCCATCGGCAGGAGGGTGAGCGTCGCCCAGACACCCCAGGACTGCTCCCCGACCGGACCCTCCTGGAAGACCATCAGGAGGGCCATCCAGGCGAGGGCGACGGGCAGGTAGGGCACGAAGATCCGCGTCACCCGTTTGAAGAGGTAGAGCCGCGCAGAGCCAAGCCCCGGCGGGTCGGCCATGTGACTGTAGAAGATGATGAAGCCGCTCAGGACGAAGAAGAAGTCGACGCCGTACTGCCCCCAGACGAAGACCCGCTCGCGGGCGACGTCCGAGAAATGCGCCGTCGCCTGGTCCGCGTGGTGCAGCACGACGAGGAGCGCCGCGATGGCTCGACCGACTTCCAGAAGGAGGAGCTTTTCAGCAGGCGCTGTACTCTGTGCGCGGAGGCTCCGCTCCACCGAGACCGCCGGAGCTGCCGTTGCCCAGGTCACGACGGCCGCCGGTCTCGCGAGACCGCACCCCATAGGACGCAACTCTCGCTGCCAATGCCCACGTCAAGTTCTCCAGTCAATCCGAGAATGCCTGCAGCAGGAGACGTCGTCAGGACGCCGGCTCCGATCGCGCCCTGCGCATCGTGACCCATCCCAGGAGGGCGAAGATCACGAAGAGGCCCTGCGTGAAGGCGGAGGCGTTGATTTCGGGGACGAGGACGGCATAAGCGAAGAAGACACCCTGTCGCGGGTCGACGGATGACCTGATGTCGCTCACCTGAACAGGAGAGAAATTCCGCAATCCCTCCGACCGGATCCGTTCATCATCCTCCCCGAAAACAATCACTTCATAGCCAAAGTTCAAGATATAGGCCAAGCCATCTGTGAGGGGCGGATCGTTAAGCCCGTGCGTGTTCCAGTAGACGTCGCGCCACTCGGTGCCTGCTTCGGACTGTGTCAGTCCCCACCACGGCGCGCAGGCCTGCCCGCCGCTGCAATCCGTGTTCGTCAGGACGGCTCTGTTGTCGTTGAAGCTCTCGCTGTCGTCGAAGTACCGGATGTCATAGACCTGACCCTCAACGGTGATCTCCAACGCTGCGGCCGCGCCCGCCAAAGACAGGGACGCGTAGGCCAACGCGAAGGTCGAAATAATCTGTCTCAGAAGCGTCATCGGCTCGATGAAACCTCCTCAGTCTGCAATGCATTGTCTGAAACTCGTGCGCGGGTCTGTCCGCAGACCCAAAATAATCCTTCGTGATCCGTACTCTAGTCCGAGCCGCAGGCACGACAAGTTCGCTGCGGGTGGTCGAAGGCTCTGACCGGCCTTCGCGCCTATTCCTGTGCACCGATGCCGTTTTCATGGGCGATCTGGAACCTCCTCCTGGCCGCCTCGAAGCCGTCCGCCCAAGGCGCCCCCTGCCCCCCAAACGCCCGATAACGCAGACCCCCATGCGCTCAAGTAGCAGAGCGGTAGCGCATTTAGCATTGGCCTCAAGTAGCGAAGCGATAGGCCAAACAAGGATTAGTTCAAGCAGCGGAGCGGTAGGCCAAACAAGGACGCGCTCAAGCAGCGAAGCGGTAGCGCACTAAGAATAGGCCTCAAGTCGCGAAGCGACATGGTCGACCCGGCCCCGCCGCCGCATTGCGCCTCAACGGCCACGCTCCGCGGCCTTGCCGTCAAGCTCGGCCTCGATGCTCTCGATCTCGGCCCTGAGCGCCTCGTACTCCTGCATCTTGCGCGCAAGGAAATCGCGCGTCATGCGGGTCTTCTGCGCGAGGCCAGAGGGCGTCAGGAGGTAGGCGTATCCAAGCTTGTTCTCGGAGGCGCGGAAGTTGCGCATCTTCACGTGGCCCTTCTCGATCAGCGCGTTCAGGCAGTAGTTGACGGCGCCGAGGCTGAGACCCAGCTCGCGCGACAGCTCCCTCTGGCTGATCTCGGGACGCGCCTCGATCAGGCGCATCATCCGGAAATGGGCGTCCTCGTTCGGGCGTCGGGCCATCAGGTGTCGCCTCGCCCTCGCGCCACGGCTACCGCACCGGAGCTCGCCCTGGCGGTCCGTTCAGGTGGCGGCACGTCCGACTCGCCGTTCATATTTGAACGCTATCGGGGCCGCCCGCCCCCTGCAAGGAGGATTGAGGCGTTGTGGACGGTGCGGGTGGGGTGCGCCCGTTCAGGGCGGGACGTCCTGATCGGCCGGTCGGGCCGAGGCCCCGGCCGCGGACGCATGAAGGGCCCCGCGACCTTCTCGAGGCTCCCGCCCGAGTGTCCGTCGTCAGATGATTTGGGACATGCGGGCCGTGTGACGAGCGGAGGCTCTG
>WVSO01000004.1 GCA_015689745.1 Rhodobacterales bacterium HKCCSP123 | reverse complement strand
TCCGCCATCTGCATCGCCGCAACCGTCATGTTCTGGTTGTGAGTCCTGACCCTAGTAAAGCTGCCGAAAATTTGAGCCGCCAAGTATTCGTAACAACGTCGAAGCCATGTTGAGAAAACGTATCGTCTTCTACTGGGCGCAGGGAGAAGCGACCGCTCCTGAAATCGTCAAGAGGTGCTGGGACGCCTGGGCAAGGAAGAATCCGGGTTGGGACGTCGAGATCCACGACTCCAGTGATGCGAGCCGCGCATTCCATGACCGCGGCATCGCTCATCCGCCGGCCACCCATCAGGCCCAGTCAGACATCTTTCGGGTCCATGAATTGCAGGTTCGCGGTGGCGTTTATGTGGACGCGGCGACGATTCCGGTGAAGCCTCTGGACGACTGGATCGAACCAATGAGTGCGGAGGGTTTCTTCGCCTATCACGACCCCTACCGCAGGCGTCCCGTGGAAAGCCAATTTCTCGTTGCAGAGCCGCGCAACCCAATCATGACTGCTTGGCTCGAGGAGGTTGTGCGCTACTGGCAGATTCCTCGCCGTAAACAGCTTTCAACGCGGGAGCTGGACAAAGGTTGGGAGGGTGCACTGGCCTGCCGAATAACCTCGGCTCGCTTGGCCATGTCCGGAGGCACTCTTAAATCGCGGCGTCGTGTACCGAAGGACGGAGCGTGGTCGGTGTCCCCCAACGGTGGCGGCGTGCGCCCAGTTTTCCCCTACTTCTGGCTGCATTACCTATTCGACTACATGATACGAACGCGCCCAAGGGTGCGTGCCTTCTGGTCTCGGACACCAAAACTGGGCTCCTATAAGGATCAAGTGCTGCGCCACTGGAAGCGGAATTATGCTGCCATGACGGAAGACGACTTGCTGACCCTGGTCGAAGGGTCGCGGATGCAGAAATTGGTGTTGGATGAGCTGCCGCCAGAGCCGTACTTGGCCCGCCTGCTTGGTTAATCGGATACCGATTCACACTTCCTATGGTTGACCTCGTTGAGCATCGATTCCCTGTTGAAGCCAAGATGCTCGATCAGAGCCCATGATCGACCATTGGTTCAAAGCAGTCGTTCGCTCCGATTGATCTGAACGACTGCTGCCCGATTCCCCTGCACGAGGCGCGTGCCGGGCGATGGGGATCTGGCGAGACGATCGCTGCCCGTCCGAAGCGCTCCTGGTTCTGGCCCTGCGCCGCGCGCTCGATGCCGCGCCGCCAGCGCGCGGGGTGCTGGCGGGGCTGTCTCGTCTGCCGTGGCACTTCGCGATCGTCGCCGCTCGTGCCGATCCTGCCCTTACCTGGACGGTCGAGGGGCTCGCCGGTCTCGCCGGGATGTTGCGGTGGCGCGTCATGGCCACGTTCCGAGATCTGATCGGGATCAGTCCGCTTGCCAATGTGGCGTGCTGGCGGGTGGAACTGGCCCGGACCGCGATGGCCCGCGGCGGCGCTCCGCGAGAGGTCGCCCGGCAGGTCGGTTACGGCTCGTCGGCATCGCTTCGCCGTGCGAAGCGGCGCTCCGGGGCGATCTGGTCCCGTGGACGGGACCGGGCCTCGCGGTGCGAGGGGCTTCTCACGACGGGGATCTTGGAATACCGGTCGTCAATGCATGATCGAGTGGGCGGCAACGCGATGAGCCTGACAGACCCCGACCGCCTGTTTCCCGCGGAAGAGCGGCTGCGAGGCTTGGCCCGCGCCCTTTACGCGAGCGTGGCCGAGGCGGGCATCCTCAGCCCCCACGGCCATTGCGATCCGCGCTGGTTCGCCGAGAATGCTAGGTTCCCGAACCCGGCAGAGCTTTTCGTGGTGCCCGATCACTACGTCTTCCGGATGCTTGCGAGCCAGGGAACCACCTTGGCCGAACTGGGCGTGCCAAGAACCGATGGCGGCCCGGTCGAGACCGACCCGCGTGCCATCTGGCGTCGCTTCGCGAACGGCGTCCACCTGTTCCGCGGCACGCCGTCGGCAATGTGGCTCGACCATTCCTTCGAGCATGTCTTCGGTCTGACCGAGCCGCTGACCCCGGCCAATGCCGACGCGCAATACGATCACATCGAGACCTGTCTCGAACGTCCCGAGTTCCGTCCCCGCGCACTTTTCGACCGCTTCGGCATCGAGGTGCTGGCCACGACCGAGGGCGCGCTCGACGACCTGCGCTGGCACAGGATGATCGCGGACAGCGGCTGGACGGGCAGGGTCATCACCACCTACCGCCCCGATGCCGTCGTCGATCCGGAGTTCGAGGGCTTCGCCGAGACTGTCGCACGGCTCGGCGAGATAACGGGCGAAGATACCGCGACCTGGCCGGGCTACCTGAATGCACATCGTGCGCGACGGGCCTTTTTCCGGGAACACGGCGCGACGGCGACCGACCACGGCCACCCGACCGCCCGGACGGAGAACCTTGACGTGTCAGAGGCGGCGGCGCTCTTCGAAAAGGCGCTGCGCGGCAACTGCACCGCCGAGGAGGCCGATGCCTTTCGCGGCCATATGCTGACCGAGATGGCGCGGATGAGCCTCGAGGACGGAATGACCCTGCAGATCCATCCCGGTTCCTGGCGCAACCATTCCCGCACCGTCTTCGAGGCATATGGCCGGGACAGGGGCTTCGACATCCCGCGCCGAACGGATTTCGTCGGAAACCTGAAGCCGCTGCTCGATGCCGTCGGCATGGAGCGTGACCTGACCGTGATCCTCTTCACGCTCGACGAAAGCACCTATGGCCGCGAGCTTGCGCCGCTGGCCGGCGCCTACCCCGCGCTGCGCCTCGGCCCGCCCTGGTGGTTCTTCGACAGCTACGAGGGCATCCGGCGCTACCGGGAGCTGACGACCGAAACCTGCGGCTTCTACAACACCGCCGGGTTCAACGACGATACCCGCGCCTTCTGTTCCATCCCTGCCCGCCACGATGTCGCACGGAGGTCGGATTGCGCCTATCTCGCGACCCTCGTCGGCACCGGTCGGCTGCGCGAGGCCGAGGCCTTCGAGGTCGCGCAGGACCTGACCCACGGCCTTGCGCGCGCGGCGTACCGGCTGTGACCGGGTCCCTGCCCCGACTGACCCGGACCGGGCCCGCCCCGCGCGTCGGTATCGTGCATCTCGGGCCCGGTGCCTTCTTCAGGTCGTTCAACGCGATCTGGACGGAGGAGGCGATGGCGGCCCGGGGCGGCGACTGGGGCATCTGTGCCGTCTCGCTCAACAGCCCCACCGCGCGCGACCAGCTTGGCCCCCAGGGCGGGGCCTATACCTCGGTCACGCTGGCGCCCGAGGGGCCGCGCCATCGTGTGATCGGGTCGGTCGCCCGGATCCTGGTGGCCCCCGAGAACCCGGAAGCCGTGCTCGAGGCGATGACCTCGCCCGAGGTTCGGATCGTCTCGCTGACCATCACCGAGAAGGGCTATTGCCACGAACCTGCGACGGGTCGGCTGCGGCTCGATCATCCGGGCATCGCGGCGGACCTCGCCCGGCCAGCCTCTCCCGTCACCGCGCCCGGGTTCATCGTCGAGGCGCTGGCGCGGCGGCGGCTGGCCGGCATCGCGCCCTTCACCGTGCTGAGTTGCGACAACCTTCCCCACAACGGGCGGCTGGTGCGCGGCGTCGTCCTGGACATGGCGCGCGCGCGCGATACGGGGCTCGCCGACTGGATCGAGGCGGAGGGGCGTTTCCCGTCCACCATGGTCGACCGGATAACCCCGGCCACGACGCCCGAGGCCATCGCGGCGCTGGGGCAGGCGCAGGGCTACCACGATCCGGCCTGCGTGACCCATGAGCCGTTCCGCCAATGGGTCATCGAAGAGGACTTCGTCGGCGGCGCGCGCCCCGCATGGGAGGCGGCGGGCGCGCAGGTGGTGCGGGACGTGGCCCCCTTCGAGACGATGAAGCTGCGCTGTCTCAACGGAACGCATTCCGCGCTGGCCTATCTCGGCTACCTCGCCGGGCACGAGACAATCGCCGAGGCGGTCTCCGACCCGCCTTTCGCTGCCTATTGCCGCCGGCTCTGGACGGCCGAGATCCTGCCGACCGTCCCGCAGCCCGAGGGCGAGGACCTGCCCCGCTATTGCGCGGCGCTTCTGGACCGCTACGCCAACGCGGCGATCCGTCATCGGACGTGGCAGATCGCCATGGATGGCAGCCAGAAACTCCCTCAACGCCTTCTCGGACCGCTGGCCGAGGGGCTCGGGGCCGGGCGACCCGTGCCGGGACTGACGCTCGCCGTCGCGGCCTGGATGCGCTACGCGGGCGGCACGGACGAGGCGGGCCGGCCGATCGATCTCCGCGATCCGCTGGCCAACCGATTGCGCGCGGCGTGGGAACATGGCGGCGACACCGCCGGGCGTGTCGCGGGCTACCTTGCCCTCACCGAGGTCTTTCCTGCAGGGCTGGCGCGACACGAGGGTTTCCGGCAGGGTCTGACCGACGCGCTCGAGGGCCTGATGCGCCGCGGCGCGCGGTCCATGATCCTGTCGCTGACCGACCCCTGAGAAGGTGCGCCATGCCCGACCCCATCCTTCTGCATCCCGGCGATGACGTGTTCATCCTGACCGAGAGGCAGGGTCACATTCCCGCCGGTCACAAGCGCGCCCGGCATGCCATCGCCACAGGTCACCCCATCCGCAAGTTCGGCCAGATCATCGGCTATGCCACGGCGGACATCGCCGCGGGCGACCATGTCCACGGCCACAACTGCGCCATTGGTGAACATGACCGCAGCTATGCGCCCGGCGCCGACCTGGCCGCCGCGTGGGCCGCGATCCCCACCGCTCCGCCCGCGACCTTCTGGGGCTACCGTCGGCCTGACGGACGGATCGGCACGCGCAACTTCATCGCGCTTTGCGCAACGGTGAACTGCTCGGCCACGGTGATCCGGCAGGCCGCCGAGGAGATCCGCGCCAGCGGTATCCTGAACGACTATCCCAATGTCGACGGCATCTTCGCGCTGGCCCATGGCACCGGCTGCGGGATGGCCGCCGAGGGGCCGGGCTGGGACAACCTCCAGCGCGTGCTATGGGGGTATGCCACGCATCCCAATGTCGGCGCGGCGGTCTTCGTTGGCCTCGGTTGCGAGGTGATGCAGGTCGCACGGATGAAGGCGGCCTTCGACGGGACGGGGCAGGAACGCTTCCACGGCCTGACGATCCAGGACACCGGGGGCACGCGCGCGACCATCGCGGCGATCCGCGCCCGGGTCGAGGCGCTTCTGCCGGAGGTGAACGCGACCACGCGCAGCGATTGCCCGGCCTCGGCCCTGACGGTCGCCCTGCAATGCGGCGGGTCGGATGGTTATTCCGGCATCACCGCGAATCCCGCGCTGGGCGCGGCGGCCGATCTGCTGGTCGGGCAGGGCGGTGCGGTGATCCTGTCGGAAACACCCGAGATCTACGGTGCCGAGCAGCTGTTGATCCGCCGTGCGGCCAGTCCCGAGGTGGCCGGTAAGCTTCTCGAGCGCATCCGCTGGTGGGAAGGTTACACCGCCATGCATGGCGGCTCGATGGACAACAACCCCACGCCCGGCAACAAGGCAGGCGGGCTGACCACGATCCTCGAGAAGTCACTGGGCGCTGCGGCGAAGGGCGGTTCCACGCCCCTGGCCGACGTGGTGGACTATGGCGAGGCCGTCGCGGCGCGGGGGCTGACCTTCATGGATACGCCTGGCTATGATCCCGTCTCGGTCACGGGCCAGATCGCGGGCGGCGCGCAGGTGGTCGTCTTCACCACCGGGCGCGGCTCCGCCTTTGGCTCGAAGCCCGCGCCGACGATCAAGCTGGCGACGAGCGACCGCCTCTTCGCTGCGATGCCCGAGGACATGGACATCAACTGCGGCGACGTTGTCAGCGCGGGCGTGAGCCTGCAGGAGAAGGGCGCCGAGATCCTCGACGAGATCCTCGCCGTCGCATCGGGAAAGGTGACGAAAAGCGAGGCGCTAGGTCTCGGCGATCACGAGATCCTGCCCTGGCAGGTTGGCGCGGTGATGTGAGGGGCTGCGAGCGCGAGGCGCGCCCGGCTTGACCGGCGCGGTTCTGCTGGTCTTCCCTGCCGAGCGCAGCGAAACGAAAGGATGTCTCCCTTGCCGGACCAGGCGGCGGAAACCGACACTCCCGAAAGCACGTGGCGCTGGTCGCGTTTCGTGGGCATCGGGGAATGCATGGTCGAGCTCGCCCCGGTCGAGGGCGGAACCTATGCGCTCGGCTATGCCGGGGACAGCTTCAACACCGCATGGTATCTCCGGCGGCTCTGCGGGCCGGGCCCCGAGGTCGATTACCTGAGCGCCGTGGGCGATGACCGCGTGTCGGACGCGATGCTGCGCTTCATGGAGGACGCGGGCATCGGCACATCGCTTGTCCGCCGGGCTCCGGGCAAGACCGTGGGGCTTTACGTCGTGACTCTCGACGCCGGAGAACGGTCCTTCAGCTACTGGCGCTCGGCCTCTGCCGCGCGCGATCTGGCCCGGGACCTGCATGGTCTGGACGCCGCCGGACCGGGATGGCTGCTCTATCTCTCGGGGATCACGATGGCCATTCTCGCGCCGCCCATGCGCGACCGGTTGCTACGGCGCCTTGCCGACTGCCGCCGCGCTGGGGCGCTCGTCGTGTTCGACCCCAACATCCGTCCACGCCTCTGGGAGGACGTCGCGACGATGCGCGGGACGATCGAGGCCGCGGCTGGCACCGCCGACCTGATCTTCCCCTCGTTCGACGACGAATCCACGACGTTCGGCGATGCCATGCCCGCCGCGACGGCGGCGCGCTACCTTGGCCTCGGGGCCCGGCTCTGCATCGTGAAGAACGCAGGCGCGGCGGTCCATGTCGCCGGGGAGGGTGTTGCGCCCTTCGACCACCCGGTCGAGTCCGTCGCGGACCCGGTCGACACCACCGCTGCAGGCGACGCCTTCAACGCGGGCGTTCTGATGGGGCTGCGGTCCGGGATGGTCCTGCGGGACTGTGTCGCCCTGGGGGCGGCGGTGTCGCGACAGGTCATCAACGGAAGGGGCGCGCTTGTCCCCTTGGACCGGGACGCGCTTGGCCTGACCGGCTGACTCCTTTCGGCTGTGGGCCTCACCTGCGCCGGCCAGCCCTGGGGACCGATCCGCCAAGGGACGCGGCCGTGCCGTGCCCAGGGCTTGATGCGCAGTTTCCCAGGTTCGACCGTCGTGGCAAGGTGCCTTCCGAGCCGAGGATCGGCAGCACAAGCGCTGTCGCGCGCCGAGGGTCGCATGTCTTCGAGGGAGGGACGCTTGAAGGTTCTCATCATCGGTGCCGGCGGCATGATCGGCAGCAAGCTGGCGCGACGCATCGCGTCGGACGGGGTGCTCGCCGGTCAGGCGGTCTCGCGGCTCGACCTCGTGGATATCGGGTTGCCCTCCGTCCCGCCGGGGGCCGAGGGACTGGCCCGCGCCTTGGCGCTCGACCTGTCGGACGAGGGTGTGGCCGAGCGGCTGGTCGGGGATCGCCCCGATGTCATCTTTCACCTCGCGGCCGTCGTGTCCGGCGCGGCGGAGGCGGATTTCGAGCTTGGATATCGCGTGAACCTGGACGCGACCCGTGCCCTCTTCGAGGCAATCCGGCGCGCGCACATGGCCGAAGGCTATTGCCCAAGGCTGGTCTTCACATCGTCTCTTGCCGTCTATGGCGCCCCCCTGCCGGAGCTGATCCCCGACGACCACATCCGCGCGCCGCACACGAGTTACGGTGTTCAGAAGGCGATCACGGAACTGTTGCTCGACGATTACACCAGGCGCGGCTTTCTCGACGGCATCGGTCTGCGCCTGCCGACCATCGTGATCCGGCCCGGACGTCCGAACGCGGCTGCCTCGGGCTTTTTCTCGGGCATCCTGCGCGAGCCGCTGGCCGGTCAGCGGAGCGTTCTGCCGGTCGATGAAACCACGCGTCACTGGCTGGCGAGCCCGCGCTCGGCGGTCGGATTCCTTGTCCACGCGGCAGGGCTGGACGGGAAAAGGGTGGGCCCGCGCCGCACGTTGACGATGCCTGGCGTCGATTGCACGGTCGCCGACCAGATCGCGGCGCTGGGGCGTCGCGCGGGGCCCGAGGCCGTCGCGCTCATCGATCGGGTGCCGGACCCGAAGATCGCCACCATTATCGGCGGCTGGCCCAGGGCCTTCGCGCCCGAAGCCGCGCGGTGCCTTGGCTTCACCGCCGAAACCACGGTGGACGAGTTGATCGACGCCTACCTCGAGGACGACGCACCACCGGCCTGAGACGCGCGGGGGCTAGCGCAGCCGGTCCATCCAGCCGAGCGTCGCGTCGGTGGGGCCGCCCGGCCTGTATTCCGCGCCCAAGGGCCTGTGCCATCCGAGCGCCGCGATCTCGGCGAAAACGACGGCATAGTCGATCTCGCCATGATCGGGCACGCCGCGATCGGGGACGGCGGCGAACTGGATGTGACCGATCACGGGCATGAGCGCGCGCAGGCGGCCGGTCACGTCGCCCTCGGTCCGGCCCACGTGGTAACAGTCGAACATCAGCCGCAGGTTCGGTGCGCCGATCCCTTCCATCAGCCTCTCGGCTTGTGCCGTGGTGTTCAGGAAGTAACCCGGTGCGTCGAACCGGTTCAGAGGTTCGATCAGGATGATCCGCCCGGACCCGGCGGCGCGGTCGCAGGCGTAGGCGAGGGTTTCGACGAAGGCCTCGTTGGCGTCCTCGCCGGAGGTCACGCCGGCCATGACATGAACGGCACCTGCACCCACCGCCTCTGCATAGGCGAGCGCCTCGTCCACGGCGGCGCGCGCTTCGGCCCCGCGGCCGGGCAAGGCGGCCAGCCCGTTCTCGCCCGCCGCCACGTCGCCGCGGCGGGTGTTGAGACCGAGCATCGGCAGGCCGGTCTCCTCCAGTGCCGCACGGACATCGGCGGCGGGCACTTCGTAGGGCCAGTGACATTCCACGGCGTCGAACCCGGCGCGGGCCGCGGCGCGGATCGCATCGGGCAACGGGCGGTCCGTCCAGAGAAACCCGAGATTGGCGGAAAGACGCGTCACGTGTCCCACTCCACGTCGAAGGCGGTGACGACCGCACGGACCTGCTCTTCGCTCAGGCCGCGGGCGTTCGTCCCGCGCAGCAGAAGCGCAAGGCGCGCCGTCGCCTCAAGTTCCTCGATGGCGGTGCAGGCCGCCTCCACGTCCTTGCCGGCGACCACGGGGCCGTGATTGGCCAGCATCACCGCGCTGCGCTTGCCGGCCAGCCCGCGCACGGCCTCGCCCATCGCCGGGTCGCCGGGCAGGAAGAACGGCAGGAGCTTCACCCGGCCGAGCTTCATGATCGCGTAGGGTGTCAGCGCCGGCAGAAAGTCGTCGGCATCCACATCCGGCATCATCGACAGCGCGACGGAATGGCAGGAATGCAGGTGCACGACCGCACCCGCCGTGCTGCGCGTGTCATAGAAGGCGCTGTGCAGCGGCATCTCCTTGGTGGGAGGATCGCCCCCGATCAGCCGTCCGCCAGCGTCGAAGCGGCTCAGCCGCGCAGGATCGAGGCGACCGAAGCTCGTGCCGGTGGGCGAGACCAGGAGCCCCCCATCCTCGGTCCGGGCCGATATGTTGCCGGTGCTGCCGTGGGTCAGCCCCCGGTCGAAGAGCGAGGCGGCCAGTTCGCAGATCCGTTCGCGGAGTGTGGTTTCCGTCATGGTGCACCTGCCAGAAGGCGATCGGCTTTCTCGAAGAAGTCTTCGGAGCCGAAATTGCCGGATTTCAGCGCCACGACAAGGTCGGGCCGCGCGCGCAGGGCCGGAACGCCCGGGTCGATCTCGGGCCCGATTTCAAGCCGGTCGAGGCCAAGGCCCTCGACCACAGCGCCCGAGGTCTCGCCGCCTGCGGTGATGACGCGGTTCGCGCCCGCGGCGACGGCAAGTCGCGCGACCCCGGCGAAGAACGATTCCAGCGCGCTGGCAGAAGCCTCGCGGCCGAAACGCCCCTGCACCCGGGCAACCTCGGCCGGATCGGCCGAGCTGTAGGCGAGCGGCAGGCCATCCGAGGTCATCAGCCAATCGGCAATGTCGGAGGCGGCAAGCCGCCCCTCGATCACGTCCCCGGCCGGGATCTCGCGCGCGGGGTGACGGGCGGCATGGCGGGCCACCTGTGCCCGCGTCGCCGTCGAACAGGAGCCGGACAGCGCGATCGCGCGCCCCGGTTGTCCCTTCCAGGGCACCGGCGAGGGCGTACAGCCGAAATTCGCGGGCAGGCCGATCGCCACGCCGGAGCCGCCCGTGATCAGCGGAAGGCCACGGGCGGCGCGCCCGATCTCGATCAGGTCCGCGTCGCGGATTGCGTCCACAACGATGAGCCGGTGGCCCATGTCGTCCTGCTGGGCGAGGGCGGCGGCGATCCGATCGGCGCCGGCGAATACATCGGCCGCCGGCACATGCCCGACGGTTTGGCGTGTCTGCGGTGCCAGCCAGCGGCGGATGTCGGCATCCGTCATCGGCGTCAGCGGGTGGGCCTCCATCCCGCTCTCGTTCAGCAGGCGGTCCCCGACGAAGAGATGCCCCTGGTAGACCGAGCGCCCGGTGCCGGGAAAGGCGGGGCAAACGATGACCTTGCGCGCCCCCAGCGCCTCGGCCAGAGCGTCGGCGACGGGGCCGATGTTGCCCTTGGGCGTCGAGTCGAAGGTCGAGCAATACTTGTAGAAGACCTGGGTGCAGCCCTGCGCGCGAAGCCAGTCGAGCGCAGCGAGCGATTGCCGCACAGCCTCGGCCGGATCGATGGAGCGGGACTTGAGCGCGATGACCCCGGCGTCCACTTGCGGATCGGCGGGCGCGTCGGGGATGCCTGTGTACTGCACGACCCGCATTCCCCCCTTGGCGAGCGTGTTGGCAAGGTCGCTCGACCCGGTGAAATCGTCACCGATGCAGCCCAGGCGCATCATGCCTCTCCCGGCAGGGCAAGGCGCGCGTTGCGGGCGTAGACCTTGGCCACGGCGGCGTCGTCCTCCTGCCCGAGACCCATGCCCGAGGCCGCGAGGTATTGTTGAAGCGCCGCCGCCGTGAGCGGCGCGGAAAAGCGCGCCTCGCGCGCGATGTCGAGCACGATGCCGAGGTCCTTGGGCCAGATGTCGACCTGGCTGAGCGGCCTGTAGTCGCCCGCAACGATGTGCGGCGCGCGGTTCTCCAGCATCCAGCTGGTGCCCGCGCAGCGGGGGATCACCTCAAGGAAGGTTTCGGGTGGGATGCCTTGCGTCATGCCGAAGGTCATCGCCTCGGCCATGGCGGCGATGTGGACGCCTGCGAGCAGCTGGTTCACGGCCTTCATGGCAGACCCCGCCCCGGCCTCGCGGCCAAGGTCGAAGACGGTCTCGGCCATCGCGTCGAGCGCCGGGCGCGCGGCGGCGAAGGCCTCGGGCGTGCCGGCGGCCATCACCGACAGCGTGCCCGCATCGGCCCGTGCCGCCCCGCCCGAGATCGGCGCGTCGAGGTAGTGCACGCCCGCGGCGGCGCAGCGGGCCGCCATGTCGCGGGCGAAGGCGGGCGGCACCGTCGCGCAGGAGATGACGACCGCGCCCTTACGAAGAAGCGGCACAAGGCCCGCCTCGCCGAACAGCACGTCCTCGGTCTGCGCAGCGGTCAGAACCACGACGACAAGGGCGTCGAGACAGCCGGCCACCTCCTCGATACGGCCCGGCGCCCCGCCTTCCGCACGAAACCGCGCCACCGGGTCAGGCGCAATGTCGATGCCATGGGTGGCGTGGCCGGCGCGCAGGCAGGAGCGGGCGATGCCGTACCCCATGGCCCCCAGCCCGACGACGGCGACATTGCAGTGATCCGTCATGCGATCTTCCCCCGCTGCGATCAGGCGACGGGCGCTATCGGTACCCGTTCGACGACCACCGTCAAGCGGCCGCCCCGCCGATGGGATGGTCAGTACGGGGTTCCGAAGGATCATGCGGGCATCGTGCTGCAGCGATCCGATGATCCGGCCCCGTCCCGTCTCGCCAACCACGGGCATGGTGGGGCAATGTCCTCGACAGGTCCGGTGCGGCGTTGCACAGATGCGGAGCGCCGGGCCGACCGGGCGCACCGGGACCAAGCAGGAGGGACCATGACGAGCGAGCACCAGACCACCCATGACGCCGAGGACGATCCGCGCAACCGCGACATCCTGATCTACGTCAACGGCGAGCTGAAGCACCGCGACGAGGCCAAGGTCTCGGTCTATGACAGCGGCTTCCTGCTGGGCGACGGCATGTGGGAGGGGATGCGCCTCTACGACGGGGTCTGGGCCTTCTTCGACGCGCACATGGACCGGTTCTTCGATTCGTGCCACGCGGTCAGCCTCGATGTCGGCATGGACCGCGCCGGGGTCGCCGAGGCGCTGGAGCTGACGCGCCGCGCGAACGGGATGGAGACGGATGTCCATTGCCGGCTGATGCTGACCCGGGGCGTGAAGGTGAAGCCCTTCCAGCATCCGTCGCTCAGCCGCTCGGGGCCGACGCTGGTGATCATCATGGAGCATTCGAAGCCCGTGGACCGGTTGCATTCGGCGGGCATCAGGCTGGCAAGCGTGCCGCAAGTGCGGGGGCTGCCACACAGCCAGGACGCCAAGTTCAACAGCCATTCCAAGCTGAATTGCGTGATCGCCTGCCTGCAGGCGGAACAGGCGGGTGCCGACGAGGCGCTGATGCTCGATCCGCATGGCTTCGTGAACACGACAAACGCCTGCAACTTCTTCATCGTGCGCAAGGGCGCGGTTTGGACCTCCACGGGCGACTACTGCATGAACGGGGTCACGCGCGCCAAGGTGATCGAGCTCTGCCGCAAGGACGGCATCCCGGTCTTCGAGAAGAACTATTCCCTCTACGAGGCCTATTCGGCCGACGAGGCGTTCCTGACCGGCACCTTCGGGGCGCAGACGCCGGTGGCGTCCATCGACGGCAAGCGCGTGGGCGACGGGTCGCGGCCCGTCACCGCGCGGATACAGGCGCTCTACAAGCAGGCCATCGCCGAGGATATCGCGGCGCACAGGTAGGGAGTGCGATTCCGCTAACCGCGCCGGGGGAGGGGGGCAGGATTGCCCACCCTACGCCCGTTCCACCTCGACCAGCGCGGAATGCGCGCTGGTCCCCTGCCCGAGCCGCGAGGTCCCCACGTCGCGCGTCAGCACGTTGGGGTTGCCGTTCGGGTCGATGTTTCCGCCCGGCGGACCGACCCAGGCACCGGTGGGAAGGGCCACCACGCCGGGAAGAATGTCGGAGGTCACCCGCGCCCGCGCCCGCACCGTGCCGCGGGCGTTGAAGACGCGCACCAGATCGCCCGTGGCGATGCCGCGCGTGGCGGCGTCGTCATCATGCATGAGGATCGTTTCGGGCCGCGCACCCTCCACATCCGCCAGCGCCGCCTCAAGCTGCGAATGCAGCTTGTCGCCCGGCTGCGGCGAGACAAGATGCAGCGGCGCCTCGGCTGATGCCGCGCCGGGCCATTCGACGGGCGGCAGCCAGACCGGGTGGCCGGGGCAGTCGTCGTAGCCGAAGCCGTCGATCCGTTCGGAGAAGATCTCGATCCTGCCCGAGGGCGTCTTGAGCGGCGCGCCCTCCGGGTCGGCGCGAAAGCGGCGAAGCACCGGGTTCGGCTGCTCCTCGGCCGCGATGTCGAGCTTGACCCAGTTCCTGTCGCGCAACACCTCCAGCGTCGGCACCGCGATGCCCGAGGCGGTCGCACGTGTCTGGAACCCCTCGTAGAGATGCGAAATCCACGCGCCTGCGTCCCGCCCTTCGGTGAAGGCTTCGCCCAGACCCATGCGCTCGGCCAGCCCCGCGAAGATGGCGTAGTCGTCGCGCGCCTCGGCCACGGGCGGGATCAGCGCGGGCATGTGGAACAGGTAGTCGTCGAGAGGGCTGCGCCCGATATCCTCGCGTTCGTAAGGTGTCGTGGCGGGGAAGACGATGTCGGCGCGCTGCGCCGTCGCGGTCCACCACGGTTCGTTGACGATGATCGTCTCGGGCTGAAGCCACGCGCGGTGCAGGCGGTTCAGGTCCTGGTGATGGTGGAACGGGTTGCCGCCCGCCCAGTAGACGAGACGGATGTCGGGGTAGGTCCGGCGCTCGCCGTTGAAGTCATAGGGCTGGCCGGGGTTCAGCAGCATGTCCGCCACGCGGGCGACGGGGATCACGTCGGGCACGGCGCTCGTGCCCTGCGGCAGGGTCATGCCGCCCACGGGGCGGAAGTCCTTGCCGATGCCGCCGATGGCTCCGTAGCCGTAGCCGACACCGCCGCCCGGCAGGCCGATCTGGCCCAGCATCGCCGCCAGCACGGCGGACATCCAATAGGGCTGTTCGCCATGCTCCTGCCGTTGCAGCGACCAGGCGACCGTGATGAGCGTGCGGGTCGTGGCCATGCGGCGGGCAAGCTCGCGCATCGTTCCGGCTGGAACGCCTGTCAGGGGCGCGGCCCAGTCGGGGGATTTGGGCGTGCCGTCCGTCTCGCCCGACAGGTAGGGGCGGAAGCGGTCGAATCCGACCGTGTAGCGGTCGAGAAAGGCGCGGTCGGTCAGCCCCTCTTCCTCCAGCACGAAGGCCAGCGCCAGCATCAGCGCGGTGTCCGAACCGGGGTGGCAGGGCAGCCACTCGCACCCCTCGGGCGCATCGCCGCGCTGGGGGCCGATGTTGATGCGAACCATCCCCCGTTCCGCGAAGCGCTCGAACCAGCCCGCAGTGGCGTGCTCGGTGATCCCGCCCATCGAAACCTGGCTGTTCTTGGGGTTGATCCCCCCGAACATCACCAACGTTTCGGTATGGGCCGCGATGGTGGCAAAGCTGTCCTGCGCCTCGTAGGTCAGGGTCAGGAAATTCTCGCCGAAGACATGGGGCATGATCGACTGCGCACAGCCCGTGGAATAGCTGCCGAAGCTCGCCACGTAGCCGCCGATGCAGTTGAGGAAGCGGTGGACCTGCCCCTGCGCGTGGTGGAACCGCCCGGCCGAGGCCCAGCCGTAAGAGCCGCCGTAGATCGCCCCGTTGCCATGGGCCTTGCGCACCCGGTCGATCTCTTCCGCCGCGATATCCAGCGCCTCGTCCCAGGGGGGCGTGACGTAGTCACCGTCGCCCCGGCCCGCGCGGTCGCGGCTGGCAAGCCAGGCGCGGCGGACGGAGGGCCGTGCGACGCGGGACTCGTGATGGACGGCAGCCGGCAGGATCGCCGGGATGCCGGGCGGCGCGGGGTCAGGGCCGAAGGGGCGGGTCTCGACGATGCGGTCGCCCCGGGTCACGACCTCGAAGGCGCCCCAGTGGCTTGTCGTGACGCGGGTCGCGCGGTCTGTGTCCGTGCCGCTCATGCTGTCCTCTCACAGTCGTGCAGGGGCAATCTAGCCCGTCGCCGGCCCCGAGGGAACGTGCGCTCATTCCGATTTCCGGTTATGGCGCAGATCAAGAAGCCTCATGGGACATGCCCTTGCGCCCCGCACGAGGCGGGGGCATCACTTGGGCCGGAACGGGAGTATCGGCGTGACCATCAGGGTGGCGATCAACGGATTCGGGCGGATCGGGCGCTCGGTGCTGCGGGCCTGGCTCAAGGGCGGCTGGCCCGAGATCGAGATCGTGGCGCTGAACGACATCGCGCCGCTCGCCACCTGCGCGCATCTCTTCGAATACGACAGCGTCTTCGGCCCATGGCCCGAGCGGGTCGAGGCGGGCGCGGGCGTCTTGCGCATCGGCGACCGCGCGATCCCCTTCACGCAGGTGGCCGACCTCGCCCTTCTGGACCTGTCGGGCATCGACGTGGTGATGGAATGCACCGGCCTTGCGCGCACCCGCAGCTTCGCCGAGGCGGGGCTGGACGCGGGTGCGACCCGCGTTCTGGTCTCGGGGCCCTCGCCGCAGGCGGATGTGACGGTGGTTCTGGGCGCCAATGACGCGGCGCTGACCGCGGCGCACCGGATCGTGTCGAACGCCTCCTGCACCACCAACGCGGTTGCGCCGCTGGCCGCGATGATCGACGCGGAATGGGGGCTGGAAAGCGCCCTGATGACGACGGTCCATTGCTACACCGGCAGTCAGCCGACGGTGGATCAGCCGATGGGCGAGGACCTGGCCCGCAGCCGCGCGGCGGCGCTTTCGATGGTGCCGACGACGACAAGCGCGGCGCAGCTGGTGGACGTGGTGCTGCCCCACCTCGCCGGGCGGATCACGGGCTCGGCCGTGCGGGTGCCGGTGGCGTCGGTGTCCTGCGTGGACCTTGCGGTGATCACGGTCGCGCGCCCTTCGGCCGAGGCCGTGCAGGCCTTCTTCGCTGACCGCGCTGGTCCGATCGTGGGCTACACCGACCGGCCGCTCGTTTCGACCGACCTGCGCGCGCGGCCTGAATCCGTGATCGTGCAGGGGCCGGAGATCAGGCGCGCCAAGGGCGGAATGCTGCGCGTCTTTGGATGGTATGACAACGAATGGGGCTTTTCCTGCAGGATGCTGGATGTGGCCCGCAAGATGGGAGCGATGGGATGAGCGATTGGCAAGCGTGGATGCGCGAGGCGAACTTTGTCGGGGGGGCGTGGACCCAGGCCGATACGGCCAAGACGATCGACGTGACGAACCCCGCCACGGGCGAGGTGATCGGCACGGTGCCCGCTTGCGGCGAGGCCGAGACGATGCGCGCGATCGACGCGGCCGCCGAGGTCTTTCCGGCTTTCTCCGCCATGGACCTGATGACGCGCGTGGGCCTTCTGTGGAAGCTCCATGATGCGCTCATGGACAACCAGGCGGCGCTGGCGGAGCTTCTGACCGTCGAGATGGGCAAGCCGCTGGCCGAGGCGAAGGGCGAGATCGCCATCGGCGCGCAATATGTCCGCTGGTTCGCCGAGGAAGCACGGCGCGCGAAGGGTGAGATCGTGCCGGCGGGTGTGAATGGCCGGCGTATCCTCGTGACAAAGCATCCTGTGGGCGTGGTGGGCATGATCACGCCCTGGAACTTCCCGTCGTCCATGCTGGCGCGCAAGATCGCGCCCGCACTGGCCGTGGGCTGCCCCATCGTGGCCAAGCCCGCGACGGCGACGCCCTATTCGGGGCTTGCCTGGGCCGCACTCGCCGAGGAGGTGGGCTATCCTCCTGGCGTGGTGAACGTTCTGACCGGATCGGCGCGGGCCATCGCGGGAGCCATGATGGCGCGGCCGGAGGTGCGCAAGGTGACCTTCACCGGCTCGACCGAGGTCGGCAAGGAGCTGATCCGCCAGTCGGCGGACACGGTGAAGAAGGTCTCCATGGAACTGGGTGGCAACGCGCCCTTCATCGTCTTCGAGGACGCCGATCTCGACGCCGCCGCCGAGGGGGCGATCGTCTCGAAATACCGCAACTCGGGGCAGACCTGCGTCTGCGCGAACCGGATCTACGTGCAGGCGTCGGTGCATGATGCCTTCGTCGCGAAGCTGGTGGAAAAGACCCGCGCGCTGAAGGTCGGCGACGGGCGCGAGGAGGGGGTCGCGCAAGGCCCGCTGATCGACCTTTCTGCCGTTGCCAAGGTGGAGGAACTGCTGGACGACGCCAAGGGAAAGGGTGCGACGGTCGTCCTCGGCGGCTCGCGCCACCAGCTCGGCGGCACCTTCTTCCAGCCAACGGTGCTGACCGGGGCGACGCAGGACATGGCTTTCGCAACGGAAGAGATCTTCGGGCCCCTTGCGCCCGTCTTCACCTTCGAGACCGAGGAAGAAGCCATCGCCATGGCCAATGACACGGTCTTCGGCCTTGCCTCCTACGTCTATACCCGCGACCTCGGCCGGGCCTTCCGCATCAACGAGAAGCTGCAATACGGGATGATCGGGATCAATTCCGGCCTTATCACGACGGTCGAGGCGCCCTTCGGCGGGGTCAAGGAAAGCGGCCTCGGCAAAGAGGGCGGGAGCCAGGGGCTCGAGGATTATCTCGACACCAAATACGTGTGTATCGACGGAATCTGACGGTGCACTCCCGCCCGAGGTGGCGCCCGTGGCTGGCTGCGGGAGCCTCCGGCGGGAGTTGCAGGTGACAGGATGATGGGGAGAGGGCGCGCCTTGACCTTGTTGAAGGGTCAAGGTCCGCAGGTGATCCCGTTTGAGACAAGGCGCAGGGTCTGGCGGGCGATGATGTGGCCCTCGGCATCCGTCGCGGTACGGGTCAGGACCAGAAGCGCCGTGTAGCGGTCGCAGGACAGGGCGACGGACTCCGACATCGTGGTGACGGTGGCGGCGATGCTGTCGGTGATCGCGTACGGTGGCAGGCCGGCGTCGGTCAGGAGGTCGGCCAGGTCGATGGCGGCCTCCTCCTTGAGCGCAGGGAGCATGGCCTCGGGCACCGCGATCTCGTCCAGCGCGGCCCGCGTCCCGTCGCGGGTCAAGGTGCGCTCGAGCACCGACAGGCGCGCCGCGCCGAAGAGGTCGGCTTCCCCCGGACTGGCACCGCGGGTGCCTGCGCGGCTGCGGAAGACCTCAAGCGCAAGCGGCGCGCCATCCGTCCCCTTGAGCGACAGGGCCGCGGCAGGGGCGGAGGTTCCGTAACCGGCGGCGGGCAGGCTTACCAGCGTGCCGCGACCCGGTTTGCGGTCGAGGTAGCCCATGCCTTCGAGCGACATCAGCGCCCGTCGCATCGTGCCCTGACTGACGCGGAACTCCTCGGCCAGAACGAACTCGTTCGGCAGGCGGCGGCCCACCTCCCACTCGCCGCTTTCGATGCGGCGGATCAATTCCGTTTCGGCCGCCCTGTAGAGCGGAACGCGTGCCATACCACAGGCACTCCCGTGTTACCCGAATTCCCGTTTACCGGAACTTCGGCATTGGTCAATTCAGATGCTCGATCAGGCGGCTGTGCCTGTCGAACGCCTTGATGAGTGCCCCCAAATTGGGCAGGTCTGCCGCCTCGAGCATCGGGATCATCTTGCGAAACGCCTCGGCGGTGCCGATCGCATCGCCGATGGCGGTGTGGCGCGCGGCCTCGGGGATGCGGATGTGCAGCCGGTTGCACAGTGCGTCGAGCGTGTGCTCGGCCGACTGTCCGTAGAGGATCGC
The DNA here is from genome assembly GCA_015689745.1 of Rhodobacterales bacterium HKCCSP123. Taxonomy (GTDB): domain Bacteria; phylum Pseudomonadota; class Alphaproteobacteria; order Rhodobacterales; family Rhodobacteraceae; genus Roseicyclus. Next base: position 81,302 of record WVSO01000004.1, on the reverse strand, counting down.
GGAGCAGAGCACCGTGTCGAGGATCGGCTGGTCGAAGCGCCTGCCGATCTCGGCTTCGCGCCGCCGCAGGAAACTCATGTCGAAAGGCGCGTTGTGGGCGACCAGCACCGAGCCCTCGGCGAAGGCGTGGAAACGGCGCAGCGCCTCGGTCACCGGTGGGGCATCGGCGACCATCTCGTTCGTGATGTGGTGCACCTCTGTCGAGGCGGCGGGGATCCTGCGGCCGGGGTTGACCAGCATGTCGAATTCCTCGCCCTCGACGAGCCGTCCGTTGACGACGCGGACGGCAGCGATCTGGCAGACCTCGTCGACCTGCGGGTTGAGGCCCGTGGTTTCGGTGTCGAAGATCACGAAGCTCAGTGATTTCAGGGCGACCGCGGCGAGATCGTCGGGAATCTCGGCGTTCAGGAGGTCGAAGTCATACATCACGACCCGTGTCGGCCCGGCGGCCCGGGGCTCTGCCAGCGGCAGGGTCAGGCGCAGCGCGTAGCGGCCCGGTCCGGCGGGTTCCGTGGTCAGCCGGGTGCCGTGGCTGAGAAGCACGTCGGCCCCGGCGAACCCGGACAGGCCCGGCGAGAGCGGCGTCGCGAGCCAGCCCTGGAGTTGCGTATCCGTGGGCGCCTCGCCCTCGGCCTCGAGGCTCAGGACGGCGCTCTCGGCGCCCTCCGAGGCGATGGTCAGGGCAAGCCCCCTGGCCCCCGCAATCGCCCAGTCGAGCGCGAGGCGCTCCAGCATCCGGGTGATGGCGAAGCCGTCGCACCTGAGCCGTGTCTGGCCGAGGTCGCGGCGGAGCGACATGCCCTTGAGTTCAAGCCGGGCGGCAAGGCCCGCTCCGAGATCTTCGGCGGGCAGCGCCTCCATCGGCCACCATTTCGTGTCAGTGTCGGCCTTGCGGGCGGCGGTCTCGGCGGCGAGCCCGGCGATCGCCGATTTCGCGTCGCCCTCGGGCAGGTCGGGCAACGCGGTCTCGAGCCTCTCCAGAAGGTGATTCAGCAGGTACGCGCGTTCGGCCTGCACCTTGAGGTCGGCGGTCACGTCGCGAAGCGTCAGGACATAGCCCGCGCCCTCGGTTTCCTGTCCCTCGAGGCGGAGAAGGCGCAGCCGGGCCTCAAGCAGGCGCGCGCCTGCCTTGGTGGTGACGAGGATATCGGTGCCCTCGTCGCTGCCGCTGGCGGCAAGCCGGTCGTAGGCCTGCGTGATCGGGCCCATGCGCAGAAGGCCCGAGACGGGGCGACCAAGCCCCAGGGCATCGCTTTCGCCGAGGATGTCACGGGTGTGTCCGTTGTAGAGCGCGATCATGTGGTGCGGCGTGCAGAACATCACGCCGTCCGGCACCTCGGCCAGAAGCGTCTCGAGCCGCGTCTTCTCGGCGGCGAGCCGCGCGGTTTCGCGTCCCACCGCGAGGGCCATCGCATTGCGCGTCTCGGTGAGGTTCGCGGCAACGGCATCGGCGGCGGGCGCCAGGTCGCCGAGGTAGCGGGCCACGGCGGGGTCGATCCCCTGGTCCACGTCGGAATGCGCGCGCGCGCGCAGGTCGGCGGCAAGGCGTTCGACGGGCCTTGCGACATGCTCGTCGAAGAGGACCCAGATCCAGGTCGAAAGCCCCATGATGGCGAAGACCGCGACGGCCCCCGCGATGACGAAGGCGTTCAGGGCGTGCGCCTCGCCCAGGCGGATGTAGCCGATCGTCAGCCCTGCGATGACGAGGGCGGAACCGCCGAGCGCGATGAGGGCGAAGAACAGGAAGATGCGCAGACGCAGGGAAAGTCGGGTCAGCATGGTGCGGGGCCCTCCTCCGTGCCCCGGGTCTTTGGCCTTCGGGACGGTCCGCGCGACGCCCCGGCTGGCCGGTCGTTTCAGGTCAGCTGCCCGCAGCCTCCCCACTGCAGACAGCGCTGACGACGGGATCCTCGGCGCCGGTCTCGCGCCAGGGCACACCCTCGGGTTCTCCGGTGTCGGTGAAGGTCATGTCGGGGGTCACGTCGGTCCAGCGGCTTGCGCCGCAATCGACGAGGACCGGCATGACGGTCTGGGGCTGCCAGCGCTCCTGGATGCGAAGCTGGACGGCGTAGATGCCCGAGCCGGCCGTCGTTTCCACGTTCTCGGACGGTGAATACGCAATGAACCCGCGAACCCAGGGCTTGATGTAGGTCCAGGGCTGGTACCAGGCCTGCTGCTCGCGCGTCGAGACGATCACCAGGTCCTCCGCCATGGTCGAGCGCACACCGCCTTCCCAGCCGTATTCCTGGCCGATCGTGGCGATGATCATGGTCAGGCCCGCGCAGATCGGCACGATCCCCTTGGGCAGCCTCTGGCGCGTGATCGTCCGCAGCAGGTAGCCGATGCCGGCGCCTGCGAAGCCTGCGATGAAGACGGTGACGAGGGACCAGAACATGACGTGTCTTTCAGCTCAGATGACCACGGCCCGAGCCGGCGGCATTCTGCATGGTCTTGATGACGACGAACGCGTCACGCAGGTGGCTGCGTTCGAAGTCGGAGAGGTCGGCGGGGGCCATGAAGTTGTCGGGCTTCTCGCCGCGCTTGATCTGTGCGGCCTGATGGGCAAGGCGCGTGTCGGCGATCATGTCGTAGGCGTCGAGCAGGTCGCGCCCGCCCGAGGCCGAGACCGCGCCCGCGTCGATTGCGGCGAGGATGCGCGCCCGCGTGTTGGCCTCGGTCAGCTGGCCCTTGAGCGCGTAGACGCGGCCCAGGTCCACGACGGGCACGACGCCATTGTGCTTGAGGTCGATCGTGTTCTTGTGCTCGCCCGAGCGGACGGTGGCAAATCCGCGGAACAGGCCCAGGGGCGGCTGGTGCTTCAGCGAGTTGGCGATCATGTGCGAGACGAAGATCGAGTTCTTCGAGGCGGCGGCCAGCGTCTCGGCCTGCATGTCCGAGAACAGGCCCTCCGTGCCGCCGATCGGCCGCAGGTCGAACATGACCGAGGCCAGCATCTGCGCTTCCGGGTTGGGGGTGTTGATCCAGCCGCGGAAATACTGGCGCCAGACGCGCAGCGGCTGCCGCCACTTGATGTTCGTCGCCATCATGTCGCCGGGGCAGTAGAAATACCCGGCCTCGTCCAGCCCGTCCGAGACGAATTTCGCCAGCGCGGCGAAATATTCGTCGTCGGGCGGCGTGGCCGCGTCGTCGAGGATCAGGCAGTTGTCCTGGTCGCTGACGCCGGTCTGTTCCTGCCGGCCCTGCGATCCGCAAGCCAGCCAGAGGTAAGGCACCGGCGCCGGTCCGAGCTTCGCCTCGGCGAGTGCGAGCAGGCGGCGCGTCGTGGCGTCGCCGATATCGGTGATCAGGCGTGTGACGACCTGGTGCGGGTTCTGCGCTCCGACAAGCTGGACCAGGAGATCCGGGATTCTCGCGACGATCCGCGCGAGCGTCGCACTGTCCGGTGCGGCCGCGATGTCCCGGATGAGTGCCGCTGACGAGGTCGCCTGGAACCGCGTCAGGTCCGTCTGGGTGAGGATGCCCACGAGCTTGCCCGCCTCGACGATCGGCATGTGGGTGATGCCCTTCTCGACCATCGTGTGAAGGACATCGGCGACCAGCGCGGTGGGTGGCAAGGTGATGGGGTCCGCGGTCATCACCTCGGCGACCGGTGTGTCTGGCGACAGCCCCTCGGCCACCGCGCGCGTGGTGATGTCGCCGGTCGTCAGGATGCCGCGCACCGAGCTGCCGTCGGCCGCGATGACGCACGAGACGCGCAGACCGCGCATCTTGCGCGCAGCTTCGATCAACGGAGTATCGGGCGCGCAGGTGAGCGGGTTCGCCGTCATCAACTCGCCGAGTGCCATCGTCGTGATGTCCTGTCGCCGCGAAGAAGCGGGCCGCGTCCGGTCGAAGAAACGCAGGATGCGCGGATGGGCGGCGACAAGTGCCTTGAAGACGTCGGCGGGAATGGTCAGCAACTCGCCCGGCTCGGTCGCGGTCGCGGTGACAGGCGCGATGCCGTCGCGCATCAGGCCGCGTTCGCCGAAGGAATTGCGCGGGCCGAGGATCGAGAGAAGCTCGCCCGCCTCGTCGGTGATCTCGACCCGGCCCGACAGGATCAGGCACAGATGGGTGACGGGCTGGCCGATGGCGTAGACCACGTCGTTCGTGGCGACGGACCGCGTGCCGACCTGGCCGGCCAGGACGTCGCGCTCTTCCGGTGACAGAAGATCGTAGGGGTGCGTCTGGGCAAGGGTGGCGGCGATGTCGGTCGTCATGGGGCCCGGTCCGGGAATGAAAAGGCGCACCCCGAAGGGTCGGGATGCGCCGGGTCTTTGGCCAGAGCCCGCGGTGTCGCAGGCTCTGGTGCCGTGCGGGACGGCTTACTTGTTCACGGCAGCGCCGGCGCCACGCGGGATCCGGACGCTCTCGACGAGGTCCTGGATGTGCTGGGGCGGTGCAGCCGTCGCGTTCGACACGAGGTAGGCGACTGCGAAGTTGGCCAGTGCGCCGATCGGGCCGAAGTGGGTCGGCGGGATGCCGAACAGGTAGTTGGCTGCGGTGTTCTCCAGCATGTTGGTGCCGGGGATGAAGAACCAGCCGAGGTAGGTGAAGAGATAGAGGCAGGTCAGGATCAGACCGGCCAGCATCCCTGCCGTGGCCCCGGCGGAGTTCATCCGCTTCGAGAAGATGCCCATCATCAGCGTCGGGAAGAGCGACGCCGCCGCCAGACCGAAGGCGAGAGCAACCGTCTGGGCCGCGAAGCCCGGCGGGTTGAGGCCCAGGTAGGTCGCCAGCGCGATCGCGCCCGCCATCGAGATACGGGCTGCCAGAAGCTCGCCCTTTTCCGAGATGTTGGGGTTGATCACCGACTTGATGAGGTCGTGGCTGATGGCCGAAGAGATGGCCAGCAGGAGACCGGCCGCCGTCGAGAGGGCCGCCGCGATGCCGCCTGCGGCGATCAGCGCGATGACCCAGCCCGGAAGCTGCGCGATCTCGGGGTTGGCGAGAACGAGGATGTCACGGTTGAAGGTGACCAGCTCGTTGCCGGCCCAGCCACGCTCGGCGGCCAGTTCGGCCATGCCCGCACCAGACTCGTTGTAGTACTGGATGCGGCCGTCGCCGTTCTTGTCCTCGACACCCAGAAGGCCGGTCACCGACCAGGTCTCGAACCAGTCGGGCAGGTCCTCGACGGCCACGGCTTCACCTTCCACACCGTTCGGCCACATGGTGGTCATGATGTTTAGGCGGGCCATTGCGCCCACGGCCGGAGCCGTCAGGTACAGCAGCGCGATGAAGACCAGCGCCCAGCCGGCGGACCAGCGTGCGTCGGCCACCTTCGGCACCGTGAAGAAGCGGATGATCACGTGGGGCAGACCCGCGGTACCGATCATCAGCGACAGGGTGAACAGCGCCATCAGGAACGGCGAGGAGCCGGTCGTGTAGGCGTTGAAGCCGAGGTCGGTCAGCAGGCCGTCCAGCGTCACCAGAAGCGGCGTGCCCTCGCCCGCGGCGCCGGCGGCCATGTCCGAGAACAGGCCGAGGCCCGGGATCGGGTTGCCGGTCAGCTGCAGCGAGATGAAGACCGCCGGGATGGTGTAGGCGATGATCAGCACGCAGTACTGCGCCACCTGGGTGTAGGTGATGCCCTTCATCCCGCCGAGAACGGCGTAAACGAAGACCACTGCCGACGCGATCAGGAGGCCGTTGGTCGAGCTCACCTCGAGGAAGCGCGAGAACGCCACGCCCGCACCGGTCATCTGGCCGATAACGTAGGTCACCGAAATGATGATCAGCGAGATGACGGCGACGACGCGTGCCGAGTTGGAGTAGTAGCGGTCGCCGATGAACTCCGGAACCGTGTACTTGCCGAACTTGCGCAGGTAGGGCGCAAGCAGCATCGCCATCAGCACGTAGCCGCCGGTCCAGCCCATGAGGAAGGTGGAGTTCTGGTAGCCGACGAACGCGATGAGGCCCGCCATCGAGATGAACGAGGCCGCCGACATCCAGTCGGCCGCGGTTGCCATGCCGTTGACGACGGGGTTCACACCCCGGCCGGCGGCATAGAATTCAGATGTGGAGCCCGCGCGGGCCCAGATCGCGATCCCGAAGTAGAGCGCAAACGACAGCCCCACCACGATGATATTGAGTGTTGTCTGATCCATGGTCTGGTCCGTCCCTTACTCTTCGTCCACGCCATGTTCCTTGTCGATCTTGTTCATGCGCCACGCATAGAAGAAGATCAGGACAAGGAAGACGAGGATCGATCCCTGCTGGGCAAACCAGAAGCCCAGGTCCGTGCCGCCCACCGCGATGCCGCTGAGCATCGGGCGAAGCAGAATCGCGAAGCCATAGGACGCGAGCGCCCAGATCACCAAGCAGATGGTGACCAGACGGATGTTCGCGGCCCAGTACGCGTTGTTGTCAGGCTTTTCGGCCATTGCTTACTCCCTTCGAAGGTTCCTGCCCACCGATCCCTCCTTGGTCCGGCAAGCATGTATCCGCCGGCACGAAGCCTCTTCGTGCCGGCGAATTTCGTCAGGCGGCCGTGAGTTTCCCCACGATCGCCTCCATCTCTGCGCGCACGCGGCCGATCTCTGCCATGGCATCCACCTCGGTCAGCGTGCCGCGTGCGGCGTAATAGTCGATGAGCGGCGCGGTGTCGGCGTGGTACGCCTTGAGCCGCGTGCGCACCGTCTCGGCATTGTCGTCGGCGCGGCGCTTCATCTCGGTGCCGCCGCACTTGTCGCAGACGCCCGTCCGGGCGGGCTGCTTGAAGCTGTCGTGATAGCCTTCGCCGCAGGCCGCGCAGGTGTAGCGGCCAGAGACACGCTCGACCATCGCCTCGTCCTCGACCTTCAGGCTGATGACGGCGTCGATCTTCTCTCCCCGCCTGGCGAGCAGTGCATCGAGCGCTGCGGCTTGTCCCGCGGTGCGGGGAAAGCCGTCGAGGATCGTGCCCGCCGCCACGTCGGGCTGGTCGAGCCGTTCCTTGAGAACGGCCAGCACGATCTCGTCCGAGACAAGCTCTCCCTTCTCCATCACGGCCTTGGCGGCAAGCCCCGCCTCGGTCCCGGCGGCGACGGCACCACGCAGCAGGTCCCCGGTGGACAGCTGGACGAGGCCGAAGCTTTCTTCCAGCATCCGGGCCTGGGTGCCCTTGCCCGCGCCCGGAGGCCCGAGCAGGATCAGGTTCACGGGGCGGGTATCCACGGCGGTTTCCATCTTCGGTCCGCTCACTTGTTCGCCCGGTTCGCGATCAGTTCATCGACCACGGAGGGGTCCGCCAGCGTCGAGGTGTCGCCAAGGCTGCCGAAGTCGTTCTCGGCGATCTTGCGCAGGATGCGGCGCATGATCTTGCCCGAACGGGTCTTGGGCAGGCCGGGGGCCCACTGGATGACATCGGGCTTGGCGATCGGGCCGATCTCGTTGCGGACCCAGTCGCTGAGGGTCTTCTTCAGTTCGTCGGACGGCGTCTCGTCGGCCATCAGCGTGACGTAGCAGTAGATGCCCTGGCCCTTCACCGGGTGCGGGTAGCCCACGACCGCGGCCTCGGAGACAGTCTCGTGCGCGACCAGCGCGCTTTCGACCTCGGCGGTGCCCATCCGGTGACCCGAGACGTTGATCACGTCATCGACGCGGCCGGTGATCCAGTAGTCGCCATCCGTGTCGCGGCGGCAGCCGTCGCCCGAGAAGTAGTAACCCTTGTAGTCCGAGAAGTAGGTCTTCACGAAGCGGTCGTGATCGCCCCAGACGGTGCGCATCTGGCCCGGCCAGCTGTCGGCGATGACCAGGACGCCCTCGACGCCGTTGCCCTCGATCACTTGACCCGTCGTGGGATCGAGCACCAGCGGCTTCACACCGAAGAACGGCTTTTGCGCGGCACCCGGCTTAAGCTCATGCGCGCCGGGAAGCGGGGTCATCATGTGGCCGCCGGTTTCGGTCTGCCACCAGGTGTCGACGATGGGGCATTTCCCCTTGCCGACGTTCTCGTTGTACCAGTTCCAGGCCTCGGGGTTGATCGGCTCGCCGACCGAGCCCAGCAGCTTCAGGCTGGACAGGTCGTATTTGTTCACGAAATCGGTGCCCTTGCCCATCAGCGCGCGGATGGCGGTGGGGGCGGTGTAGAACTGGTTGACCTTGTGCTTCTCGCAGACGGCCCAGAACCGGCCCGCGTCGGGGTAGGTCGGTACGCCTTCGAACATCAGCGTCGTCGCGCCGTTCGCCAGGGGACCGTAGACGATGTAGCTGTGGCCCGTGACCCAGCCCACGTCGGCGGTACACCAGAAGATGTCCCCGTCCTTGTAGTCGAAGGTGATCTCGTGGGTCATCGAGGCATAGACGAGGTAGCCGCCGGTGGTGTGGACCACGCCCTTGGGCTGGCCCGTGGAGCCGGAGGTGTAGAGGATGAACAGCGGATCCTCGGCGCTCATCTCTTCGGCCGGGCAGTCGGTCGATGCGTCCGCCGCAAGGTCGTCGTACCAGTGATCCCGGCCGGACACCCATGCGACCTGCTGGCCGGTGCGCTTGACGACCAGGCACTGAACGTCGTCCCGGCAATGCAGGAGCGCCTTGTTGACGTTGTCTTTCAGCTCGGTCACCCGGCCGCCGCGCGGTGCCCCGTCGGAGGTGATGACAAGCTTCGCATCGCAGCCGTTGATCCGCGCGGACAGCGCGTCCGGCGAGAAGCCGGCGAAGACGATCGAGTGGATGGCGCCGATCCGCGCGCAGGCCAGCATCGCGTAGGCCGCCTCGGGGATCATCGGGAGGTAGATGATGACCCGGTCGCCCTTCTCGACGCCAAGCCCCTTGAGCACGTTGGCGAAACGGCCGACGTTCTCGGCCAGGTCGGTGTAGGTGATGTGCTGGGCTTCGTCGGTCGGCTCGTCCGGCTCGAAGATGATCGCGGTCTGGTCGCCGCGGGTCGCCAGGTGCCGGTCGATGCAGTTGGCGGCCACGTTCAGCGTGCCGTCCTCGTACCAGCGCACATGCACATCGTCATGGGCAAAGGACGTGTCCTTCACCTTCGTGTAGGGCTTGATCCAGTCGATGCGCTTTCCGTGTTCGCCCCAGAACGCCTCGGGGTCGTTGATCGAGGCGGCGTACATCGCATCATAGCGGGCCGCGTCGACATGGGCGTTGCTGAGCAGGGCGGGGCCGGATTGGGTATCTGTGGCCAAGGTGTCTCTCCCTAGAGTGTTGCGCGCCATGGGGCGCATGAAGGCGATCCGTTCGGGCCCGGTCACGGGCCGGCGCACGGATATGGTCAGCGGCTCCGGGGCACTCGGCCCCTCGGCAAGCACACCCCTCGCGGGGCAATCGGAATGTGGTCAGCCTCCCCTAACCTGCGGGCCCGGTGTTCGGGGCGAAGGTCGGATCGGCCCTGTGTCCAATCCGTTCCGATCCGCGCCAGCCGACAGGCCGCATATCCATCGACGAGCAATACGCACTCCACCAACGGATGTGGCGAGAAGATGACAGGTCCGGCGTGAATCACGAACATCGGACTGAGGTTGCTTAAGTTTTATGTAAACGCTTTTCTCTTCGCCCTGCAGAAATTGCAAATAAATTTACAATTTGCAACTCAAAGCTGATGTTTTTAAGGGCTTGGCCCTTGGGCGGACGAGGCGGCTCTGCGGTGCCGGGCGACGCATTTCCGCGGTGCGGCATGTGAATTCCGCGAAGACGGACTTGAAGTCCGGTGATGCGATCCTATGGCGGGGGGGAATCGTCTCCGGCAAGGTCCACGTCATCGCGCCGCACGCGGAAGCTGTCGCCGAGCCAGGGCATCCGGTCGCGTCCCGGTTCCACGAAATGCTCGTCGATCAGGTCGCGCGCGCGCGCGGCGATTTGCGCCGGGATCGGGCCCGTCCAGTCGTCGGTGGCATAGAGCACGATCCGGCGCGAGATCGGCGCACCTGGCAGAGGATGCACGTCGATCCGATCGGCGAACCGCCCGGCGCGCAACAGGCTGAGGGGGGTCGTGATGGTCCAGCCGCTGCCGCCTGCGACCAGCGCGCTGATCGACTGGTTCGAGTCCATTTCGAAGCGTTGTGGCGGGCTGAGGCCTGCACCCGCGAGATAGCGTTCGATCTGCTGACCCATGACCTGGTCGGGGTCGCGCCGCACGAAGGTGAGCCCCGACAGGGCGTCCAGCCCGCCCGTGACGGTCGTTCCGGCGGGAACGGCGAGGATGTAGGGATCCTCGATCAACGGGTGGACAAGGGTGCCGGGCGGATCCGGGCTGCCGGCGGCGCAGATCACGATATCGAGGTCGCGCGCCGCGATCCGTGCATGCAGCGAGTGGCTGGCCCCGGTGACGAGGTGAAAGGCGCAATGGGTCATCGCATCGGCAAGGTCGATGGCAAGCTGCGGGGTCACCTCGTTCTCGAAATCCTCGATCACGCCCATCGACAGGGCCGACAGATCCGCCAGGTCCAGCATGGTCAGGCCGCGTTGGCCGGCCCTCAGCGCCTGCAGCGCCGCTTCGGCGCGGCCGAGGAAAAGGCGGCCGGCCGGCGTCAGGACCATCGGGCGCCGGGAATGATCGACAAGTTCCACCCCAAGCGCATGGCTGAGGTTGCGAAGCTGCTGCGAAACGGCAGGCGCGCTCATGCCCAGGCGGTCGGCCGTGACGGCCACGGAACCGGTGCGGGCGAGGGTTTCGAAGACCTCCAACCCTCTCAGCGTCAGCCCCTTGAGGAGTGATTCCGGCATCAGGCAGTCACGATCTGTTCGAGCAGTTCGACCGAAAAGGCGATCTCGTGCGAGGGCGGCAGCGGGGAGACCCGGCCGCCTAACGTCGCATCGAGAAGATCGCCGTCGGCCGCATCCCGCGTCAGGGCGATCAGACAGGCCGTGTGGTTCACGGGCCCGCCGATCGGGCTGTCGGCAGGCTGCAGCGACGAGGACGCAGTCATGAGCAGGGGCACGACCTCGGGCAGGGGGCGTTCGAGACGCATCGGCGCGGCGAGATCGGGATGCGCCAGGCGTCCCGGCCCCGTGTCGCCGAAGGCGATGGCGATCAGTCCGTGGCCCGAAAGCACCTTGAGCGCGCGGATCATCGCGCCCGGCGCGCTTGCGCGATGAACACGGGCCATCGCGATGCCCAGTGATCCTGCAAGCTCCGCAAGGCCCAGCGCCGCACCCGACACGGCCGGAGCGGCAAAGCCATGTGCGGCGTCGATCCGGATCAGGCCGGGGTATGGTCGGGTTTCGATCGGATGCGCGCCTGCCTCGATGCGACCGTAGCGCAGCAGGCGGATGTCTCGCAGAAGCGCTTCCATCCCGTTGTGCCGCTCTCCCGCAGCCTCGGCGGCCGCAATCTCGGCGGCGACATCCCGCGCGACGGGGTCGGGCACGCCTGCGCGGGTCAGGCAATCGCAAGCAAGGGCGTGGACATCGGGAAGACTGAGAAGCTGGGTCATGGCCGCAGTCTTGTCATGGCCAAGCCGGGCGTCAATGCCGCAGGCTCACCCCTCGATCACCAGCTGCGGAAACCGCCCGGCCGTCGTCCGGATGGCGGCGGCCAACCGCTCGTAGGCGGGGCCGGCACCGGATGCGGTGCGCCAGACAAGCCCCACCGACCGCGCGAAGCGGCGCCCCCGGAAGGGCCGGATGACGACGTCGCGCGCCCGCCCGGCGATCTCGCTCTCGACGTAGAGCGCGGGCAGGAAGGTCAGGCCCATCCCCATCGCAACCATCTGCCGCAGCGCATCGAGCGAGGTGCCCTCGTAGTCGCGGGACAGGTTGGCCCCGGTCTCGACGCAGAGCGCCGAGATGTGCTCGTAGAGGGCGTAGGCCGGCGAGAGGGAGAGGACCGTTTCGCCGGTCAGATCCTCGTTGTTCAGCATGGTGCGTTCGGTCATCGGGTGGTCGACCGGCAGAGCGACCGACAGGGGCTCGCGGAACAGGCGCGCCGTCGACAGGGTCGCGCCCGACACGGGGAGTTGGGTCAGGATCAGGTCATGTACCCCGTCATGGAGTTCTCGCAGAAGATCGCGCGGTGTCGCCTCGCGGATGTAGAGCCGCAGGTCCGGGTGAGAGTCGCGCAGGTCCGACACGACATGGGGCATGAGGTAGGGCCCGAGCGTCGCCGAGGTGCCCAGCCGGATGGTGCCGCCAAGCCCCGACGTCAGTGTCACCGACAGGTCGAGAATGCCCTGTGTCGCGTCGAGGATCTCCCGCGCGCGCCGCGTCACCTCGCGCCCCGCGAGCGTCAGCCGGACCGGGCCCCGCCCACGTTCGACGAGCGTCAGTCCAAGGGTCTCTTCCAGCGTCTTGATCTGCACCGAAAGGGACGGCTGAGAAATTCCGCAGCTTTCGGCCGCCTCACGGAAATGCTGTGTTTCCTCCAGCGCGATCAGGTATCGCATCTGCCGGAGCGTGATCGGTGGAACGGCGCTGCTCATACCCCCCCACATTAGTTTTTTCCAATCGAAATTCAATACCTGACTGTATTTTCCCTATGCCGTTCCTGCGCTAACTCTGGATCATCCAAGCGATTGGGATGGCGGGACGTGGGCACGCACGGACCGCTGTCGGAGGGATCGCAGTGCTGGTGGTTGTCCCTTCCAGCGTTCACGGACCTTGTGGCCCCTCCATTCCGGATGCATTCCCTCGGCCCCTGCCGTCAGCCTTGGGAATGCATCCGGGTCTTGGGTCCGCGTTCAGTCTATCACCGTGACCTCGGAGGCGGTGCGACGCAGGATGACGCGCAGGATCTGCGCCAGTTCCATGTGTTCCGCCGCCCGCGCCGCCCGCTTGCGCCAGACCATGCCGACGGTGCGGAACGGTTGCGGACCGGTCAGCGGGCGCGCGGTGACGAGGCGGTTGGGCTGCACCTCCGATCGGACGTAGAGCGCCGGCAGCAGCGACAGGCCAAGGCCCATGCCGACCATCTGCCGGATCGTGTCGAGCGATGTGGCGCCGTAGTCGAGGCTGATCTCGGCACCCGTGTCCTCGCAGATCTGGCGCACCTGTTCGTGCAGCTTGTGGCCCGGCTCCAACGACAGGATGGTCTCTCCTTTCAGCCGCTCACGCGGGACGGCATCCAGCATGGCCAGCGGGTGATCGTTCGCCGCCACCGCAAGAAGCGGCTCTCGAAACAGCCGCGCGGTGTCGAGTTCCTGGCCTCGGACGGGCAGCGGCAGGAACAGGAGGTCCAGCGTGCCATCATCGAGTCGCACCATCAGGTCGGTCGCCGCCCCCTCGCGGACATAGAGCCTGAGGTCAGGGTGCGAGGCGTGCAGGTCGGGGATGACAAGAGGCAGGAAGTAGGACCCGAGCGAGGCCACCACGCCGACGCGGAGCGTGCCGCCCAGGGGTTGCCGCCCGCGATGGGCAAGCTCGAGGATTTCATCCACCTCGCGCAGGATGTGGCGGGCGCGGGTGGCGATGTCATGCCCCTCGGGCGTCATCACCACGCGCGAGCGGGACCGTTCCACCAATGTCAGGCCCAGCTTGTCCTCGAGCGCCGAGAGCTGCGCCGAGAGCGTGGGCTGGGTGACATGTGCCCGCTCGGCCGCGCGGCGGAAGTGCAGCGTTTCATCGAGGAGCGCGAGGTAGCGGAGTTGCTGAAGCGTGGGCATGTCGCGCAGCTTATAGATAACTTCTATCAAAATCCAGTTTCGTTTCGATTGGACCTATGTCGGACAGCCGCCTATCTGGCCCATCAACTCGGGTGAGGGGAATGGCGGAGTTCGGATCCATCCTGGCGGTGCAGGGCGCGGGGCCGTCGCAGGACGCGGTGGCAGCCGAAGCCGTGCGGCTTGCGCGCGCCAGTTTCGCGGCGCTGACGGTCGTGGACGTGATCGAGGGCGAGGACGCCTCCGGGGCCGATGTCGCCGCCCGGCGTGCGCAGCTTGCCGCGGCGGCCGAAGCGGCGCGTGGCGAGGGGATCCAGGCCAGCGAAGCGGTGCTGCATGGCGACGCGGCGGTCGAGGTGATCCGCATGGTCCTGCGCGAGGGGCATGACCTTGTCGTTGCGGGGCCGGGTCCCGCAGCCGAGGCGCTCATTCGCGACTGCCCCTGCCCGGTGCTGGTGGTGAAGCCCCTGGGCTTCGCGACGCCGGTCACCCTGCACGGGGCCGGAGCGTCGGCGACCTAACGAACCGCCGCAAGGGTGGCGGCGTAACAGGAGAGGGACAGAAGGGTGGCGAAATCAGGCGCAGAGGTGCCCCGGGTCTATGGCGGCCCGGCGGGCTGGATCTCGGTGGCGGTGCCCGCCGCGATCTTTGCCTGGATGCTGCAATATGTCGGGCCCGTCTCGGACGGGAACCCGGTGCTTCTGGCGCTGGACTGGGTGCCGTCGATGGACATCCGCCTGTCGGTGCTGATCGACGGGCTGTCGCTGACCTTTGCGCTGCTGATCTCGGGGATCGGCGCGCTGGTGACGCTCTATTCGACGAAATACCTCGGCAACCACCCCGAATACCCGCGCTTCGTTCTGTTCCTGATGATGTTCATGGTGGGCATGCTGGGGCTTGTCCTGTCGGACAACCTGATCGCGCTTTTCGTCTTCTGGGAGATCACGACGATCTCGTCCTACCTGCTGATCGGCTTTTCCTCGGACGAGGCGAAATCGCGCCGCTCGGCGTTGCAGGCCTTGCTGGTCACGGGCACAGGCGGCCTTGCGCTGCTGGCGGGGATGATCCTTCTGGGCAATGTTGCGGGAAGCTTCGAGTTGTCGGTGATCCTGACGCAAGGCGAGGCGATCCGCGCACACCCGCTTTACGTGCCCATCGTGATCCTGTTCCTTGCGGGGGCCTTCACCAAGTCGGCGCAGTTTCCCTTCCACTTCTGGCTGCCGAACGCGATGGCCGCGCCCACGCCCGTGTCGGCCTACCTGCATTCGGCCACGATGGTGAAAGCGGGCGTCTACCTGATGGCGCGGGTCAACCCGGCGCTTGGCGACAGCGAGTTGTGGTTCTGGACGCTGGTCATCGCGGGCGGCTTCACCACCGTCTTCGCCTCGATCCTTGCGGTGCGGCAGACCGACATCAAGCAGGTTCTGGCCTACACGACCCTGATGGCGTTGGGTGCGCTGACGCTCTTCATCGGCACGGGCTCGCCCGATGCGATCAAGGGGATGATGGCCTTTCTCGTCGTCCATTCGCTCTACAAGGCGGCGCTCTTCCTGATGATCGGGATCGTCGACCACGAGACCGGCACGCGCGAGGCGGACCGTCTGCGCGGCCTTGGCCGCAAGATGCCGCTGACCTTCCTCGGCGGGGCGCTGGCCGCGATCTCGATGGCGGGTATCCCGCCCTTCGTGGGCTTCATCGGCAAGGAGTTCCTCTACAAGGCCGGCCTCGGCCACGAGCAGGCGACATGGTGGATCACCGGCACGATCTTCGCGGCCTCGGTGCTGATGTTCGTCGCCGCCGGTATCGCGGTGCTGCGCCCCTTCACCGGCAAGCTGGCCGATGCCGACACGCCGCAGACCCCGCATGAGGGGCCCTGGGCGATGTGGATCGGGCCGATCATCCTTGGCGTCTTCTCGCTGGGCTTCGGCCTGTTTCCCGACACGGTCGAGGCGTGGCTGGTCGCGCCGGGCACCTGGGCGGTCTATGGCGATTACGACTACACCGTCGATCTCTACCTCTTCCGCGAGGCGAACGCGGCCTTCCTGCTGTCGCTTGCCACCTTCGCCACCGGCGCGTTTCTCTACACGGTCCACCGGCCCATGCGCGCCTGGCTCGGCCGGGTGATGGAGGCGAACCCGATCAAGTTCGATCCGGGCTGGGACCGCGTGCTCGACGGGCTGAAGGCCGTGGCGGGCTGGCAGACGCGCATCCTTCAGTCGGGTGTGTTGCAGCGCTACATCTTCACGATCTTCGCGACGCTCGCCATCGGCGTGGGCGCCACGATGTACCTCAAGGACGTGCTGAATTTCCGCGTCGACTGGGCGGCGGAGTTCGATGGTCTGGTCTTCAAGCACTGGGCGGTCCTCGTCTTCATCACCGCGGGCGCGATCCTGACCGCCATCACCTCGAGCCGGATGACCGCCATCGCCGCTCTGGGCGTGGTGGGCATCGGTGTCGCGCTGATCTTCATCATGTTCTCGGCGCCCGATGTCGCCATCACGCAGCTTCTGGTCGAAACGCTGGTCGTGGTGCTGGTGGCCGTCGCCATGCTGAAGCTGCCGCATCTTGGCCTTGCCAAGGACCGCAAGCGGCGGCCCGTTCATGCCGCGCTGGCGGGCGTCGTGGGCGTGCTCGTCACGCTGGTGATGGTCGCCGTCCTGCAGGGCGAGATCGACCTCGCGATCACCGAGTATTTCGAGACGGCCAGCTGGCCCGAGGCCTACGGGCGCAACATCGTCAACGTCATCCTCGTCGACTTCCGCGCGATCGACACCTTCGGCGAGATCGCCGTCGTCGTGATCGCGGCGCTCTCGGCCTACGCGCTGCTCAGGGGCACGCGCTACGGCAACACCGATGACGAGATCGAGGAGGGCCGGAAATGAAGACCTCCATCATCCTTGTCGCGGCGACCCGGCTTCTGACGGCGCTTCTGCTGCTCTTCTCGATCTTCATGCTCCTGCGTGGCCACAACCTGCCCGGGGGCGGCTTCATCGGCGGGCTCATCGGGGCAACCGGTTTCGTCCTCTACGCCATCGCGCAGGGGGCCGAGGCCACGCGCCGCACGCTGCGCTACGAGCCGCAGAACATCGCGATGGTGGGCCTTGGCATCGCGCTGGCCGCGGGCGTCTTCGCCGCCTTCTTCGGCGAGGCCTTCTTCACCGGGCAATGGTGGTTCGCGGGCGCGGACCCTTCCGACCCGGACGACAAGGGCCTGCCGATCAGCTCGGTCCTCGTCTTCGACATCGGGGTCTATCTCGTCGTGTTCGGGTCGATCCTGACCCTTGTTCTCGCGCTGGAGGAGGAAGTCTGATGGAGATCCTTGTCGCCATCATGGTCGGCGTCCTCGTCGCGGCCTCGGTCTACCTGATGCTGGCGCGCAACGTGCTGCGTTTCCTCTTCGGGCTGATCCTGATCTCGAACGCGGCCAACCTGATCATCTTCGCCTCTGGCCGCCTGACCGCCGAAGCGCCGCCGCTGATCCCCGAGGGCGCGGACGCGCCGCTCGAGACCGTGGCCAACGCGCTGCCGCAGGCGCTGGTTCTGACCGCCATCGTGATCGGCTTCGGCCTCTTCGCCTTTGCGCTGACACTCGTGTTCCGGACCTACCAGAACCTCGGCACGCTGAATTCCGACGAGATGCGCCTCGCCGAGCCTGAGGAGGGCGGCAAATGAGCTGGGTTCTCGCAAGCCCCATCATCATTCCCTTCGCCACGGCGGTGCTGGCCTTCCTGTTCCGCGCAGGCCCCGAGGGGCGGTGGCTGTCGGTCATCGGCTCGGCGGGCCTCCTGGTCGCGTCCATCATCCTGATGGTCGACGTGCTCGACCAGGGCGTGATCGCGGCGCAGATGGGCGAATGGGCGGCGCCCTTCGGCATCACGCTGGTGGCCGACCTCCTGTCGGCGGTGATGGTCGTCATCACCGGTATCACCGGACTGGCCGTCGCGGTCTACGCGCTGTCGGACATCGACACCAAGAAAGAGGCGCTGGGCTATCACGCGCTGTTCCAGGTGCTGCTGGCCGGGGTCTGCGGGGCGTTCCTGACGGGCGACCTCTTCAACCTTTACGTCTGGTTCGAGGTCATGCTGATCTCGTCCTTCGGGCTGCTGATCCTTGGCGGGCGCAAGGTGCAGCTCGACGGCGGGATCAAGTATGTCACCCTCAACCTCGTCTCGACGATCCTGTTCCTGTCGGGCGTGGGTCTGCTCTACGGGATGACCGGCACGCTCAACATGGCCGACCTGCACGGCGCCGTGCAGGAGGTCGAGAACGAGGGCCTGCTCATCGTCATCGCGATCCTCTTCATGATCGCCTTCGGGGTGAAGGCCGCGGTCTTCCCGCTCTTCTTCTGGCTGCCGGCGAGCTACCACACGCCCGCGATCTCGGTCTCGGCCATATTCGCGGGGCTGCTGACCAAGGTCGGCGTCTACGCGCTGATCCGGACCTTCACGCTGATCTTCACCACCGACATCGCCTATACCCACACGATCCTTCTGTGGGTGGCAGGCTTCACCATGGTGACGGGCGTGCTTGGGGCGGCGGCGATGAACGACATCCGGCGCATCCTGTCGTTCCACATCGTCAGCCAGATCGGCTACATGATCCTCGGCCTCGCGCTCTTCACGCCCTTGGCCATCGTCGGCGCGGTCTTCTACCTGGTGCACCATATCATCGTGAAGGCGAACCTGTTCCTCGTCGCGGGCGTGGCGCAGCGGATCGCGGGGTCGACCGACCTCGACAGGATCGGGGGGCTTTATCGCTATGCGCCCTTCCTGGGCCTTCTGTTCCTGATCCCCGCCTTTTCGCTGGCGGGCTTCCCGCCGCTCTCGGGGTTCTGGGCGAAATACGTGCTGGTCAAGGCGTCGCTCGATGCCGGGGCCTGGTGGATCGCCGCGGTGGCGCTGGTGGTGGGCCTCCTGACGATCTACTCGATGACGAAGATCTGGGGCTATGCGTTCTGGAAGCCGCATCCGGGCGGCGTCGAGCCGCGGCTGAGCCGGCTCGAGGGCAAGGACCGCGCCGCGCTTCTCACGCCCATCGCGGCGCTGGCGGTGCTGACCTGCATCATCGGCTTCTTCCCCGAACCCTTCGTGCAATTCGCCGAACGCTCGGCCGCGCAGCTTCTCGACCCGACGGAGTATATCACGGCGGTTCTCGGAGAACCGGCTGAGCCCGAGGTGCCCGCGGGTCTGGCCCGACTGGAGGTGACGGAATGATCAATGTCTTCGCGCTCAACATCCTGCTGGCCATCGCCTGGGCCGCGCTGACCGGGAACATCACGCTGGGCGGTATCGCTGTCGGCTTCGCGCTCGGCTCGGGCTGCCTGTGGCTCACCCGGTCGCTCTTCCCGGGGTCGGAAAGCTATTTCCGCCGCTCGGGCAAATGGGCCAAGCTGATCGTGCTGTTCCTCTACGAGCTGATCGTCTCGTCGCTGCAGGTGGTCTGGGACGTGCTCACGCCAGCGCAGAAATCGCGGCCCGGCATCATCTCGGTGCCGCTGACGGTCAAGAGCGAAATGGACATCCTTCTGGTGACCAACCTGATCACGCTGACGCCGGGCACGCTGAGCCTTGATGTGACGGACGACGGCAAGACGCTCTACATCCACGCCATGTTCGCCGATGATCCCGACGAGATCCGGCGGCAGATCAAGGACGGGATGGAGCGCTGGGTGATCGAGGCGACGGAGTAGGGACATGGATATTCTGGCAATCGCGATCGACATCTCCTTCGTCCTTGTCATGCTGGGTGTGGCCTTTGCCTTCATCCGGCTGATCCTCGGGCCCAGCCTGCCGGACCGGGTGGTGGCGCTCGACATGATGACGGTGCTGATCGTCAGCTTCTGCGGCCTCTACGCGATCCTGTCCGAGGATACGGCCTTCATCGACGTGGCGATCGTGCTGGCGCTGGTGGGCTTCCTGGCCACCGTCGCGCTGGCGCGCTTCGTGGAACGGCGGAGCACGCGG
This sequence comes from Rhodobacterales bacterium HKCCSP123, assembly GCA_015689745.1. Lineage (GTDB taxonomy): Bacteria > Pseudomonadota > Alphaproteobacteria > Rhodobacterales > Rhodobacteraceae > Roseicyclus. The sequence continues at coordinate 61,810 of WVSO01000004.1, read as the reverse complement.
ATCTCGCGCGAAACCAAGAAGGAAACCCCGGCTGCGGAGGGCGAAAGCAATGGCTGAATGGATCATGGCGGTCATGGTGCTGCTTGGCGGGTTCTTCTGTTTCGTGGCGGGTCTGGGCATCTTGCGCCTGCCGGACGTGCTGATCCGCATGCATGCTTCGACCAAGGCGGGAACGCTCGGCTCGGGCCTGATCCTGGGCGCCGGGGCGATCTATTTCGCCGACGCCGCGACGATCACCCGCGCATTGGCGGCGATCCTGTTCCTGCTGGTGACGGCGCCGGTGGCCGCGCACATGATCGGGCGCGCGGCGTTCAAGAACGGTGTGCCGCTCTGGAATACCCGGATCGAGGACGGCGCCGAGGAAAAGCTCAACCGCTGAGGCGGCTGCCCGGCTCAGGTCTGAAGGAAGGCGTGGCTGCCGTCGGGCCTGATGGCGATCGCGGTCAGCTTGCCGGTGGACCAGGCCGCCGTGTCGAGAGAGATGCGGCCATCGGCGAAGACCGGCGTATCAAGCTCGACATGGCCATGCGCGACCCAGGCATCATCGCCGCGCATCGCGCTTTCGAATTCAGGATGCCCCCAAAGCAGCACGCGCGGCGTCTGGTCTTCCATCCCGCGCGCCGGGTCTGCCCCCGCATGCACCGCCCAGAGATTGCCCGAATGCCAGCTGAGGGGCCGCGAGATCAGCCAGTCGCGCGCGTCCTCGCCGAGGGCCTGGGCGAGTCGGGTTGCGGCGGCCTTCCAGTCCTCGGCCTCGGCCATGGGGGTCAGATCATCGGTGCGGATGCGGAAGCTTTCCAGCGTCGCCGCGCCCCCCTCCCGCAGCCACCGCGGGCCGCGAAGGGCCGGATCGGACAGGAAGTCGAGCATCATCCGCTCGTGGTTGCCCATCAGGCAGGCGACGTTCTCGGGGAAATCGGCCGTCAGTTCCCGCATCCGCGCCAGCACCCCCGCGCTGTCCGGGCCATGGTCGACGTAGTCGCCGACGAAGACCAGCTTTGGATCGGTGCTGCCGGTGCCGCCGATATGGGCGTCGATCAGTTCGAGCATCAGCTCGAGCAGGTCCGCCCGCCCGTGGATGTCGCCCACGATGTAGCTCGTGCTTTTCGGACGCGGCAGGTCGTCGGTGCCATGTGGCTCGACCTGGGACCGGTCAGCGGCACGACGGCCAAGGAGAGAACGAAACGGACGCAACATGGCATGCAGGTGCGCCTTCCCCCGCCGATTGGCAAGAGTGCCCGACGCGGATCGGTCGCGGTCAGTCGCGCGCGCGCAACACGCGGGCCGGGCGCGTGGCCAGCGGCCGCCACGCGAATGCGAGCCCTGCCAGAAGCGTGGCCAATGCGCCGCCAACCACGATCGCCACGGCCGAGACCGGTTCGAACCTGTAAGAGCTGTCCATCACGAAGGTCATCACGGCCCATCCGCCGAGCGCACCGGCCAGGATCGCCACAACCCCCGCAGCGGCACCGAGAATGGCCGAGCGCAAGGCGAAACTCACGAGGATGCCGCCCCGCGCGGCCCCCAGCGTCTTCATAACCGCCGCCTCGAAAACACGCCCCCGCTCGCCCGCCGCCGCTGCGCCGATCAGGACGATGAAGCCCGTGACCAGCGTCGCCCCCGCCCCGTAGGAGGTGGCCGCGGCAAGGCTGCGCAACGCCTCGGCCACGCGGTCGAGCGCGTCGCGCACGCGGATCGCGGTGATGTTGGGCGCGGCGCCGGCCACGTCGCGCAGGATGGCGGCCTCGGCCGCCTCCTCGGCGTAGACGGTGGCGATATGGGTGTGCGGCGCGCCCGCCAGCGCGTTCCGCGACATCGTGACGACAAAGCCGATACCGGCGTTCTCGAAACTCACCTCGCGGAGCGCCGCGATCTCTGCCTCGATGTCCCGTCCGAGGATGTTCACGGTGATCCTGTCGCCGACGCCGATCCCGATCTCCATCGCCTCCTCGGCGGCGAAGGCCACAAGCGGCGGGCCGGCGTAGTCGTCGGGCCACCAGCGGCCGGCGACGATTTCCTCGTCCGGCGGCGCTTCGGTCGTGTAGGTGACGCCCCGGTCGCCCTCGATCACCCAATGATCGCCTGCCACGTCCTGCGCGCGCTGGCCGTTGATGCGGGTGATGATGCCGCGCAGCATCGGCGCGGTGTCCACCCGGCTGACCGCCGGGTCCGTCGTGACACGGTCCAGGAAGGGCTGAAGCTGGTCGGGCTGGATATCGACGAAGAAATACGACGGCGCGACCTCGGGCAGGTCACGCTGGATCGCGGCCCGCAGGTTGCTGTCGATCTGCCCGACCGAGGCCAGTACGGCGAGGCCCAAGCCGAGGGAGAGCACCACGCTTGTCGCCTCGGAGCCGGGGCCGCCCACCGCGCCCAACGCCGTTCGCAAGGCGGTTCGCCCTCGGACTGCCCTCGACCTCGCGAGGCGCCGTGCAACAGCCCGGATGCCGCGCGCCGCAAGCGCGAGCAGAAGGAGCGCGCCAAGGATGCCGCCCGCGGTCCCCAGCGCCAGACGTTCGATCCCGGAAAGCCATGTCGCAAGACCGACAAGGGTCGTGGCCAACAGGACGACCAGCATCATCCAGACCGGCCGCGGCCATGCCCGCACCGGGCCCGACGCGTCGCGGAAGAGCGCCGCGGCGCGCACCTGTTCGGTGCGGGCCAGTGGCCAGAGTGTGAAGATGAGCGCCGTCAGCGCGCCGTAAAGCGCGGCCTCGGCCAAGGGGCCGGGGTAGACGGCGAAGGCGATGGGCAGGGGCAATTGCGCGGCGATCAGCGGCGCGAAAACGAAGGGCAGGGCGGCGCCGAGCGCAAGGCCGAGGACAAGGCCCACGAGCGTCAACAGCCCCACCTGTGCGAAATAGGCGGCGAAGATCGTCCGCCCCTCGGCCCCCAGCGTCTTGAGCGTGGCGATGGTCTCGACCTTGCCGTCGAGGTAGGCGCGCACGGCGGCCGAGACGCCGACGCCGCCCACGGCCAGCCCCGCCAGCCCGACCAGCACGAGGAAGGCCCCGATCCGGTCGACGAATTCCTGCACGCCCGGCGCGCCGTTGCGGCTGTCGCGCCAGCGCATGCCGGTGTCCTCGAAGCGGGCGCGCGCATCCTCGGCCAGCGTTGCAAGCTCTGCCCCCTCGGGCAGGGCGAGGCGATACTGGCTGTCGTAGAGCGTGCCGGGCGCAAGCAGGCCCGAGCCCTCCAGCCCCTCCAGCGTCACGATGGTTCGCGGGCCAAGCCCGAAGCCGCCCGACGCCCCGTCGGGTTCGGTGACAAGTGCTGCGCGCAGCTCGAACTCCTGCGTGCCGAGGCGGAAGACGTCACCCACCGCAAGCGCCAGCCGGTCGATCAGCAGCCGGTCCATGACCGCGCCGGGGCGGTCGGTGGTGGCCAGCGCCTGCTCCAGCGGAATGGCGGGGTCCAGCGCGACCGTGCCATAAAGCGGATAGGCCCCGTCGACGCCGCGCACCTGCGTCAGCCCGCGCTCGGGCGTCTCGCCGCGGTCGACGACGACCATCGAGCGGAAATCGACGGTTTCCGAGACGCGAAGCGCAATCTCGTCCATGTAGACGCGCTCGGCATCTGAGGCGAAGCGGTAGGTGAAGGACATCTCGGCATCCCCGCCGAGGATCACCGCGCCCTCGCGCGTCAGCCCCGACTGGATCGCCTCGCGCACCGAGCCCACGGCGGCGATGGCGGCCACGCCAAGCGCAAGGCAGGCAAGGAAGATGCGAAACCCCTTCAACCCCCCGCGCAATTCCCGCCGCGCGATGCGAAGCGCGACGCTCATTCCGCGGCGTCCCGCAGCGCGTCGGCCTCCAGCCGCCCGTCGCGCAGGCGCACCTCGCGGTCGCAGCGCGCGGCCAGTTCGGGGGCGTGGGTCACCAGAACCAGCGTCGCGCCATGCCGGTCGCGCAACCCGAAGAGCATGTCCATGATCGCCTGCCCGTTGGTGCCGTCCAGGTTGCCGGTCGGCTCATCGGCCAGAAGGATCGCGGGCCGGGGTGCCGCGGCACGGGCCAGCGCGACGCGCTGCTGCTCGCCGCCCGACATCTGGCTGGGGTAGTGATGTGCGCGGCTGGCCAGCCCCACGGCGGCCAGTTCCGCCTCGGCCCGCTCGAAGGCATCGGTGTGGCCTGCCAGTTCCAGCGGGGTCGCCACGTTTTCCAGCGCGGTCATCGTCGGGATCAGGTGGAAGGATTGGAACACCACCCCCATATTCTCCCTGCGAAAGCGGGCGAGCTGATCCTCGTTCATCGCGGTGAGGTCCTGCCCCAGCGCCCGGACCTCGCCCCCGGTGGCGCGCTCGAGCCCGCCCATGAGCATGAGGAGTGACGACTTGCCAGACCCCGACGGCCCCGTGAGCCCCACGGTTTCCCCCTTGCCCACCTGCAGCGTGATGCCGTGCAGGATGTCGACGCGGCCCGCGTTGCCGTCGAGCGACAGGCGCGTATCGGTCAGGGACAGGACGGGATCGGTCATCACTAAACGCCTCGGTTCACTTCGGTCCTTGGCATATGGGGCCTTGGCCCGCACGGGCAAGGCGGTGGCGCTGGCGCTGATGGTCGCGTCGCCCGCCGCGGCGGAAGAGGTGACGATCGCCGCACTGGGCGACAGCCTGACGCAAGGCTACGGGCTTGTGCAGGACGAGGGTTTCGTGCCGCAGCTTCAGGCGTGGCTGCGCGACCGCGGCCACGAGGTGAGCGTGATCAACGCGGGCGTCTCGGGCGACACCACCGCCGGCGGGCTGGCGCGCGTCGGCTGGACGCTGACGCCCGAGGTGGACGCGATGATCGTGGCGCTTGGCGGCAACGACCTGCTGCGCGGCATCCCGCCCGAGGCGAGCCGGGCGAACCTCGACGGCATCCTGTCGGCGGCAGCCGAGGCCGGGGTGCAGGTGTTGCTGGTGGGCCTGTCCGCGCCGGGCAACTACGGGCCGGAGTTCAAGGCCGCCTTCGACGCGATGTATCCCGAACTGGCCGCGGAATACGGCGTTCTCCATGTCGACAGCTTCCTCGGTGCGCTGACCGACGCGGCCGAGGCCGACCCGGCCACAGCCCTTGCCGCCTACATGCAGCCCGACGGCATCCACCCCAACGCCGTGGGCGTCGCCCTGATCGTCGAGGCGCTTGGCCCCGAGGTCGAGCGCCTTATCGCGCGGGTTCCGCAATCGTGACCCGCGTGCCCGCCTCGGCGCAAAGCTGGCGCAGGGCGGGCGGCGGGGCGGCATCGGTCACCCAGCGGTCGAGATCGCGGAGCGAGCCGATCCGCACCGGGGCCGCGCGCGAAAGCTTGCCCTGATCGGCCACCAGCATCGCCGTGCGCGCCTGAGACAGAATCGCGCGGCTCACGCGTACCTCGTCGGGGTCGAAGTCGAGCAGGTCGCCCTCGCCGTCCAGCGCCGAGGCGCCGATGACGGCGATATCGACCTTGAATTGCCGGATCGTCTCGACCGCCATGTCGCCGGTCAGCCCGCCATCGGCGCGGCGCAGCCGCCCGCCGGTCAGGATCACCTCGGCGGTCGGATGGGTGCCCATGATCTGCGCGACGTTCAGGTTGTTGGTGACCACCATCAGGTTCGGCGTGTCAACCAGCGCGCGGGCCACGGCCTCGGTCGTCGTCCCGATGTTCAGGAACAGCGACGCCCCCGCCGGGATCAGCGCGGCGGCCGCGCGCCCGATCGCCTCTTTCGCTTCCGCCGACAGGCGGCGGCGTTCCTCGTAGGCGATGTTGGTGACACCCGAGGGCAGCATCGCGCCGCCATGGGTGCGGGCGAGCAGCCCCGCGTCGCACAGCTCGGTCAGGTCGCGGCGGATCGTCTGGACGGTGACACCGAAGGTCTCGGCCAGCTCTTCCACCGCAACGCGCCCCATCTGGCGGGCACGGTCGAGGATGTCGGATTGGCGCGGGGTCATGATCATGTGATCGTCTATAACGAAAAAAACCGAACATGAAAATTGACAAAACGAACATGAGGTGAGAGGCAGGGGCGTCTTTCAGACCCCGCGAGGGGAAGGAGTCGCCATGGGTGCGCGTTACGACCTTTTCGTGATCGGCGGCGGCATCAACGGCTGCGGCATCGCCCGCGACGCGGCGGGGCGGGGCCTGTCCGTTTGCTTGGCCGAGATGGGCGACCTGGCCGGCGCGACCTCCTCGGCCTCGACCAAGCTGTTCCACGGCGGGCTGCGCTATCTCGAGTTCTTCGAGTTCAAGCTGGTCCGCCACGCGCTCGAGGAACGCGAGACGCTTCTGCGCGCGATGCCCCACATCAGCTGGCCCATGCGCTTCGTGCTGCCGCTGTCGCGCGACATGCGGTTCGACAGCTCCACCCCGACCTCACGTCTGCTGACGACGTTCATGCCCTGGATGAAGGGGCGCAGGCCCGATTGGCTGATCCGGCTGGGGCTGTTTCTTTATGACCACCTCGGCGGGCGGAAGATCCTGCCGGGCACCAAGGCGCTCGACCTGCGGGGCACGCCCGAGGGCGCGGCGCTTCAGGATCGCTTCACCAAGGCCTACGAGTATTCCGACTGCTGGGTCGAGGATGCCCGCCTTGTCGTGCTGAACGCCCGCGACGCCGAGGAGCGCGGCGCGCGCATCCTGACGCGGACAAGGGTCGTCGCCGCCGAGCGCGCGGGCGATCACTGGCGCATCACGCTCGACCGCGACGGGGCGGAGGAGGTGGTCGAGGCCCGTGCGCTGGTCAACGCGGGCGGGCCTTGGGTGGCGGATATCGTGCAGGGCGTCATCCGGCAGAACAGCCGCGAGAAGGTGCGCCTCGTGCGCGGCTCGCATATCGTGGTTCCGCGCGTGGCCGGGCATGACAAGTGCTACTTCTTTCAAGGGTCCGACGGGCGCATCATCTTCGCCATCCCCTACGAGACCGATTTCACCCTGATCGGCACCACCGACCAGGAACACCACGGCGACCCGCGCACGGCCACCTGCACCGAGACCGAGCGTGACTACCTGATCGGTTTCGCCAACCAGTATTTCCGCAAGGCGCTGAGCGCCGAGGATGTGGTCTGGACCTACTCGGGCGTCCGGCCGCTCTACGATGACGGGGCCAAGTCGGCGACGGCGGCGACGCGCGACTATGTCCTTTCGGTCGATGACGGCGGCCCGGTTCTGCTCAACGTCTTCGGCGGCAAGATCACCACCTATCGCAAGCTGGCCGAGGATGCGTGGGACAAGCTTTCCCCGCATTTTCCCGGGACCTGCGGCCACTGGACCGCCGGTGTGCCGCTCCCCGGCGGGGATTTCCCGGTGGGCGGCGTGCAGGCGCTCATCGATGGGCTGCGCAGTCGCTACACCTTCCTGTCGGATCGCTGGGCCAAGCGGCTGGTTCGCGCCTACGGGACCGAGGCTGCACTGATCCTCGAGGGCGCGACGGCACCCGAGGATCTTGGCCGCGACTTCGGCGCCACGCTGACCGAGGCGGAACTCCGCTGGTTGATGACGCGTGAATACGCCCGGCGGGCCGAGGATGTGGTCTGGCGTCGCTCCAAGCTTGGACTGCGCCTGACGCCCGGGCAGATCGCCGAGATCGACGCTTTCATGGAGGCCGAAGCCCCGGCCCGGGCCGCCGAGTGACTTGCAGGCGCGCTGCCTTGGGATAGGCTCGACAACACAAGAGAAGGGGAGGGGCCGATGACGCATGTTCTGGCCATAGATCAGGGCACCACGTCGACCCGCGCGATCCTGTTCGGCGCGGACCTGTCGCCGGGGGCAAGTGCGCAACAGGAGTTCACCCAGCACTACCCGGCCTCGGGCTGGGTGGAGCATGACGCCGAGGAGATCTGGCAAAGCGTCGTCGCCACCTGCCGTGGCGCGCTGGAGAAGGGGGGCGTCATCGCCTCGGACATCGCGGCCATCGGGATCACCAACCAGCGCGAGACGGTCGTTGTCTGGGACCGGGCGACCGGCAGGCCCGTGCATAACGCGATCGTCTGGCAGGACCGCCGCACCGCGGCCTTCTGCGCGGGGCTCAAGGCCGAAGGGCACGAGCCGATGGTGCAGGAGAAGACGGGCCTCCTGCTCGACCCGTATTTCTCGGGCTCGAAGCTCGCGTGGCTTCTGGACAATGTCGACGGGCTGCGCGCGCGTGCCGAGGCGGGCGAGATCGCCTTCGGCACGGTGGACAGCTGGCTCATCTGGAAGATGACCGGTGGTGCCGCCCACGTGACCGACGCCACCAACGCGGCGCGGACGCTTCTCTACAACATCCGCGAGGGGCACTGGGATGCCGGGATCTGCGATCTTCTGAACATCCCCATGGGCATGTTGCCCGAGGTCAGGGATTGCGCGGCCGATTTCGGCACGACCGATCCCGCGCTTTTCGGGGCGGCCATTCCGATCCTCGGGGTTGCGGGCGACCAGCAGGCGGCGACGCTGGGGCAGGCCTGTTTCGCGCCGGGGATGCTGAAATCGACCTATGGGACGGGGTGCTTCGCGCTTCTCAACACCGGCGAGACGCTGGTGCGTTCGCAGAACCGGATGCTGGGCACCATCGCCTACCAGTTCGACGGCAAGCCGACCTATGCGCTGGAAGGCTCCATCTTCATCGCGGGCGCGGTGGTGCAGTGGTTGCGCGACGGGCTGAAGATCATCAGGGACGCCGCCGAAAGCGGCCCGCTGGCCGAGGCCGCGGACCCCTCGCAGCAGCTTTACCTCGTGCCCGCCTTCACCGGGCTGGGCGCGCCCTACTGGGACCCGGATTGCCGCGGTGCGATCCACGGGCTTGTGCGCAACTCCGGCCCCGCGGAATTCGCCCGCGCGGCGCTGGAAAGCGTCGGCTACCAGACCCGTGACCTTGTCGAGGCGATGACAGCGGACTGGCAGGGCGCGGGCGGCGGCAACGTCCGCGTGGACGGCGGGATGAGTGCCTCGGACTGGACGATGCAGTTCCTGGCCGACATCCTCGGCGCGCCCGTCGACCGGCCCGAGGTGCTGGAGACGACGGCGCTTGGCGCGGCCTGGGTCGCGGGGATGCGCGCGGGGGTCTGCCCGGATGCCGAGGGCTTCGCCCGGACCTGGGCGCTGGACCGGACCTTCGAGCCGCAAATGGACGAGGCGTCGCGCGAAGCGCGCTACGCGGGCTGGCAAGATGCCGTCGCCCGCACCCTGAGCCGGCCATGAGCGCCGCTACCCTCCGGGTCGCGTTGGCCCAGTTGTGTTCGGCCGACACGCACGAGGCCAATATCGAGACGGTCACCGACCTCGCCCGGCAGGCGGCCGGGGAGGGGGCCGAACTCCTGGCCCTGCCAGAAGTCGCGGGGCTGATGAACCGCGACCCCGAGACCTCGCGCCGGCAGGTCGTCCTGGCCGGGGATGACCCTTTCATCGCCACCTGCCGCGCCTTGGCCGCGCAGCATGGGCTCTGGATCCACACCGGATCGACCCCCGTGCTCGGGCCCGATGGGCGGTACCTGAACCACTCCACCCTGATCGACGCCGCGGGCGGGATCGTGGCGGAGTATGACAAGATCCACCTCTTCGACGTGGCGCTCGAGGGGCAGGCCCCCATCGGCGAGTCCAAGCGCTTCGCCCCCGGCGCGCGTGCCGTGCTGGCGCAGACGCCCTGGGGGCCGTTCGGCCTGTCGATCTGCTACGATCTGCGGTTCCCCTATCTCTACCGCGCTTACGCGCAGGCCGGGGCCGTCCTGATGTTCATCCCCTCGGCCTTCACCGTGCCCACCGGCCGCGCCCATTGGGAGGTGCTTCTGCGCGCCCGTGCGATCGAGACGGGCGCTTTCGTCCTGGCCGCGGCGCAGGCGGGTGAGCATGCCGACGGGCGCGTTACCTATGGCCACGCGCTTGCGGTGGGGCCCTGGGGAGAGGTTCTCGCCGACCTTGGCGGAACGGCACCGACGATCAGGGTCCTGGACCTCGACCTGGCGGCCGTCGCAGGCGCCCGCGCGCAGGTCCCGGCCTGGGGCATGACGCTCGACCCTCTTCTCGAGGTGATGCCGCATCCGTCCTGAACGCCCGTTTCGCACGCGGCACGATTGCAAACGCACCGGCAGCCGCCCTATCCTCATGGCCAGTGATGTGAGTGTGTATGGCGGGCAGGACGCTGGTGGAGTTGGACAAGGACAGGTTGGTGCCGCTCCTGCGCGACCTCGCCGCGCTGCTTGACGGAGTGGGGGGACAACAAGGCTGGATCGCATCGCTGCGGTTCGGCGCGGCAGGCGCCCTTGCCGAGTTTGGTGATTTCCACGGCGCGGCACCGCTGTATCGCGGCCTCGTGGCGCAGACCCCGCTGCATGCCTGGGCTTGGATCGGACTTGTCGACGCGCTCTGTGCCCTCGGTGCGACCGGGGATGCGGTCGAGGCAGGGCGCGAGGCCTTGCATCATCTTCCCGGGAACATGCTGCTGTGGAAAAGGACGGCCCGTGCTCTCAGGGAACACGCCGGACCTGGCGCAGCTGCCGGGTTCTTCTCCGCCGCATTGGGCACCGATCCATCGCAGCGCGACCTCGATTTCGCCATCTCGCTTTACCGCGAGGCCGGGGAGGCCGGACAAGCGGCGGAGCTGTGCCACCGGCTTCTCCGGCAGGACCCCGGTGCGCCCGTCGCGCACATGGCCCTGATCGAGGGGGCCTTGGCGTCGCGAGATGCAGAAACGGCTCGGGACGCATCGCGCGCGGCCCTGGCCCGATCCCCCGCGCATCCGGAACTGCGCCTGCGCATCGCGCAGGGCCTTTTCGCGGCGGGTGACGCCGCCGCGGCGATTGGCGCGCTCGATGCCTTGCCACCGGGCGCTGCCTTCGACGTCGAGGCCGGGACCCTGCGCAGACGATGTGAAGCGTGCCTCGGCGATGCCGGCAATGTGCAGGAGCCTTCGACCCGAGCCCGCCCCACCATCGGCGGAGGGCGACCGGACCCGGCGCCGCCTGCGCCGTCCCGGCCCGATCCCGCCGATCTCGACGCGGCCCTGGCAGCCGGTGACACCGAGGCGAGTGCCTTGATCCTCGATCGGCTGCTGTCGGCGCGCGATCTCCCCTGGTACGTCGCGCTGCGGATTGTCGAGCGCGCCCGGCGCTGTCGTTCGGACGAGGCGGCCCGCGCGGTCCTTGCCGCTTTCGCCGGTGCGGACTGGCCCGCCGAGGACCGGCAGGCCTTCGAGATCGAGCAGCGGCTCTTGCGGCTCGGGCCGAGGTTCGCGCTTGACTGGATCCGGGCAAACCCGGTCGCCAGCCGGGGCCGCGAGGCGGCCGAGCGCGTCGGTCGTGTCCTTCTCGGCGGGGGCAGCGGTCCGCTTGCGGCGAGATACCTTCGCGCCTGCTGCAGGCGGTGGCCCGAGGATCGCGCCCTCGCCGGGCTTGCCGCCATCGCCTGCGAGGCCTGCGGCCTGAGCGGACCCGGACCCGGACGCGAGCCGTCGATCCAGTCGCTTGCGCGGGACGGCGCAACCTCGCCGCGGGTGCGGCGGATCGAGACCTGCCTGCTGGCCGGTGACCTCACGCGGGCCGAAGCGGAGCTGGGCCGGCTGAGGATCGAGGACGGTCCTCTCGAGGCGGCACTCATCCGTCGCCCGCGCGCGACCCGGATCGGCAGCCTTCTGAACGAGGCTCGGATCCTCGCCGCGGCGGGCATCGACTGGACTGGCGGCGATGCCGATATGCTCGCGCCGCTGGCCGAGGGTTTCTTCCTTCCGGCCCGCGGGATCGTCGCCGGTCTTGCCTCGATGCCATGCGACGGGAAGGCCGGCACGCCCCTGCCCGAGACCGTTCATCTCGTCTGGCCGTCCTCCGCGCCGCCATCGGAAGAGGCCGGGCGCCTTTTCGAGGCGTGGCGCACGGCGACGCGGCGCGAGGTCTCGGTCCATCTCGTCTCCGATGGCGCCGCGTCGATGGACGAGGCCGGTGGCGATGCTGCCGTCAGGGCCTTCAGGGTGACGCAGGACGATGCGCAAAAGGCGGACCTCGTTTTTCTCGCGCTTGCGGTGATCCACGGCGGGGCGATCGTCGCGGCGGATCAATGGCCCTCGCCGTCCGTCGATGCGCTGTTCGATGCCGACCATGGCGCGCTCCTGTTCCGCGACGGGGACGGGTCCCTGAGCCTCGACGCGCTCCTGGCTCCGGCCGGGCATCCCCTGACCCGTGCCGCGCTGGATCAGGTCGTCGCATCCTGCCTTGCGCGGGACAACGACCACCGATGGTTCAAGACCGGGCCCGGTCTCATGACACGGGCCGTGGCGCGACATCTCTTGCGGACGGACCCCGACGATGCCCCGGTCTGCCTCCGGCCCATCGCTGACCTGCGTCGCCACATGCACCGTCATTCGACCGTCGTTCCGCCCCCCGCGCGCGAGACGCGCGATGCTGCCGACACCGGCCTGGCGCTCGCGCTGGCGCGGGAGATCGACGGCACCGGTTCCGCAGGTCGCCATGTCCGGTGAGGCCCGCACAAGAGAGCCGGGAGTCGTGGACCCGCCCCCTCCCGGCGCGACCAGGGTGAGCCGCGTGCCGCCCGCCCGGTGCGCGGCGTGGACTTTTCTGCCGGGATATCTCGTCCGTTGTTCGTGCAAGGGGGCACAACCTTCATGACAGACACCGTTTCCATCACGCCGATCATCCTCTGCGGCGGGTCGGGCACGCGGCTCTGGCCGCTGTCACGACGGAGCTATCCCAAGCAATTCTCCGCGCTGGTGGGCGAGGGCACGCTTTTCCAGGCCTCGGTCCGGCGGGTCGCGCGAAGGGGATACAGGAAGCCGGTGGTCGTGACGGCGTCGGACTTCCGTTTCATCGTCACGCAGCAGATGGCCGAGGCCGGCGTGGATCCCGCCGCGGTTCTGCTCGAACCCGAACCGAGGAACACGGCGCCCGCGATCCTCGCCGCGGTTCTGCACATCGTCGAAACCGACCCCGGGGCGCTGGTGCTCGTCACGCCTTCCGATCACGTCGTCGGCGATGGCGATGCCTTCGACGCCGCCGTCATGGCCGGAACCGGTGCGGCGCGCGAGGGACAGATCGTGACATTCGGCATCCGGCCCGACAGGCCAGAGACCGGCTACGGCTACCTTGAGATCGAGCACGGTGGCGGCGGACCGCTTCCGCTCAGCCGGTTCGTCGAGAAACCCGACCGCACCAGGGCGGAAGCGATGCGTGCGGATGGCCGATACCTCTGGAATGCCGGGCTGTTCCTGGCGCGGGCAGACACTCTGATCGAGGCCTTCCAGACCCATGCGCCCGCCGTTTTCGACGCCGTGCGGCGGTCGGTGGCCGAGGCAAGGGCCGATCTCGGTTTCCGGCGGCTCGACCCGGTCGCATGGTCCGAGGCAGAGGACATCTCCATCGACTATGCCGTGATGGAACGGGCCGAGGGGCTGAGCGTGGTGCCCTTCGACGGGGGCTGGTCCGATCTCGGTGGCTGGGAGGGCGTCTGGCGCGAGATGCCGCGCGACGGGGATGGGGTGGCCACGCGCGGGCCGGTCCGGGCCCTCGATTGCCGCAACACGCTTCTCAGGGCCGAGGCGGAAGGGCAGGTCCTGGTGGGCCTGGGCCTCGAGAACATGATCGCCGTGGCCATGCCCGACGCGGTTCTCGTGGCTCCGCTCGACCGCGCGCAGGAGTTGCGGCGGGCGGTTGCGTCGCTGAAGGAGGAAGGCGCGCGGCAGGCGACCGAGTTCCCCAAGGATCACAGGCCCTGGGGCTGGTTCGAGAGCCTGGTCTTGGGTGACCGGTTCCAGGTGAAGCGCATCCAGGTGAACCCGGGTGCGGCCATGAGCCTTCAGAGCCACCATCACCGGGCGGAGCACTGGATCGTGGTTCAGGGCACGGCGAAGGTGACATTGGGGGATGACGTGACATTGGTGGCCGAGAACCAGTCCGTCTACATCCCGCTCGGCACGGTCCACCGGCTTGAGAACCCGGGCAAGGTGCCCATGGTCCTGATCGAGGTGCAGACGGGTGCGTATCTCGGCGAGGACGACATCATCAGGTACGAGGACGGATATGGCCGAGGATGAGGACTTTCCGGCATCTGGGCCGGAGCGACCGAAGCTGACCTTTCCGCCCGAGGTCGCGGCGGTCGTGTCCGAGGCTTACGGCAAGGCAACCTGCATCCTGGAATACGGAAGCGGTGGCTCCACGGTCCTGGCGTCCGAGATGCCGGGCAAGACGGTCTATTCCGTCGAGAGCGACCGGGACTGGGCCCGGAGGCTCGAACGGTTCCTCGACATGTCGCCGCACACCTCTTCGCGGCCCGAGATACTTCATGTCGATGTCGGACCGACAGGCGCGTGGGGAAGACCGCTCGAGTCGCGCGAGTTCAGGAAGTTCCCATCCTATGCCTTCGGCTTCTGGTGCAGGACGGACAGGGACGAGCCCGACACGGTCCTCATCGATGGCAGGTTCCGTGTCGCCTGTTTCCTTGCAACCGCCCTCATGCTTGTCCGGCCTGCAACGGTCCTGTGGGACGACTACGTTGACCGGCCGCGGTATCACTGGATCGAACGGGTCGCCAAACCGGTGGACACCGTGGGGCGCATGGCGCGGTTTCACCTCGGGCCCGATATGGTCGACAGGCGTCTCATGCTGCGCGTCGTCGAGGCGACTCTCGATCCGAATTGAGGGGCCGGACCCGGATGGGGTGCCGAAGACCGGTGCGGAACGGGTGAGCGGCCTTTGGCCCCTGTGCCACGGAGAACCAAGATGCGTGTGACGGGTGTCGTCATCATCCACAACGACAGTGCGCTTCTCCGGCATGCACTGGATTCGGCAAGGGATCACGTCGACCAGCTCGTCGTCGTGGATGGCGCCTACGAGTGGGTCGCCCCGTTCTGCAGGTTGAACGGTGAAGATCCCGAACGCTCGACGGACGGACTCATCGACGTGCTCGAGGGGTCTGGCCTGCCCTACAGGTACATAACCGGCACCTGGCGCAACGAGACCCACAAACGCACCGTGTCGCTCGAGGCCAGCGACACCGACCGCGTCATGCGCATCGATGCCGACGAGATCTACCAGATCGACGGGGCAAGCCTGGACGCCTTCTGGCGGTCGTCAGATGCGCTGGGTTCGCTCTACGCCCCCCTTTTCCTGCATCCCGACACGATCCTCGCGGGGGTCGGCTCGGCCCTCGCACCGAGGGCGCCCGTCTTCTTCAACCTTGGCCATGCCGGCATCGAGGACATCCTGTCCGGGCTCTGGCTGGTGCGCCCCGGGAACGAGGCGCCCGGTCGACGGAGGCCCGTCAAGACCCACGCGCAGCCGCTCGGGACGTTCTTCCACCTGACGGCCTTTCGTCCGGCCGCGACGTCCTACCGGAGGGCCCGGTTCTATTGCCTGGTGTCGATGCGAATGACCGGCAGGGTCGGCCTGGGGATCAATCGCGCCTTCAAGGACGACCGAGAGTTGCTCGGTATCGTTTCGGGCCTCGACCAGGAGGCCGTCGACCTTGCCTTCCGCCTGCACCGGATCGCCGCGTCCTTTCCCGAGGTGGGGCCCAGGCAGACCCTTCGGCCCTTCGAGGTTTCCAGCCGGGCGATCCTCGAAGAGATGAGCGCGATCCATCGGGACATGCTGCGCAGTCAGACGGAAAAGGCACGGGCGCATCTGGGTCGTGACCTCAGGCTGTTTTCCGGCCGGCCCTGCTTCCTCGATGTCACCGAAGAGGTGAAGACGATGGGTCCGCGGTTTCGCCTCGATGCGTCGGACGGGTGCCTCCGCTCGATGCGGCTGCACATGGATTACGGCCACTTCCGCGAGACCGTCGACGGCGGGGACATCGGGATGGTCTCGGGCAAAGGGGCCATGGTCGGCAAGCTGAGGCGGTCCCTGCTCGAGTTTTCAATCCGCCCGAGGGGCGGCTTGATCGACAGCGCACGGCTGCATGTGGATTAGGACAGCCGCCCCCGATCATCATGGCCGGGCCGCGCGTGGCTCGCCGGCCTTCGCCGCACGACGGGGTTCGGCGTGGCGGGCGTCATGACCCTGGACCCTGGTGCGCGTAGCCGAAGGTGCGGAAGTCGTCGGCATAGAAGGCGTCGATCCTTTCCATCAGGTCGGCGGACAGCCCCAACCCCCGTGGATCATGGCTTCCCGATCTGTTGGCATGCGGGAAGCTGTCGGAAAGACGGCTCGCGTCGGCCCCGCGCCGGGCCAGCTCAGACCGGATGGTCTCGATGGCGGAGGTGAGCTCTTCGATCCGGAACCAGCGCACGGTGTCGGCCACCGCGCCGTCGAGGGTCAGCCAGTCGCATTGCGGGCGGAACATGCCATCGGGTCCCGGCAGGCGCATGAACAGGCCGGATGCCACGAATTCCCGGAAATCGGTAAAGGATTTCATCAGGCGAAGGAGATCGGGGTTATACCCCTCCCACGTCCGCAGAAACGAGAAGATCGAGGACAGGCGCGCGTAGGGGTTCCTTACGAAGGTGGAAAGGAACATGTCGCCCGGCGGGCGGGCCATCCCCAGTGCGCCCCGCATCTCTGCAAGCGTGGAATGCTTCCGCAGATTGTGGCGCGTTGCGTAGGCGCGCTGGACCTCCTCGCCGAAGACAGTCCCGCCGATCTCGAGATCGAGGGGGCCGTTCAGGGGGGCCAGAAAGCGCGTCACGCTCGTTCCGGCGGATTTCGGAATGTGAATGAAGGTGAAGCCGACGGACTGGTTGATGATCATGCCTCAGACCGCCCCGAACAGGTCGATCGCCTCGAAGGCGGCCTTCATCTTCTGGCGCCCCGCCTCGAACGAGAAGCGGGATGCGGCGTAGTCCCGGCCCGCCTTCGACATGGCCGTCCACATCGCGTCATCCTCGGACAGGGCAAGGATGGCATCCGCCCAGGCCCTCGGCGTTTCGGCGATCAGGCAATCGTGCCCGGACCGCAACCCGATGCCCTCGGCCGCAATGGGCGTGAGCACCGTCGGGATGCCGTGCGCGATCGCGCTCAGGACCTTGCCCTTTATCCCGGCCCCCGACAGCAGCGGCGCTACGAAGATCCGATGCCTGCCGTAGGCGTCCGAGAGATCGTGGACGTAGCCCGCGGGGTCGATCCGGTCCGAGGCGAGGGCCTCGATGTCCGGACCCATGCCGGAACCGTAGATCGTGAGCTTCGTCCGGGGTCCGTCGAGACGCGGCATCACCTCGGAGCAGAACCATTTCACGCCCTCTGCGTTCGGGTGATGGTTGAAGCTGCCGAGAAACGAAAGACCACGGCGGCCTTTCAGCGGCGGGACACGTTCGGGAATGGCGACGACCCAGGGGCAGGTCATGACCCGGGCCTGTCCCTCTGTGTGAGAAGTGATCACCGAATGCTCGACCTCGTTGTAGCTGAGCACGAGGTCGGCTTGTGTCATCATGTCGAGTTCCTGCTCGCGGACGGACCGGACGGCTGCCAGGCGGTCGCGGTCGCCGGTGCTGAGAGCCGCGCGGAGTTCACGCAGGAAATGCAGGTCGGCGTTGTTGAGGATGATCCGGGCCCGCGGGTTCAACTGGCGGATGCGGTGGATCGTTTCCTGGGCCACGTAGTATCGGGTGATGTAGACCGCGTCGAACTCGGCGGCACGCTTTTCAAGGAACTCCTGCACGGAGAGATGAAAGGGGGCATAAACCATCTCGACGCCGCTCCGCTCCATCGAGTCCGTGTAGCTGCCCAGGTGCGCCAGGTTCTGCGGCAGGAAGGTCACCTTGTAGCCGAGCGACTGGACCAGCTCGATCTCGCGCCGGGCCGCGTAGGATCCGGCATCGCGATCCTCGCGCGGGGTGGTGTAGTCGATGAAGAGGACACGACCGACGATGCCGCGATCCTTCTCGAGATCGGGCTGATGGCCCTCCCTGCCGAAGGTTGCGAAGGCATTGGTCCAGCGTCGCTTGAACCTGGGGCGGTTGATCTCCTGGAATCGCTTGAAGCCCGTGGAGGTGTCGGTGCCGCTCGTCATGCCTTCGAAGTGATAGACCACCGAGGAGGGCACGAACCAGGTCTTGAACCCGGCCTCCCGCACCTTGAAGGCGAGGTCCGTATCCTCGAAATACATCGGCTCGAGATAGTCCGACAGGCCACCGACACGGTCCCAGACGGCCCGGGTCGTCATGAGAGCGGCACCCGACAGGTAATCGGCTTGCCGCGCGTAGCAGACCTTCGGATCCCAGGGGTTGCCGCCGTTGCCGTAGTTCCACGGGTTCCCCGAGTTCCAGACAATTCCACCCGCATCCTGAAGCCTGCCGTCCGGGTAGATGAGCTTCGACCCGGCGAGGCCGATGCCGTCGAAGCGTTCGAAGGCATCGACGAGACTGTCGAGCCAGCCGAGCGTCGGTTCCGTGTCGTTGTTGAGCAGGACGACGTAGGGGCCCCGGGCGGCGGCGACCCCGGCGTTGCAGGCACGTATGAACCTTTGTGGCTCCTGATTGCGGATCACCGTGATCCCAGAGACGATGGTCTCGAGTTCGGAGGTCTCGTCGCTCGAGGCGTCATCGACCAGGATGACCTCGAATCTCGTCCTGTTGTGCGCCACGAGGAGCGCGCAGAGCGTGTAATAGGTGACCTTCACCTGGTTATGGGCGGGGATGATCACCGAGACGACGGGGTCGTCGATCTCGGGAAAGGCGATCGGCCTGAGGGTCAGCGTCTCGTGGGTTTGGTCGAGCGTGTCGAGCGCCGTCACGAGCGACGCGGGATCGAGCCCCGCGATCGGATGCGCGAGATGGGCGCGGCTTGCCCTATAGCGATGGTTGGACCGAACCGTCAGGTCGGTCGGAAGGGGGGGGCGAGACTCGCGTGCGATGATGTCCTGCGGTGTCAGGATGCGCGGTGCGAGAACGGGAAGGCACAGGAACACCTGGCTTCCCGAAAGGTCACGAATGGAAACCTCGACGATCTCGCCCCTCAGGCAGATGTCGGGAAGGCGGACGGGTGTCGCTTCGGTTCCGACATGCACCGTATCCCTGGCCACACCGTCGACAAAAAGCGACATGGATTGCGCCTGGTCGGCCCGCAGGACAAGCGAGTGTCCGTAATCATCGCAGAGCGTGACGCGGTTCCGCTCCGGCGCGAAGACCTCCAGCACCTCGTCGCCGAGGTGCAGCGCGACCGGTTCGTCGCCGGCAGAGCGGAACGCTGGAACCCGTGCCGTGTACCATGCGCCGCCGGAGGCGGGGCCGATCAGGCGCTCGCGCGGCTGGACCCTCTGAACGCGCTTCGCGTGTTCGCGCACCTGCGCATCGGCGATGAAGACGTAGGGATAGTTCTCTTCCTCGTCCGGCCGGTACCGGAGGTAGTTGATCTGCACCTTCACGCTGCATCCCGTGCGCCGGAAGGGCAACGGCACGAGGACATGCTGATACCCGTCGATCGACCGACCGCCGCGGAAGCGGGGGTCCATCGGCAGGGTGACCGTCGTCGGGTGCCGTCCGTCGGCATGATCGAAGGTGACGAGAAGCTCGGCCCTGCACCTGTGCGATGCGACCCAGGCTTCGAAGACGAGCGCCGCCTCGGCAGCCTGGACGGTGAGGGTCTGCGCGATCTCTATGACATGCGGCCGGTCGAACCCGTCGACGCGGATCTGGACCGTCCGGCCGTCTTCGATGGCCCAGTCCTCGAGGCCGTTGACATGGGCCTCGCTGCCGAAGGTGGCCTCGCGCCCGTCGGCGAGGCGTTCGGCCAGCGGCACGCTGCCCGGCAGGAAGGAGAAGGGCTTGCGCAGAGGGACGTGAGGCGGAGAGAAGTCAGGGTCCTCGATCGCCACGATGGCCGCGAACCCATCCCCGCAGCGGACGCGCAGCCCTGCCGTCAAGGCATCGGGCGTCGCGTGAACAAGCAACTCGCCATTGGCGAGAACCACGCTTTCGACGATCTCCGGGATGGTCATCGACATGTCACGCACACACTGGTTACCCCGTCATCGGAGCGAAGCGCGGCCCAATAGTCAAGGGTCGCCCTTCGGCCCGATCCTTGCGCCTGGCCCGATCGCCGGGGCAGGCACCTGCCGGTCCGAATGGCCCGGGGCGAGAGGTTTGGGGAAAACCGGCGCCCTTATCCGCGCCCGGATATGGCCCGCCGCCCCCCGAGGAGCAGCCCGGCGAGCCGCTTCGCCTGGCGGGCGTAGCCAGGTTTGCCGCTGGCCTGTGCAGCCACGATGGCGCCATCGATCAGGATCGTGAACTGCGCGACCGTGTCGTTCGGATCGGCGACGCCGACCATCTCGGCCTGCGCGGCGATCCAGCCGTTCAGGTGGGACTTGTGGGCGGCGAGGATCTTGCGCAGCCGGGCATTGTTCACGTCGAACTCGCCCAGGGCGTTGATGAAGGGGCAGCCGAAGAAATGCGGATCGGCAAACCATGTCTCGAGGATGTCGAAGACCGCAAGGAGCCGGTCCTCCGCCGTGCCCTCGACCTTCGCCATCTCGGAGAAGAACCAGCTTCGCCATGCCGCGCCTTCGCGTTCGAGCACCGCTTCGATCAGCTGGTCCTTGTTGCCGAAGTGCTTGTAGAGCGAGGTCTTGGCGGTCCCCGCGCGGCGCGCGATGGCATCGACGCCCGTGGCCTGGAACCCGTGGTGACAAAAGAGCCATGAGGCGGCCGCCAGCACGCGGTCCGGCGTGGTGGCCTGGTATCTCGCCGAGCAGACCGTTCCGGCCCCAAGGCAGAGATCGCCTGGCCCAGCGGGGTGGGATTCGCCCGCCGGCGTGGCGTCGTGAGTCGGTTCTGGCCGGATGTTCATGGCACGCGTTCGCCCGCATTGATCAAGGGCGAAACGATACCGCCCTGTTTCCTTATCTCAAGTATCGGGTCCTTGCGCCAGACAAAACCGGTGCTCCGGATGATCAAAAAGAAAACAGATCGGTATCAAGTTTCTCGCCCGGCCTTGAGGGAGATTCGGGTCGAGGCGCCCGAGTTTCGCCCAGAAAAGCGGCACATACGCCGCAAGATAGCCTGATTTCACGCCGGTTCGGTCGAATTTCGGGATCGTCATTGCTGCGGTGCAGAGAGGATTAGACAAAACCGATCGGTTTCCTGAGTCTGCCTACAGAACGGTTCTTGTCCGAAGCGGAGATGATCCATGACCCGTCACGCAGCCTTCACGACAAACGCCCAGGGGCAAGCGCCCCGTGGGGCTGCCTTGCCGGTGGCGCGGCCGATGGAGGTCGAGAGCGGCGATCGGGCCCCGCATTCCCCGAAGGCCGGGGCCCATGTTCAGATCGAGGCCCTGTCGCATCGTTACCGGGGCATGTCGGGGAACTGCCTCGACGACATCAACGTGACCGTACCCTCGGGACAGGTCATGGCGCTGGTCGGCCGTTCGGGCTGTGGAAAGTCCACGCTTCTTCACCTGATCTCGGGCCTGATGCAGCCCGCGCAGGGCGGTGTCTACATAGACGGAAACCGGGTGAACGCCGCTTCGCCGCGCTGGGTCGTGATGTTCCAGGCGCCCTCGCTCTTCCCGTGGATGAGCGTGGCGCAGAACGCCGCGCTTGGTCTGCGCTTCGCCCGCCGGGTCTCGGAGATCCCCGAGCGCGTGCCCGCCTTGCTGGAGATGGTGGGCCTCAGCGCCTATGCCGACCGCAACGTGCAGGACCTGTCGGGCGGTCAGCAACAGCGCGTCGCGCTGGCCCGTTCCCTCGCGACGCAGCCCGAGCTTCTCCTGCTCGACGAGCCGTTCTCGGCGCTCGACGCCTTCACCCGACGCGCCCTTCAACAGGATGTGCGCCGCATTGCCAAGGAGCTTGGCCTGACGGTCGTCCTTGTCACCCATGACATCACCGAGGCGGCGATCATGGCCGACCGCGCGTTGATCATGGCACCGGACCCGGGCCGGATCGTCACCGACACGATGCTCGACCCCGGTCCCGAGCGCCACCGCGACAGCCCCGCCTTCGAGGCCGAGCGCGCGCGGCTTGCCCATCTCTTCGAGACAACCGCCTGACCCTTCCTCCCCCTGCATAGGAGTTGCCACCATGACCGATGATGATCTGCGCCGCGCCGAACTGGAATGGGCCCGTGCCGCCTATGCCGGCGACTATTCCCGCAGGGGCGCCCTTGGCCTTCTGGGCAAGGGAGGGCTGTTCGCGGGCCTGTCCGGTCTCCTGTCCTCTCTTCCTCAGATGTCTTACGCGCAGGAGGACGAGGTGGTGCGCATCGGCTACCTGCCGATCACGGACGCGACGGCCCTGCTCGTGGCCCATGCCAACGGGTATTTCGCCGACGAGGGGCTCGAGGCCGAGGACCCCACGCTGATCCGCGGCTGGGCGCCGCTGATCGAAAGCTTCGTGGCGAACCGCTTCAACCTCGTCCACTTCCTGAACCCGATCCCGATCTGGATGCGCTACAACAACAACTTCCCCGTGAAGGTGCTGGCCTGGGCGCACACCAACGGGTCGGGCGTTGTTGTCGGCGAACACACCGACTTCACCGATTTCGCGGGGCTGGGCGGCAAGCAGGTCGCGGTGCCCTTCTGGTACTCGATGCACAACATCGTGCTGCAATACGCGCTGCGCCAGTCGGGCATCACGCCGGTGATCCGGGACCAGTCCGCGCCGCTGGCGCCGAACGAGTGCAACCTGATGGTCATGCCCCCGCCCGAGATGCCGCCGGCACTCGCGGCGCGCTCGATCGACGCCTATATCGTGGCCGAGCCCTTCAACGCGCTGGGCGAGGTGATGGCCGGCGCGCGGATGCTGCGCTTTACCGGCGACATCTGGAAGAACCACCCCTGCTGCGTGGTCGCGACCCATGAAGAGGCGATCACCGCGCGGCCCGAATGGGTGCAGGCGGTGACCAACGCGGTCGTGCGCGGCGCGATCTATGCCTCGCAGAACAAGACCGAGGTCGCGCGCATGATCAGCCGCGACGGTCGCGGCTACCTGCCTGCGCCCGCCGAGGTCGTGGAACGCGCGATGACGCATTACGACGGCGTCGAATACGGCGAGACCGGCGCGCTGACCCACGGCGACTGGGGCAACGGGCGGATCGATTTCCAGCCCTGGCCCTATCCCAGCGCAGATGCGCTGACCGTGACCTACCTGCGCGAGACGGTGGTCTCGGGCGACGCGGCCTTCCTTGCCGATCTCGATCCGGCTTTCGTGTCGGAGGACCTGGTCGACCGCAGCTTCGTGCGGAACGCGGTCGAAAGCTTCCCCGAATGGCTCGATGACCCGTCGGTCAACCCCGGCAACCCGTTCGAGCGCGAGGAGGTGCTGGCGCTGTGACCGATGCCGCCTACACCCCTGACGACGCCGTCCTGACCGAGGCCGACAAGGCCCGCGCCGCCGCTCTTAAGGCGATGGCGCGGAACCTCGGCATCTCGATGCTGGGCCTCGGCATTCTCGGTGCGCTCTGGGCCTTCGGCGGCTGGCTGATCACGCAAAGTGACGGGATGCGGGCGTTTGGACAGCTGGCCCCCGGCCCGACGCTTGAGCGGCTGTGGGACATGATCCAGCGCGGCGAGATCTGGCCGATGTCGGCGCCCAGTCTCGCCCGTGTCGGCTGGGGCCTTGCCATCGCCATCGCGGTGGGGGTGCCCATGGGCATCCTGATCGGGCGGATCGGCTGGCTGCGCGACCTCTGCAATGCGCCCTTCCAGTTGCTCAGGATGATTTCGCCACTCTCGTGGATGCCGATCGCCGTCATGGCCTTCGCCACCTGGGACGGCGCGATCATCTTCCTGATCGCGGTGGCGGCGGTCTGGCCGATCCTGTTCGCCACCGCCGCGGGCGTGCGCCGGATCGACCCGGCGTGGCTCAAGGTCTCCCGCAACCTCGGGGCCAAGCCGGTTCACCTCTTGGTCTACGTGATCCTGCCCGCCATCGCCCAGGACATCCTGACCGGCATCCGGCTTGCGCTCGGCATCGCCTGGGTCGTGCTGGTGCCCGCCGAGTACCTCGGCGTCTCATCGGGCCTCGGCTACGCGATCAACGATGCGCGCGACAGCCTCGACTACTCACGCCTTGGCGCGACCGTGCTGGTCATCGGCGTCATCGGCTACGCCCTCGACACGCTCTGCATGCTGGCGATCAAGCGTTTCAGCTGGCTGCGCAGCGACACCTGACAACCACATCCCAGAAGGAGGAACCAACCATGGGTGAACCCGCAACCGTCCTGACAGGCTGCCTGGCCCCGATCGACAAGACCGGCCTGGAAGGCCTGATCGAAAAGGGCAAGGCCGACCCCAAGGCGATCAAGACGCTGTCGTGCAAGACCGTCGCCGAGGGCCGCTTCCGCCATGCCAACTACATCCGCGACCTGCCGCCCTACATCGTGGACGAGCCGCCGGGGCTCTTGGGCGACGACACCGCGCCGAACCCGTCCGAGGCGTCGCTGGCCGCCCTCGGCTCCTGCGTCTGCGTGGGGCTGCACGCCAATGCCGTCCATCGCGGGATCACCGTCCAGAAGCTCGAGATCGAGATGGAGGCGGACCTGAACATCACCGCCGTCTGGGGCACGGGCGACCAGTCGGAAAAGCCGGTCGGTTTCACCGATGTCCGCATGAAGGTGATCATGGAGGCCAACGCGCCCCAGGAGGTGATCGACGAGCTGATCCAGCATGTCGCCAAGTGGTCGCCGGTGTTCAACACCTTCGCGCGCCCCGTGAACATGGAGATCAGCGCCGCCTGACGCAAACCGATCCGGTCGCGGCCCGGCTGTCGGGCTGCGGCCGTTTCCCGCCGAATTCCTTCCCGTCCGTGCCCGGTTCCCGCGCGCCCCGGATCGCCCAAGACAGGAGCAGCCCATGTCCCTCGACCTCGCCCTCGAAGCTACCGCCCCGGCCCGCGACCTGCCGGAGCCAGCCGCCGTCCTCGACACGGCCGACAGGATCGCCGCGTCCGACCTCGTGCCGCTGGTCCGCGCGATCGACACGGACGGACTCTACCCCGAGGAGGTGATGCGCAGCTTCGGCGCCGCGGGCGCCTTCCGCCGCCATCTGCCCGCGCCGGGCGGTGCGCTCGACCTCGACACCACCATCGCAGCGATGGCGCGCGCGGGGCAGGAGTGCCTGTCGACCGCCTTCTGCATGTGGTGCCAGTCGGCGCTGGGCTGGTACATCTACAACTCCGACAACACCGCGCTCCAGGCCGAGCTTGGCGCGAAAGTGGCCACCGGCGAGATCCTCGGGGGTACGGGCCTCTCGAACCCGATGAAGACGCTTTTCGGGATCGAGACGATGAGGCTCAAGGCGACGCGGGTCGAGGGCGGCTACACGCTGCGCGGCACGCTGCCCTGGGTCAGCAACATCGGCCCCGACGCCTGGTTCGCCGTGGTCAGCGAAATCCCCGAAGGCCCGCGCGCGGGTGAGCGTGTGATGATGGTGATCCATGGTTCGGGCGAGGGCGTGAAGCTCGTGTCGAACGATCATTTCGTGGCGCTCGAGGGCACGCGCACCTATGGCGTGCAATGCCGCGACGCCTTCGTGCCCGACGCGCATGTGCTGGCCGACCCGATCAACGCCTATATCCCGAAAATCCGCGCGGGTTTCATCCTGCTGCAGGCCGGTATGGCCTTCGGAATGATCGACGGGTGCATCGCGCTCATGGAGCAGGTGAAGGGCCAGCTTGGCCATGTGAACAGGCACCTGCCCGACCAGCCCGAGCATTTCCGCGAGAAGCTGGAGGCGATGAAGGCCGAGGTCGCCGAGTTGACCAAGACGCCCTACGACACCTCGCAGGAGTATTTCATCCGCGTCGTGCGGGCGCGTCTGGCCGCCGGTGACCTGTCGGTTTCGGCCGCCCATAACGCGATGCTGCACCAGGGTGCGCGCGGTTACGTCACGCACGGCGCGGCACAGCGAAAGCTGCGTGAAAGCTACTTCGTCGCCATCGTGACGCCCGCCACCAAGCAGCTGCGCAAGATGCTTGCCGACATGGGGGCCGAAGCCTGATGGCCCCCAAGCGTACGGCTTCCTTCCTCCTGCCCGAATGGACAGCTGCCATGGTCGAGACGAAGTCCTCGCGAGACCTGGACGCCATGCACGTAACAGAGAACATCGGCATCCGCGCCCCCGAAGCCCTTGCCGGAGGCGACCTCTCCGGCGCGGTGAACCTGCACGAGATCTTCACCTCTCCGCCGCCCCACGACGCCCGGGGGATCGGCCTGAACCGCGCCGCGTGAAAGACATGCGCATCCCCTTCGGCGGCTGGAACGAGCGGTCGCGCGGCACTGCCCTGCCGTTCGGCAGCGGAAACCGCTTCGTTGCCGGATGACCCGTTTCCTCCCCCGCATGCATTCGAAAGGACCCCCCCCATGAAAGACTCCGTTTTCGCAGATCCGATGATGGACAAGGACGATGTCGCGGCCATGGTACTTGCCGCGAAGAAGCGGCTTGGCCTCAGCTGGGCCGAGATCGCCGTGAAGACCGGCCTTTCGCCCGTCTTCACGCATTCCGCCGCGATGGGCATGAACTCCATGCCCGAGCAAGCGGCGAAGAACCTGGTGGCCGCGCTGGAGCTGCCGGACGAGGCCGTGTCGGTCCTGATGGACTATCCCACGAAGGTCTGGGAGCAGACCGTCCCGACCGACCCCTGCATATACCGGCTCTACGAGATCGTGGCTGTCTACGGGCCCACGATGAAGGCGCTGATCCAGGAGGAATTCGGCGACGGCATCATGTCGGCGATCGACTTCGACATGAACATTTCCCGCGTCGAGAATCCGAAGGGCGACCGCGTGAAGGTCGAGATGTCAGGCAAGTTCCTGAAGTACAACACGTGGTGAGACCCTGACCGGCCCCGGGGCCGGCCGCCGCGCGCGGCCGCGCCCCGGGACCGTGTCGCCCGGAACGGAAAACGCGCATGGCTGATCGAGACGGCGGCATCGTGGTGGTGGGCGCAGGGCAGGCCGCCCTGACGCTGGCCGAGACCCTGAGGCGAGGAGGCGAGACGCGGGCCATCACCCTGATCGGGGAGGAGGCGCATCCGCCCTACCAGCGGCCACCCCTGTCCAAGGCCTATCTCTCCGGGGACATGCCGCGCGAACGGCTCTGGCTGAAGCCGCCCGACTGGTACGCGGCGCAGGGCATCGAGCTTGTGACCGGGGTCGAGGTTGCGGCGATCGACCGCGAGCGGTCCCAGGTCTCGCTCTCGGACGGGGGTGTCAGGGCCTACGGGCATCTGGTGCTCGCCACGGGCAGCCGCCCGCGGCCCTTACCCGAAACGGCTGGAGGGGCGCTGCCCGGCGTCCACCTGATCCGCGGCATCGACGACATCGACCGGCTGCAAGCAGGATTGGCCGCCGCGCGCCGCATTCTGGTGATCGGCGGCGGATACATCGGGCTCGAGGCCGCGGCCGTTGCCCGCGGTCTCGGCAAGGACGTCACCCTCATCGAGGCCGGTTCGCGCATCCTCGCCCGCGTCGCCTGCGACCGCACTGCCGGGATGGTCCGGGCGCTGCACGAGGGGCATGGCGTGGACCTGCGCGAGGGGGTGGGCGTCGAGCGATTGACCGAAGGCCCCGACGGCAGGGTCGCCGGGGCATTGCGCGCCGACGGGACAGGGATCGCCACCGACCTCGTGATCGTCGGCATTGGCGGCATCGCCAATGACGCCCTGGCGCGCAAGGCAGGGCTCGTCTGTGGCGCGGGTGCGGGCGGCATCCATGTCGATGCCACCTGCCGCACGTCGGACCCGCGCATCCTCGCCATCGGCGATGTCGCGCTGTTCGATCTCGGGCATGGGCCGATGCGGCTCGAGAGTGTCCAGAACGCCTGCGACCAGGCCCGCGCCGCGGCGGCGACCCTGATGGGCAGGCCCGAGCCCTATGCGCCCGTTCCCTGGTTCTGGTCGGACCAGTATGACCGCAAGCTGCAGATCGCCGGCGTGAACACCGGCGCGGACCGGACCTTCTTCCGCCCCGGCCGCCAGCCCGGCACCGGCTCGGTCTGGTATTTCCGCGGGCGCAGCTTCGTCGCCGTCGATGCGCTCTCGGACCCGCGCGCCTACATGACCGGGAAGCGCTGGCTCGAGACGGGCGCGGCCCCCTGCCCGGAGCGTCTGGCCGACCCATCCATCGATCTGCCCCTCGTCCTGCAGGACGGCGTCATGGCCGCTCCCGGCTGACGCCCCCCCTCGCTGCCCGTGTCGGTGTCTGTTTTCGGGATGCCAAGACCATGCGGATGACCTCGCACCGGGCGGAGCTTTCTGGTTATCTCTTCGCAGTGCGTGTCGTGCGGATCTTGCGCGGCGCACGGCAACCCGTTTCGCGGCGCAAGGGGAATGACGACCATGGGTCATGTGTTCGGACGCGGGACAGGGGCCCTGCCGTGGGCGGTGCGGGGCGAGGGCTGTTACCTCTTTGATGCCGAGGGGCGCGCCTATCTCGACGGGTCGGGCGGCGCCGCGGTGTCGTGCCTCGGGCATTCCGACGCCGACGTCCGCGCGGCCATCCACGACCAGCTCGACCGCCTGGCCTTCGCGCATACCGGGTTCTTCACATCCGAGCCAGCCGAGCGGCTTGCCGACCTCCTCGTCGCACATGCGCCCGGGGGGATAGACAGGGTCTACCTGCTGTCGGGTGGCTCCGAGGCGGTCGAGGCCGCGATCAAGCTCGCGCGGCAGTATGTCCTCGAGATCGGGCAGCCCGGGCGCCACCGCCTGATCGCACGGCGGCAAAGCTATCACGGAAACACGCTCGGCGCGCTTGCGGCCGGAGGCAATGCGTGGCGGCGCGAGAACTACGCGCCGCTGCTCGTGGAAACCCATCACGTCGCGCCCTGTTTCGAATACCGCGAGCGGCGCGAGGGCGAGACGCCCGAGGCCTATGGCCAGCGCGCCGCGGACGAACTCGAGGCCGAGATCCAGCGCCTCGGCCCCGAGACCGTGATGGCCTTCATCGCCGAACCCGTGGTCGGCGCAACAGCCGGCGCCGTGCCCCCGGTGCCGGGTTATTTCAAGCGCATCCGCGAGATCTGCGACCGCTATGGCGTGCTGCTGATCCTTGACGAGGTGATGTGTGGCATGGGCCGCACCGGCAGCCTGTTCGCCTGTGAGCAGGACGGGATTGCGCCCGACATCGTCACCATCGCCAAGGGTCTCGGCGCGGGATACATGCCGATCGGGGCGATGCTGTGCTCCGCCGGGATCCATGATGCGATCGCGGCCGGGTCCGGCAGCTTCCAGCACGGGCATACCTATCACGCCCATCCCCTCTCGGCGGCAGCCGGCCATGCCGTCCTGCGCGCGCTCATAGACCGCAACCTCATCGCAAGGGTGCAGCGGCAGGGCGAGACGCTCGATGCGGCGCTCAGGGACCGGTTCGGGCAGCACGCCCATGTCGGCGACATCCGCGGCAGGGGCCTTTTCCGCGCGATCGAACTGGTCGGGGATCGCGCCTCGAAACGCCCCTTCGACCCGGACCGCAGGCTGCACGCCCGCGTGAAGTCCGCCGCGATGGAGGAGGGGTTGATCGTCTATCCCTCCGGCGGCACGGTGAACGGGCGGGAGGGCGACCATGTCCTGATCGCGCCACCCTTCATCATCGACGACGCACAGATCGACGAACTGGTAACCAAGCTTGGCCGCGCCGTGGAAAGGGCCCTGTCATGACCTCACGCCTTGCCCGATTGCCGCGGATCATGCTGGCGCCCAACGGCGCCCGGCGCGGCAGGCAGGACCATCCGGCGCTGCCGCTGACGATCGCCGAGACGGTCGAGGCGGCGCATATGGCCCATGAGGAAGGGGCGGAGGCGCTGCACGCCCATGTGCGCGACGCCGAGGGGCGGCACAGCCTCGACGCCGGGCTCTACCGCGAACTGATCGCCGAGATGCGCTGCGCGGTCCCCGACATGCCCGTCCAGATCACGACCGAGGCCGCCGGGATCTTCGCCCCCGATGTCCAGCGGCAGGTCGTGCGGGACGTGCATCCCGAAGGCGCCTCGGTCGCGCTGCGCGAGATCTGGCCGGGCGACGGACCCGACGCCGAGGCGCGGCGCTTCTACCATTGGGCGGCCGAGGCGGGCATTCCGCTGCAGCACATTCTCTTTGATACCCGTGACGCCGCCCGATTTGTCGACCTCGTTGCGGTGGGCGACATTCCGGGTCCCCTGCACTGCATCTTCGTGCTCGGGTCCTACACACCGCCCCGTGCCGCGGAACCGGGTGACCTTGATCCCTTCCTTGCCGCGCTTGCGCCGCTGGGCCCCTCGATCGACTGGGCGGTCTGCGCCTTCGGGCGGAACGAGGCGCAGTGCCTCAAGCGGGCAAGCGCGCGGGGCGGAAAACTCAGGATCGGGTTCGAGAACAACATCCACGGACCGGACGGAACCCTCGCCACCGACAATGCGGCGCAGGTCCGGAGGCTCAGGCAGATGCTCGGCGAGGCCGGAGGGGGCGACCCGTCCTGACCGCAGGCTGCGCCCGTTCCAGCCCTCTCTCGCTTCCCGCCCCCGAGCCGCATGGGTGGCCAAGCCGTGCGGTTCCTGTCTAATCTGCCACCATGCTTCGTCAGCTTCTTCCGGTCTTCGCGCTTCTCTTCGGTTCCGGGCTCCTGCTGTTTGCAGGAGGCATGCATGGCCTGATCCTGCCGGTGCGCGGCTCCATCGAGGGGTTTTCGGCCAGCGCGCTGGGGCTTCTGGGGACGGGATGGGCGATCGGATATGTCGCGGGCTGCCTGATCGCACCGAGACTTGTCGGAATGGTCGGCCATATCCGTACCTTCGGCGTCATGTGCGCCATGGCCGCCGCGGCGGTCCTCCTTCAGGCACTGATCGTCGAGGCATGGGCCTGGATCCCGGTGCGCGCCGTTTCCGGGTTCTGTTTCGCCGGGGCGGCGATGATCGTGGAGTCCTGGCTCAATGATCGGGCGCAGCCAAGGACTCGGGGGGCAATCTTCGGCATCTACACGATGGTCAACCTCGTGTCCGTCACAGCGGGGCAGATGGCGATTTCGCTCGGCGATGCATCCGGGTTCCTGTTCTTTGCGATCGCGGCGATCGTCTACTGCCTCGCGCTCGTGCCGACGGCCCTGTCGACCTCCGCCTCTCCCGCGCCCCTGACGTCGGTCAGGCTGGACCTGCGGGCGCTGTGGCGCAACTCGCCTGTTGCCGTGATGGCTGTCTTCCTTGTGGGCATCTCGAATGCGTCCTTCGGCACCCTGGCGGCCGTCTACGCGGATGCCGTCGGCCTGGCGCTGACGGCCATCGCGCTGTTCGCGAGCATTCCCGTTCTGGCAGGGGCGATGGCGCAGATCCCGATCGGCATGGCCAGCGATCGCATGGATCGGCGCAAGGTTCTGGTCGCAACGGCGGTCGTGGCCCTGGCCGCGGACGTGGCCTTCGTCCTTCTGGTGCCGGAAGGCCGGATCGTGAACCTCGTCCTTGTCGGCGCCTTCGGAGCCGCGATCTTCGCGATGTATCCGATCATCGTGGCCCATGCCAACGACCACGCGCCGCCGGGAACGTCGATCCAGGTGTCGGGCGGGCTTCTGATGGTCTTCGGGCTGGGCTCGATCATCGGCCCCCTCGTGGCCGGGATCGCGATGACCGAGCTAGGACCCCGTGGCCTGTTCCTGACGACGATTGCGGCGCATGTCCTGATGATCGCCTTCACCGTCTGGCGGATCAGCGTGAAGTCGGCCGTGCCGGAAGACCGGAAGTCCCCGTTCCAGATCAGCGTGCCCGCGCGCGCCGCAACGCCCGAGACCGCGGCCTTGTCCGGTGGACAGACAGAGGCCGAGCCGCTGGAAATGCCGACGCAAGCGCCGCAGGCGGACAGTCCCGCGCCGCGCCAGGATGCGCCGGAGAGCACGGGCGGTCATGGCGAGCCCTGGGATCGCCCCGAACCGCCGGTGTCCGACGACCGCTAGGCCGGTGCTCAGCCGGCCTGCGGGCGCGCGACCAGCGGTGGGGGGTGATCGGCGGGCATCGGGCAGGTGTAGGGCGTCACGGCAAGGCGCGCGGCGTGCTCGGCCTGCGCCTCGGCCAGCCGGGCGGGATCGCTGTAGAGGATCTGCGCCACCCGTCCCATCGCCTTGGCGGCATGGACCATGCCCTTGTGCGCCGCGCCCGACAGGCCCTGCGCCGTCATCTGCCAGCTGTGAAGCGGCGTGCCGATGGCCGCGGTGGCGACCAGAACCTCGGTCGTCGGAACCTTCCACGTCACGTCGCCCACATCGGTCGAGCCAATCAGCACCTCGCCGCCGGGCCGCATCGGCACCACCCAGTCGCACAGCACCGCGTCCGAGGGCGGCTGGTTCACGACCGACCATTCCGCCGCGATGTCGGAGGGCGAAAGGGTCGCCCGGATCCGTTCCGCATAGGCGCGATCCTCGTCGTCGAAGGGCACGCCGCCCAGCTCGTCCAGCGCCTCCTGCATGATGCGGTCCATCGTCAGGTTCTCGAAATGGTTCGAGACGGCGGCGAACATCTTCGCCTCGACGGTGGTCTCCGTCATCAGGGCAGCCCCCTCGGCCACCTTCTTCACCCGGTCTACCAGCGCCAGCATCTCGTGCAGCTTCAGCGCCCGAATCGAGTAGCGGACCGAGGCGCGCGACTGCACCACGTTGGGCGCCTTGCCGCCCGCGTCGAGATAGGCGTAGTGGATGCGGGCATCCTGCGGCATGTGCTCGCGCAGGTAGTTCACGCCGACCGACATGAGTTCCACGGCATCCAGCGCCGAGCGGCCGAGATGCGGCTGGGCCGCGGCATGGGCGGAGCGGCCGGTGAAGTGGAAATCCATCCGGGTGTTGGCAAGCGACAGCGGGTCATCGACACGTGTCATCCCGCCGGGGTGCCAGGTGATCGCGGCGTCCACGTCGTCGAAGGCGCCGTCGCGCACCATGAAGGCCTTGGCGGCCCCGCCTTCCTCTGCCGGGCAGCCGTAGTAGCGCACGCGCCCCGGCGTGCCGGTCGCCTCGAGCCAGTCCTTGACGGCGCAGGCCGCCAGCATCGCCGCGGAGCCGAGCAGGTTGTGGCCGCAGCCGTGGCCGGGACCGCCCTCCTCAAGCTCCTGCGGGTGGTCGAGGCCCGCGACCTGGCTCAGGCCCGGCAGAGCGTCGTATTCGCCGAGGATCGCGATGACCGGCCCGCCGCGTCCCGCCTCGCCCATCACGGCGGTTGGGATGTCTGCGACGGCTTCGGTCACGCGGAAGCCCTTGGTGCGCAGCATGGCGGTGTGTTCCGCGCAGGAGCGGAATTCGCCGTAAAGCGTTTCGGGCATGCCCCAGACACGATCGGCCAGACCGATCAGGTCGTCCTCGTGGCGTTCCACCAGGCCGGGGATCTCGGATGTGTTCTGCATGTCTTCGGTGCCTCGTGCGTCAGCCTGCGACCGGTTCCGCCAGCCGCACCGCGGTCTTGCCGCGCCAGAGCCTTCGGGACGGCATGATCAGGACGGTCACGGGATGCGGTGCGCGGATCTCGGTGGGCCCGTCATAGCCGATCAATGTGCCCTCGGGGAGAGCCTCGAGGCCCGTCCAGTCCTGTGCGAAGCGGAACTCGTCCGTTTCGATCGTCACCGCGCGCGAGACCTGGAAGAACTGCATGGGCGCGGGCGCAGGGCGGCTGGCCAGCCAGTCGGCGCCGAAATCCGCGGCCGTCGCGCCGGTCGCGCGCAGGAAGCGGATCGCGGTCTCCATCGCTGCGCCTTCGGCGGCGGCCTCCCAGTGCTGGCCGCATTCCACCAGCATGGCGTTCCTGCCCGAGGCCGGATCGGAGAACCCGCCGTAGTCGCGCATCCGCATCCCCTCGGCATGGCCGTGGTCGTTGATGACGAGGTCGGGGTAACCCACGCTGCGAGCTAACTCCCGCCCCTTGGGCCTGAGCCCCGCGATGGTGAGCGGCGCGTTGCGGTTCTGCATCGAATGGATGTCGAGCAGCAGGTCGACCGTGTCGAGCCAGGGCCGCACCTCGCGCGCGCGGCGCAACTCCTCGGTCTGGGGGCGGTCGGGGTCATCCAGTACGGCAGGTGACCAGAGGCGGTTGAAATCCTCGTCGATCCAGCGCGAGGCGTCGGGAACCTCCGGGTCGAAGGCCTCGTGCGCCGCGACGTTCATGAAGGCGAGCGACAGCTTGCCCTGCGTGGGCCGCGTCTCGTGCCGCATCAGCCAGTCGAGGGTCAGCGCGCCGCAGGGCTCGTTGCCGTGGACGATGGCGGTGACGGCGACATGGGGGCCGGGCGTGCCGCTGTCGAAGGTCCAGACATAGGAGATGCCGTGGGTCCCCTTGGCATAGGGCGTGATGTCGGGCGGGGTCAGTTCCACGGGAAAGGGGTTGGGCAGGCCGGTGGCCGATCCCTTCTTCGGTGCGGTCATTCTGCGGGCGTCCTTTCGAGGCGGGCGGCGACATAATCCGAGAGGTGCAGCGCCAGCGCGCCGAAACAGGCCTTGAGCGCGTCATAGCCCGCGTTGGGCGCGCGCGTCGCCTCGTCCATGTAGAGCTTGCGGTTGACCTCGATCTGCATCGAGTGGCGGCCTTGCGCCGGGTCGCCATTGGCGCGGATCAGCTCCATCCCCTTGTAGGGGTCATTGACCGCGACCGAGTAGCCGCGGGCCTCGAGAAAGGCGCGCACGGTTTCGGTGAAACCGGCCTCGCAGGCGGTGCCGTCGCGGTCGCCCAGCACGAAATCGGGCCGGGGCGTGCCGCGGGTCTGCGTGGACATGGCCGAGGCGACCTCTTGCATGGAATGGCAGTTGACGTGCCAGACCGCGCCCCAACGTGCATGGCTGTCGTCGAGCAAGGCGCGCAGCCGCGACTGGTAGGGGTGGTGGTAACGGTCGACACGGGCCGCGACCTCCTCGGCGGACAGGCGGCGGGTGTAGAGCGGGCCACCGGCGGGCGGCACGCGAGTCCAGCACAGACCGATGCCGAGCTGGCTTTTCACGGTGGGGTTCAGGGGCGCGGGATAGGTCCCGTCGATCTGGTCGGGGTCCATGTCGTCGGGGGCGCGGTTGGCATCGACATAGGAGCGGGGAAAATGCGCCTCGAGCAGGATCGCGCCCGCGTCGAGCGCGCCTTCCCACAGGTCGGCGACATGGGTGTCCTCGGCATGGCGCAGCGTCAGGGGATCGGCGGCATGGTCGAAATCCGCCGGGTAGTCGGTGCCGGAATGGGGGCTGTCGAAGACGAGCGGAAGGGCCTGCGTGTCGGCCCCCCGCACGGTGAGGACTCCCGGAACGGTCTCGGTCATTAGGTTCCCCCGTCATGCAGGTGGCAGGCGGTGCTGTGGCCGCCTTCGGTGATCATGCGGGGCACCTCGGCCCGACAGCGGGGGCCGGCCATGGGGCAGCGCGGGTGGAAATGGCAGCCGGGCGGCGGGTTCAGGGGCGAGGGGATCTCGCCCTTCACGGTGCGGAAGGCCTGCCGCCCCGCGCCCAGCCGCGGCACCTGGTCGAGCAGCGCCTGCGTGTAGGGGTGGCGCGGCCCGTCGAAGAGCGCGCCCGTGTGCGCGATCTCGACGATCCGGCCGAGATACATGACGACCACCCGGTCGGCGATGTGTTCGACGACGCCGAGGTCGTGGCTGATGAAGAGATAGGTCAGGTCGAGATCGCGCCGCAGGTCCTGGAACAGGTTGATCACCTGCGCCTGGATCGACACGTCGAGCGCCGCGATGCTCTCGTCGCAGATCAGGAACTCGGGCTGCACGGCGAGCGCGCGGGCGATGCCGATACGCTGGCGCTGGCCGCCGGACATCTGGTGCGGGTAGCGCTGCGCGAAGCCCGGATCAAGGCCGACCTTTTCCAGAAGCGCATCGACATACCCCGCAACCTCGCGACGGGTTGTCAGGCCGTGGTAAACGGCCGCCTCGCCCACGATATCGGCGACCTTGAGGCGCGGGTTCAGCGACGACATGGGGTCCTGGAAGATCATCTGGATGCGCAGCCGCTTTTCGCGCGCCTGGCCGCTTGCGGCATCGGTAATGTCGGTGCCCTCGAAGCGGATCTCGCCGCCCGAGACGGGCAGAAGACCCGCCACCATGCGCCCGAGCGTGGACTTGCCGCAGCCGCTTTCACCGACCAGCCCCACGACCTCGCCACGGTCGACGGTGAAGCTTGCGGCATCGACCGCGTTCACGCGGGTCTCGCGCAGATCTGCGCCAAGTCGGCGGGCGAGACGCTCGATCCGGTCGAGCTTCTTCTCGAAACGGCGCGAGACGGCCTTGAGTTCCAGCATCGCGCTCATGCCGTGCCCTCCGCCGAAAGGGTCGGGTGATGGCAGCGCAGGCTTCGCCCCGGCCCGGCATCGGAGATCCCTGGCGCATCGGCGCGACAGGTGCCGGATGCGCGCGGACAACGCGGGGCGAAGGCGCAGCCCTCGGGCAGACGGGCCATGTTCGGAGCCATGCCGGGGATCTGCGTCAGCCGCTCGCCGCGGCGGCCATGGCCGGGGATCGAGCCCAGAAGCCCCTCGGTATAGGGGTGGCCCGGCGCGGTCAGCACGGCATCGGTCGGGCCGCTTTCCACGATCCGGCCCGCGTACATGACGGAAATCTTGTCGGCCAGGCCCGCCACAACGGCGAGGTCATGGGTGATCCAGATGAGCGCCGTGCCTGTCTCGCGCGCCAGCTCCTGCACCTCGGCGAGGATCTGGCTTTGAATGGTCACGTCGAGCGCGGTGGTGGGTTCGTCCGCGACGATCAGGTCGGGGCCGTTCAGAAGCGCGATGGCGATGGCGACGCGCTGGCGCATGCCGCCGGAAAACTGATGGGGATAGGCCTCGAGCCGCTCGGCGGGCGAGGGGATGCCGACGCGCGCCAGCGCCTTGATGGCGCGGTCGCGGGCGGCGGCGGGGCTGACGCGCTCATGGGCGCGCACGGCCTCGACCATCTGGGTCTCGATCCTGAGAACCGGGTTCAGCGTCATCATCGGGTCCTGGAAGATCATCGCGATCCGGTTGCCGCGAAGCCCCCGCATCTCGCGCTCGCCGAGGTGCGCAAGGTCCTGGCCCCGGAACAGGATCTGCCCGCCCACGACGCGCCCCGGCGGATCGACGAGCCGCAGGATGGAAAAGCCCGTCACCGACTTGCCCGAGCCGCTTTCGCCGACAAGGCCCAGCACCTCGCCCTCGCCCAGCGAGAAGCTGACGCCATCGACGGCCTTCACCACGCCCGCGTCGGTGAAGAAATGGGTCTGCAGGCCCTGCACGTCGAGAACGGTCATCGGGTGAGCCTCGGGTTCAGGGTGTCGCGCAGCCGGTCGCCGACCATGTTGATCGAGGCGACGATCGCCAGCAGCGCCACGCCGGGATACATGCTCATCCAGTATTGGCCCGACAGCATGTAGCCGTAGCCATTGGCGATCAGCAGCCCGAGCGAGGGCTGGGTGATCGGCACGCCCACGCCGAGGAAGGACAGCGAGCTTTCCAGCACGATGGTGTTGGCGACCTGCACGGTCGAGATCACGATCAGCGGCGGGATGCAGTTGGGCAAGAGATGCCCGAAGACGATCCGCCGCGCCGGAAGGCCGAGGCCGCGGGCGGCGTCGATGTATTCCTTGGCGGTCTCCGACAGCGCGGTGCCGCGCACGGTGCGGGCGTAGTAGGCCCATTGCACGATGATCAGCGCGATCACGATCTTGTCGAGGCCGCGCCCGAAGGCCGCCATCAGCATCAGCGCGACAAGGATGGACGGGAAGGAGAGCTGGAAATCCACGATCCGCATCAGGATCGCGTCGGTCCTGCCGCCGGCCCATGCCGCGTAGATGCCGACGACGACGCCGATGGCCATGGCCGCGAGCGTGGCGAAGATCGACACCGACAGCGACACGCGCAGCCCGTAGAGGATGCCGGACAGGATATCGCGCCCCTGCTCGTCGGTGCCGAGGTGATAGGTCATCGAGCCGTCGAAATTGGTCGAGCCGGGCGGCTGGCGGCCGTCCATGATGTCGAGCTGGCGCAGGTCATAGGGGTTCTGCGGCGAGATCTCGGTCGCGAAGATGGCGAGGAACGCCAGAAGGAGCAGGCTCGCCGTGGCGACATAGGCCGAAGGGCCCGAGAAGAACTTCCGTGCGCGCCCGCGCAAGAGGCCCGCGGCCAGCGCGACAAGCCCCACAAGAAGCACGACTCGCGCGGGAAGCAGGACCGCGCCTTCGAGCGTCAACAGGATGGCGAGCGAGGCGGCGACGGCAAGGCCCGCGGCCATGTTGATCCGGCGCCACGTGTCGCCGCCCGGAACGGCGGGCGGGCTGGCGAGGGTGGTTTCGGGCGTGCTCATGCCGCGCTTCCCTTCACCCGGACCCGTGGATCGAGCAAGGTATAGATCACGTCGACGGTGAAGTTGATGATGATGAAGATGATGACGGTCAGCATCAGGTAGGAGACGATCACCGGGCGGTCGAGCGTCAGGATGCTGTCGATCAGCAGCTTGCCCATGCCGGGCCAGGCGAAGACGGTTTCGGTCACCACGGCGAAGGCGATCATCGAGCCAAGCTCGAGGCCCAGAACCGTGATGATCGGGATCATGATGTTCTTGAGCACATGCACGACAAGGATGCGCGTCTCCGACAGGCCCTTGGCGCGGGCGAACTTGACGTAATCCTGCACCAGCGCCTCTTGCGTGCCCGCACGGGCCAGCCGCGTGACGAGCGAGGCCTTGTAGAGCGCGAGGGTCAGCGCAGGCAGAAGCATGTGCTGCAGGCCATCGGCGGTGAAGATCGACAGGCGCAGGCCCAGCACCTCGACCGTCTCACCCCGCCCGGTAGAGGGCAGCCATTGCAGCTCCACCGCGAAGATCAGGATCAGCAGCATCCCGACCCAGAAATTCGGCAGCGAGAAGCCGAAGATCGAGCCGGTCATGATCGCGCGGCCCTGCCAGCGGTCGGCCTTGTAGCCGGCATAGACGCCGAGCGGCACGCCGATCAGGACCGAGAAGATGAGACCCAGAAGCGCCAGCTCCAGCGTCGCCGGCATGTAGGACAGGATCAGCTGAACGGCCGGTTCGCCATGAACGAAGCTGCGGCCAAGATCGCCCTGCAGCGCGTTGCCGATGAAACGGAAGAACTGGACGTAGACGGGCTGATCGAAGCCGAAGCGCGCCATCGTCTCGTCGATCTCGGCGGGTGTTGCGTCGGGCGAGATCAGGATGTCGACGGGGTTGCCGATCATGTAGACGCCGAAAAACACCACGATCATCATCGCGATCATCACGAAGACCGACTGGGCAAGGCGTCTGAGCAGGAAGACGAGCATCGCGGATGC
The DNA here is from genome assembly GCA_015689745.1 of Rhodobacterales bacterium HKCCSP123. GTDB lineage: Bacteria > Pseudomonadota > Alphaproteobacteria > Rhodobacterales > Rhodobacteraceae > Roseicyclus. Next base: position 22,763 of record WVSO01000004.1, on the reverse strand, counting down.
GTCCCGGATCTGGTGGGTCGAGGCTTTGGGTTTGCCGCGCGGGATCGCCCCCGCGCGGCACGCTCCGGTGAGGCGTTACTCGCCCGAGCTGATGAGGTAGGGCAGCGTGTACTGGTCCGCGCGCGGCGTGTAATCGACCGCCGCCCGCATCGCCCAGGGCGTCACCTCGTAGTGCAGCGGGATGATCGCGTAATCATCCATCGCCATCCGCGACGCCTGCCGCAGGAGGGCCTCGCGCGCGTCGTCATCGACCGTGCGCAGCGCCTCGAGCAGGACGGCGTCCATCTCGGGGTTGGAATACTGGCCGCGGTTGGTGCCGCCCAGGCCCAGGTCGCTGTTGCGCGTCGCCAGAAGCGCACGCAGCGGCGAGGACATCTCGCCCGTGCCAGCACCCCAGCCCGCGAGGTAGGCCGAGAATTCGAAGGCGTTGCGCCGCGAGAAGAAGGTCGAGGCGGTCGAGGCGTCGATCTCGGTCGCCACGCCGATCCGCGACCACATCTGCGCGACGGCCTGCGCCACCTGCGCGTCGTTGATGTAGCGGTCGTTCGGCGTGCCGATGGTGATGCCGAACCCGTCCGGGTAGCCCGCCTCGGCCAGCAGCGCCTGCGCGCGCTCGGCGTCGAAGCCGCGCGGCGGCAGGTCGCCATCTTCATGTGCGCCGAACATGCCGGGCGGCAGAAGCTCGCCAGCCGCGACGGCGACGCCGCCCATGATGCGCTCGACGATCGCATCGCGGTTGATGGCGATCGTCAGCGCCTCGCGGACGCGGATGTCCTGCAGCGGGTTGGCGCCGTCGGTGCCGGTGATCATCGGCGAGGGGACCTGCGCGTGGTCGAGGTGGATGTAGATCACGCGGTTCGAGATGCCCTGCACGACGCGCAGGTCATCGTCGGCGCGCAGGCGTTCGAGGTCCTGCAGCGGCGGGTTCTCGATGAAATCCACGTCGCCCGCGATCAGCGCGGCCACCCGCGGCCCCTCGGACGTGAGCGGCAGCATGGTCACCCGCTCCCAGGGCGCGGCTTCGCCCCAGTAATCGGGGTTGCGCACCAGTTCGATTCCCTCGCCCCGGCGGAAGCTTTCCAGCAGGAACGGTCCCGTGCCGATGGCGGCGCTGCCATCGTTGAAGGCCTGGGTGGCGGGCACCGGCAGGTCCTCTCCACAGCCCTCGGCGCTGAATTCCAGCGTCGAGACATCGACGCCATTGGCCCGCGCCGAGATGATCCCGAAGGTCGAGAACTCGGTCGGCATGAGGGGATAGGGCTCGGCGCTGTGGACGATCAGGGTATGCGGATCGGGCGCTTCCATCCCGGTGATGCCACCGGTGTAGGTGGTGAAGAGCGAAGGCGAATCCGGCACGCCGGGAATGCGGCAGACGGTGTAGATCACGTCATAGGCATCGAAGGGCGAGCCGTCCGAGAAGGTGACATCCGTGCGCAGGTTGAATTGCCAGCTGGTGTCGCTGGCCGGTTCCCAGCTCTCCGCCAGAAGCGGCGTCAGCTGCTGCGCCTCGTCGGTGCCCACGAGCGACTCGAAGATGTTGCGGCGCAGCTGGTTGTTGGGGCCGAGGTTGTGGAAATGCGGATCGGCGGACGATGGTTCGGACGCAAGGCCGATGCGCAATTCCTGTGCCGCAAGGGGCAGGGCCGGGATGGCCGCCGCAAGCGCCGCGACGGCCAGGCCGCGAATGACGGGGCTGGACATGTGGGGTGGTCTCCTCTGTTGGCGGGCCCGGGTCTGGCGCCCGGCGTCCTGTCCGTTTGTTGACGGGGGCAAGCTATCCGAGGCCACCGCCCGTGGAATTGGAAACTGCATGCGTCGGTGTTATGCACCCATAAGGAATCTGCATGATCCTGCGGCAGGGGGAGGGAAAGTGCCATGCGTCCACGCGCATCGATCCGCGAATACGAGGTGCTGCGCGCCGTCATCACCTCGGGCACCGTCACGGCGGCTGCGCACCGGCTCGGCATTTCGCAACCTGCCGTCAGCCGACTGCTCGCGCAGCTTGAAAGCAACGTCGGCGTCACCCTGTTCGAGCGGCGCGGCGGCCGGTTGCGTCCCACGGCCGAGGCGGTGCGCCTGAACGACCGTCTTGACCGGCTGTTCGACGCGCTGTCCTATCTCGACGGGACCGACCCGTCCGACCCGGCCAGCCAGCCACTCAGACTTGCCGCACCGCCGACACTGGGCCACCGCTTCCTCGCCAGCGCGATGGCGGGGTTCATGAAGCAGAACCCGGGGCAGATGATCTCGCTCGAGACCTGCACCTCGAACGGCCTCGTCAGCCGGTTGGTGGACGACACGATCGACCTGGGCTTCACCTTGGCCGAACTGACCCATTCGGCGATGGAGCTTATCCCGTTCCACAGGACCTGCGCGGTTGCGGTGATGGCCCGGAGCCATCCTCTTGCCCGCCATGACGTGATCACCCCCGAGATCCTGCATGGTCAGCCCCACATCGCGCTGATGCGGCGACACATGGTGCGGACGCGCCTCGACCAGGTCTTTGCCCAGGCGGGCGTGCGGCCGCAGACCGTGGCGGAGGTCGCGACGGGTGTCAGCGCCATCACGCTGGCCCGGCACGGCGTCGGGGTAGCGGTGATCTGCCCTTTCCCCCTTTTGCGCCAGCATGACGAGGACCTTGCGATCCGCCCCTTTTCGCCCGAGTTCGTCTATCGTGCATCCTTCGCGGTTTCGACGGTGCGCCCCATGTCCAAACCGGCCCGCGCTTTCATGCGGCACGTGCAGCTTGCCGTGAGGTCCGAAACATGGGCGTCACCCGAGACATGGGCGGCACAATAGGGGGGGCTGGGGTCCCGGCGTCTCGGTCGCGGTCGGCGGATCGGGCAGGCCGCCGCGCGCGGCACCGGCGGGGTGTCAACCCACCTAGACATATCGAGGGAATCGCCCGCGCCACGTAAAGGGCCCCTGAAAAGACCGAAAGAACCCCATTTCGAGCTGTTTGCGAAAGAAAATTTCAAGACCAAAACGCCTGATTTTAAAGGGCGCAGGCGAGTCGCATCGAGAAAAGTGAAATGTCAATCTTGATTGACACCTCGGCCGGTATACAGTCGAGCACAGACCCAACACCGCGCAGGTCTGGACGGCTCAGCCCGATACCGGTCCGCACACGATGGAAGAACGACCGTGAAAAAGACCCTGACCGATCGACCATCTGCGGCCGCGCATGGATGCGCCGAGATGCATCCCCTGCTGTCCGGCTTCGCGGAGCGCGCCCTGGCCCGGCTTTGCGCCGAAACCCGCCCCGGCGCCAGCACCGGCGACGCGCTCTCGATCCTCGGTGATCCCTGCGCCGCGGCGATGGCCTACGCGCTATGCGACGAGGATGACGCCGCCGCCTCGCTGCTGGTCGATGACCTTCTGGAGGCCGGAGTGCCCGTCACCGACCTCTGCCTCGATCATCTTGCGCCCGCTGCGCGCCGCCTCGGGGACCTGTGGGACCGCGACCGCCTTCCCTTCACCGAGGTCGCACTGGCCAGCGCCCGGATCCAGGCGATCCTGCGCCGGCTGCCGGCGGATCGGACTCCCTCGCGCCCGCAGCATGCCCGGGGCGCCATCTTCGGCGCGGTGCCGGGTGAACAGCACACGCTGGGTGTGATGATGGCCGCTGACCTGTTCCGCCGTGGCGGATGGGATGTCAGCCTGCTGGTCGGGCTGGGCCATGACGAGATGCTCCAGCGCATGCTGCGCGACGATCGTCCCGTGATCGGGTTGAGCTGTTCGGGCGATCACTCCTACCCGGCACTGCGGCGGCTTCTGGCCGCGATTGCCAAGGCGCGGCCCGAGGCCGAGATCCTGCTGTCGGGCCAGATCGCGCAGGCCCCGGATCGCATCGCCGATCTGCCCGCGCGAGTCGTTCCGGTCACGGACATGGCCGGAGCCGAGGCCGAGATGGCCAGGATCGAGGCCGTTCTCTCCCGCAAGAGGCCGCCTGTCTCCCGGGGGCATTCGGCAAGGACGTCTTTCGTCGCCTGAGGACAGGGTTCCGGGTCCGACCCCAGGGCACATCTTCGACCGTCGGAGCGTGCTTTTCCTGCATCGACATCAAGAATCCGACCGGGGGGACTTGGCATCCGTCATGCCGGGGCCGTAGGAATGGCGCACAGTATTTGTGTCGTGAGGTAACGATCATGCGCTTCCCATTTCTGACTGCCGTTCTTCTGTCCGTCCTGCCGCTTGCCGCACATGCCGGACAATCCATCCAAGACACGATCCACATCGAGGCCACGGGCAACGATGAAACGTCGCTGTTCGCCGGTCTGAACTGGACTTTCGGTTCGGCCGGCGCAGGTCCGACAGCGGTGCTGGGCATCATCTACTCCGAGGTGGATGCGGGCGGCGATCTCTCCGGTGGCATCCTGTCCCTGAACGTCAACCTGAGCGAGACCGGCGGCCCCGCGACCATGACGATCGCCGGCTTCACAGGCAGCGAGACCATCACGGGCCAGTTGGGCCTCGGCCTCAACCTCGACGGTTCGGGCCTGTTCGGCCTGGCCGGTTTCCTGAGCAACTTTGCCCAGGGCGGTCTCACCTTCGACTTCGACGGCGATATCGGCGGCTTCCTCGGCATCCACACATACGAGTTCGTCGAGCCGCTGATGGAGCTCGATCTTCCCTTTGGCGGAGAGGGCGGTGAATTCATTACCACCCCTGAAACGTAGCAAGCCTTTGCAGTATCGCGGCTTTCCGATGGTCGCGGACTGGTGAACGGTTTGGGTGATCGGTCCCGGCGGCAGGCGCTCGCGCAGCTTGCCGCCGTCGCCGTGGCGGGCCTTTCGATACCCGCCGTGTCGGCGCAACCCGTGTCGCGCGGTGCGCTCGAGGCCTATGTCGACATCCTTCTGCCCGGAGGTGACGGACTTCCGCCCGCCTCCGGGCTCGGGATCGCACCCGAGATCGAGTCGCTTGCGCCCGCGGGCTCGGTTTTCCGGCGGCTTCTCTCGGTCGGCACCGACTGGCTAGACGGGCTGCAGGGCGGCGGGTTTGCCGCCTTGCCCGCATCGGCGCAGGCGCAGGTGGTCGAGTGGATGGCTGCGGCCCCGTATCACGAGATCCCCGGCCGGTTCTACCACGTCGTCCGGCTCTTCGCGGCCGAGCTCTACTACACGCGGCCCGAAGCCCGTGTCGGCCTTCCGCTGGAACTCGCGCCTCAGCCGGCCGGGTACCCGCCGCCCTGGGGTGGGACGTGACGGACCGTCCAGACGTCGTCATCGTGGGTTCCGGCGCGGGCGGCGCGGCGGCGGCCTGGGCCCTGACCGGCGCGGGCCTGCGAGTCCTGCTGCTCGAGGCCGGGCCGCGCTTCGATCCGGCCAGTGATTATCCCATGACGCAACCCGATTGGGAGCGGCACCTGTTTCCCGCCCCTCCGGGCAGCCGGGCCGAGATCCTCTATGGCGATCTCGGTGCCCTCGACCCCGTAGACGCCGGCCTCCAGAGCTTCAACGCCGTGACACCCCGACAGGCGCCCGGTCCGGAGCGCCTGGCGTCCCATGGCTATGCCCATGTGCGCGGGGTGGGCGGCAGCACGCTTCATTACGTCGGCGAGGCGCATCGCCTGCACCCGGGCAGTTTCCGGCTGATGCGCGACCACGGCGCGGGCACCGACTGGCCGCTCACCCATGACGACCTCGCGCCCTACTACGAGCGGGCCGAGCGGCTGATCGGCGTGGCCGGTCCCGACACCCAGACCGGTCGGCCCCGGACCATGCCCTTCCCGCAGGCGGCCCACCCGCTCAACCCCGCCGCGCGGCGACTGGTGGAGGCGGGCGCGCGGCTTGGCCTGCCCTTCGAGGCGAACAGCCGCGCCGTGTTGTCCGAACCGATGAACGGCCGACCGCCATGCAATTATTGCGGCCAATGCAGCCGGGGCTGCCCGCTGGGCGACAAGGGGTCGGCCGATGTCACCTTCCTCAGGCTGGCCGAGGTGACGGGGCGGCTGACGGTGTTGACCGGGGCCGAGGTGACGCGGATCGAGACCGGTCCGGGCGGGCGTATCTCGGCTGTGCATGTCGTGCGGGGCGGGGTGGCCACGCGGCAGGAAACGCCCATCCTGGTGCTGGCCGCCGGTGCCGTGCAGACGCCGCGCCTTCTGCTGGCCAGCGCGGGGGCGGAGCTGCCAGAGGGCGTGGCCAACGGCTCGGGGCAGGTCGGGCGCAACTTCATGGAGACGCTTGGCTGGCTTGGCACCGCGCTGGTGCCGGGGCTGACGGACAGTCACAAGGGGTTGCCCGCCGACGCGGTCAGCTGGGCCGAGAATGCGCCCGACGGGGTGCCGGGCGCCATCGGTGGATGCCGCTACACCTCGGCCGTGCTGGAAAGCGGGCTGAGCGGCCCCGCCTCCTACGCGACGCGGCTGGTGCCCGGTCACGGGGCCGGGTTCCAGGCGCGCCTGCGCACGGTCTTCGGCTCGGCCCTGTCCGTGGGTGCCATTGCCGCCGTTCTGCCCGACGACCGCAGCCGCGTGACGCTCCACCCCGAGCGACGGGATGCCTTCGGCGTGCCCTTGCCCGTGGTCTCGTCCGTCCTGACCGAGAACAGCCTGACCCTGTTGCACCACATGGCGGCGCGGGGGCGCGCCCTTCTGCAGGAGGCCGGCGGCGGAGAGCTGCTGGAACAGGTGTCATCCTGGGACCGCTTCGCGGCGACCCATGTCTTCGGAACGGCCCGGATGGGCGATGACAGCGCCACCTCGGTCACGGATGCCCATGGCCGCAGCCATGATCACGGGAACCTGTGGATCGCGGACGCGAGCCTTTTCCCGTCATCGGGTGGCGGCGAAGGGCCGTCGCTGACCATCCATGCCCTCGCGCTGCGTGCCGGAGAACGGATCGCCGCGGGCGGTTAGAGCGAAAGCTCCCGCACCGGGATGATCTTGAAGAAGACGCCGCCCGACCAGACGCCGAACCAGTCTACTCCGGCTACCTCGTGCGCCTCGCCGAGGTCGACCAGCCGGTAGAAGCTTTTCCGGTCGATGAGCGCCTCGAGCCCGGCGCGGACATGGACATAGGGCGACGGCTCTCCGGTCTCGTCGCGCTCGACCCGGATCGGGTTCTCGGGGCCGGCGACGGTCTTGTCGCCGACATTGGTCGTGAAGGTGACGATCTGGGCGGGGCCCTTGCCCTCGGCCTCGAAATCCTGCGCGACGAAAGGGGCATCCTCGACCCGGATACCGACCTTCTCGACGGGCGTGACAAGGAAGAACTTCTCCCCCTCCTTCTTCAGGATGGTCGAGAAGAGCCGCACCAGGGGCGCGCGCCCGATCGGCGTGCCTTCGTGGAACCACGTTCCATCACGCCGGATTTCCATGTCGAGGTCGCCGCAGAACGGCGGGTTCCAGAGGTGAACGGGCGGCAGCCTGCCGCCTTTCGCCGCCTCCTGCGCGGCCTTCATCAACCCGTCGGTGCCCGGTGTCGCCGCATCTGTCACGTTCTTTTGTCCCCCTGCACGCTTTGCCATTTGTGGTCGGCGGAATACGTCTGCTACCACTGGATCACATAATCATCCCTCGGAGCTTTGCCATGTCCAACCCCGACGCCCCCGCCGCCGAGCTGGTCGCCGAGATCGAAGCGCTGGGCGCAAGGCTGGGGGAGGCGAAAGCTTCGATCGCCACCAGGATCATCGGTCAGCAGGAGGTCGTCGACCTTGCCCTCTCGGCGATGCTGTCGGGGGGGCACGCGCTTCTCATGGGGCTGCCGGGCCTCGGAAAGACGCTCCTTGTGGACACGCTTTCGACGGTCATGGGCCTGTCTGCGAACCGCATCCAGTTCACACCCGACCTGATGCCCGCGGATATCCTTGGCTCCGAGGTGCTGGAAACCGCGCAGGATGGCAGCCGCGCCTTTCGCTTCATCGAAGGGCCTGCCTTCTGCCAACTGCTGATGGCCGACGAGATCAACCGTGCCTCGCCGCGGACGCAGTCGGCGCTCCTCCAGGCGATGCAGGAGCGCGAGGTGACGGTCGCGGGCGAGCACAAGCCACTGCCCGCGCCGTTTCACGTTCTGGCGACGCAGAACCCGATCGAGCAGGAGGGGACCTACCCCCTGCCCGAGGCACAGCTCGACCGTTTCCTGGTGAAGATCGACGTCGATTACCCCGACCGCGACACCGAGCGGGGCATCCTGCTGGCCACGACGGGAACCGCCGATGCCCGTGCGACGCGCGTCTTCACCCCCGAGGAGCTGATCCGCGCGCAGGGCATCGTCCGCCGCATGCCGGTGGGAGAGGCGGTGGTCGAGCTCATCCTCGACCTTGTGCGCGCCTGCCGTCCCGAGGGAGAGGAGGCGCCCGAGATCGTCAGGAAGACGGTCGCCTGGGGCCCAGGCCCGCGCGCGGCGCAGGCGCTGATGCTGACGGTACGTGCCCGCGCGCTGCTCGACGGGCGCCTCGCGCCCTCCCCCGAGGATGTGGCGCACCTGGCGCGTCCGGTCCTCAGTCACCGCATGGCGCTGAGCTTCGGCGCCCGTGCCGAGGGCGCGGTGCTGGAAGAGGTGATCGACGAGGTCACCGCGCGCGTCACCCGGATCGGGCTGGCCGCTTGAGCGACACGGCGCTTCATACGCCCGAGACGCTCCGCTCGCGCTCGGAGGCGGTGGCGGGGACGCTGCCCGCCCTCATGGCCGATGCGCAGCACCTTGCCGCGACCGTGCTTCTGGGCACCCACGGCCGCAAGCGGTCGGGCACGGGCGGCGAGTTCTGGCAATACCGCCCGGCACAGGCAGGCGACGGCTATCGCCAGATCGACTGGCGTCGCTCGGGGCGGTCGGACGGGCATTTCATCCGACAGACCGAGTGGCAGGCCGCGCAGTCGGTGATGCTGGGTGTCGACGACGCCGCCTCGATGACCTTCACCGGGCACAGGTCGCGCCCCTCGAAGCTGCGCCGGGCGCAAACGCTGGCGATGGCGCTCGCCATCCTCGCCGTGCGCGGCGGCGAGCGCGTGGGCCTGACGCACATGTCCGAGCCGCCCCGCGGCGGCACGGCTCAGCTCATGCGGCTGGCGCAGGCGCTGATGGACGGGCACGAGGCGGGCGATTACGGCACGCCCCGGCCGCAGATGATGCCGATGGGCAGCCGGGCCGTGTTCTTCTCGGATTTCCTGGGCGATCCGGCCGCGATCGAGGCGGTTCTGGGCCGAGCCGCCGACCGTGAGGTCAAGGGTGCCCTGGTGCAGGTTCTCGACCCCGACGAGGAGGCGTTTCCCTATGACGGGCGTACCGTCTTCGAGTCGATGACCGGTGCGATCCGCTTCGAGACGCTGAAGGCACGATCGCTGCGCGAGGAGTATCTCGGCCGCCTGGCAGAGCGGAAGGCGCTGTTGCAGGAGATGTGCCGCCGCACCGGCTGGCGCTACCACCTGCACCACACGGGCGATGCGGCGGAGCCGACGCTCTTGTGGCTCTACCGCGCCCTTGAAAAGGTGCGCGCATGAGCGGGGCGGCGCAAATCTCTTGCAAGAGATTTGCCAGAGCCTTGCAAGGCTCTGGACCACGCCCTTGCAAGGGCGTGCCAAGGGTTTTGCAAAACCCGTCGGCCGCCGCTGACGGGGGCGCGCGATGATCGGCAGCCTCGCCTTCGGAACGCCGCTCGTGCTGACAGCGCTCATCGCGCTGCCGGTCCTGTGGTGGATCCTGCGTGCGGTCCCGCCCGCACCGATCCGGCGGCGGTTCCCCGGCGTTGCGTTGCTGCTGGGACTGAAGGACGACGACAGCCAGACCGACAAGACGCCCTGGTGGCTCCTGCTCCTGCGCACGGCCGCCCTGGCAACGGCGATCGTCGGCTTCGCCGGTCCGGTCCTGAACCCCCAGGCCGAACGCACGGGCGAGGGACCACTTCTCGTCCTGATGGACAGCTCCTGGGCCTCGGCGCGCGACTGGTCGGACCGGCTGGACCGGGCAGGCCTGCTGCTCGACGAGGCGCAGCGCGCGGGCCGTCCAGTCGCATTGGTGCAACTGACCGACCTGCCCGCGGGCGATCTGCCGTCGCAATCGGCGAACGCATGGGCCGCGCGCCTGCCTTCGCTGATGCCCGCGCCCTACGCGCCGGACCTGGTTGCCGCGGCCGACTGGGCCGACGGGCTGGAGGGGCCGCTCGAAACCTACTGGATCGCCGACGGGCTCGACCACGCGGGACGCGATGACCTGACCGCCGCGCTGTCGGAGCTTGGGCCGATCTCGGTCTTCCAGGGCACGCGCGACGTGCTGGCCCTCGCGCCGCCGCGCTTCGAGGATGGCGCGGTGCGGGGCTTGGTCACCCGCCTCGGGGCGAGCGCACCGTTGAGTGTCGAGGTGGTCGCCCACGGCCTCGACCCGGCGGGCATCCCGCGCGATCTCGCCCGCGCGACGGCAGCCTTCGAGGCGGGCGCCACCGCCGCCGAGGTCGAGTTCGACCTGCCCCCGGAGCTGCGCAACCGCATCACCCGGTTCGAGGTCGCGGGCATCCGCGGCGCGGGCACCGTGGCGCTGACCGATGACGCATTGCAGCGTCGGCAGGTCGCGCTGATCTCGGCCGGGGCGGATGATGAGCAGCAGGCGCTCTTGTCGCCGCTTCACTACCTGCGACAGGCGCTTGAGCCGACCGCAGACCTGATCGAGGGCGCGCTGACCGACATGCTCCTGGCCAGCCCCGACGTGATCATCCTCGCCGATATCGCGACGCTGTCGCCGGACGAGGAGGAGGCGCTGACCGACTGGGTCGAGAACGGTGGCCTTCTCGTGCGGTTCGCCGGGCCGCGGCTCGCGGCCTCGGACGTGGCCCGCGATACCGCCGGCCCGCTGATGCCCGTGCGCCTGCGCGAGGGCGGACGCAGCGTGGGCGGCGCGATGAGCTGGGGTGAGCCCAAGAGCCTGCGCCCCTTTCCCGACACCTCTCCGTTCTTCGGCCTTGCCATCCCGGAAGACGTGCAGGTCAGCGCGCAGGTCATGGCCCAGCCGGACCCCGAGCTGGCCATGCGCACCATCGCCTCGCTGACCGATGGCACCCCGCTCGTGACCCGCGCGGGGCACGGACAGGGCTCGGTCGTGCTCTACCATGTCACCGCGAATGCCGAATGGTCGACGCTGCCGCTCTCGGGCCTCTTCGTGCAGATGCTGGAGCGCCTGGCGATCTCGACCCGCCCCGCCACGCCCGAGGCGGCCGACCTCGAAGGCACGGTCTGGACCCCGGAGGAGGTGCTGGACGGCTTCGGCACGCTCCGCGACGCGGGCACCCGTCCCGGGGTCGAGGGGGCGGTGCTGGCCGAGGCGCCGCTCTCCGCCGCCCTGCTGCCCGGCCTCTACGCCACCGACGACCGGCGCATCGCGCGCAACGTGATCACCGCCGATACCGTGCTGGCCCCGGCCAGCTGGCCCGCCTCGATCCCTGTGGAGGGCATGGAGGTGATCGCGCCGACCGACCTGATGGCCGCGTTCCTGACCGCCGCGCTTGTCCTGCTGCTCATCGATGCGCTGGCGTCGCTTTGGCTGGCCGGGCGTCTGTCGGGGCTTGCCCGCGGGACCGCGGTGCTGGCGCTCGTGCTGGCCCTTCCGCAGGGCGGGCAGGCTCAGACCGAGGGCGGCCTCAGCCCCGAGGACCAGTTGGCGCTGCTCGCCACCTCCGAAGTCACGCTGGCTTACGTCCTGACCGGCGATGCCGAGATCGACGAGATGGCGCGCGCCGGCCTTCAGGGCTTGTCGAACACGCTCTGGCAGCGCACCTCGGTCGAGCCCGCGCCGCCCCTCGGTGTCGATCTTGAACGGGATGAGCTGAGCTTTTTCCCGATGCTCTACTGGCCCGTGACACCTGACCAGCCCTTGCCATCCGCCGCGGCTTACCGGCGTCTCAACGATTACCTTCGCTCGGGCGGGATGATCGTCTTCGATACGCGGGACGCGCATATCGGCGGCTTCGGCTCGGGCACGCCCGAGGGGCGGCGCCTGCGCGCGCTGGCAGCCCCCCTCGACATTCCGCCGCTGGAACCGATCCCGCCCGATCACGTGCTGACGCGCACCTTCTACCTGCTGCAGGATTTCCCCGGGCGGCACCTCAGCCGCGATGTCTGGGTCGAGGCGGCGCCCCCAGATGCCGAACAGGTCGAGGGGATGCCCTTCCGCAACCTCAACGACGGGGTGACGCCCGTCCTGATCGGCGGCAACGACTGGGCGGCGGCCTGGGCGCAGGACGAGACGGGCCGCGCGCTCTATCCCGTGGGGCGCGGGTCCGCCGGCGATCGCCAACGCGAGATCGCGCTGCGCTTCGGCGTGAACCTCGTGATGCACGTGCTGTCGGGGAACTACAAATCCGACCAGGTCCATGTTCCGGCCCTGCTGGACAGGTTGGGGCAGTAGGGCATGGCGCAGACGATCCTCTTCGATCCACTTCTGCCGATGGCGCTGATCTGGGCCCTCGGGGCTGCGACGCTGCTGATCGTGGCGCTGGCCGTCTGGCGCGGCCTGTCCGGCTGGCCCTTCCGCCTTCTGGCGGGGGCAGCGCTGCTGGCCGCGCTTCTGAACCCCTCGCTGCAATCGGAAGAGCGTGAGCCGCTCCCGGATATCGTCCTTGTCGTGGCCGACCAGTCCGCCAGCCAGCGCATCGCCGACCGGCCCGACCAGACGGTGGACGCGCTCGAGGCGCTCGAGGCCGAGATCGCCGCCCTGGGGATGGAGATGCGCCTGTCGACCGTTGCGGATGCGCCGGAGAACGCCGGCACGCTTCTGATGGCGGAACTGAACCGGATGCTGGCCGAGGAGCCGCGGGCGCGCATCGCGGGGGCGATCCTTGTCACCGACGGACAGCTGCATGACGCGCAACTGGTGCCCGACCTGCCCGCGCCGCTTCACGCGCTGATCACGGGGCGCGAGACCGACTGGGACCGGCGGCTGGTGATCGAGACCGCCCCGGCCTTCGGGATCATCGGCGAAGAGCTGATGATGACCCTGCGGATCGAGGACCAGGGCGCGGTGCCCGCCGGCCTGTCGGGTCGCGCCGAGATCGCCATTGCCATCGACGGCGGGCCTTCGCGCACCTTCCAGGTGCCGACGAACGAGACACTGCAACTTCCCCTGACGCTGGACCACGCGGGCCAGAACGTCGTGCAGTTCATCATTCCCGAAGCGCCGGGCGAACTGACCGACCGCAACAACGCCGCCGTGGTGCAGATCAACGGCATCCGAGACCGGCTGTCGGTGCTGCTCGTCTCGGGCGAGCCGCATCCGGGGCAGCGGACCTGGCGGAACCTTCTGAAATCGGACCCCTCGGTCGATCTCGTGCATTTCACCATCCTGCGCCCGCCGGACAGGCAGGACGGCGTGCCGGTGACGGAACTCAGCCTCATCGCCTTCCCCACGCGCGAGTTGTTCATGGAGTCGGTCGACGATTTCGACCTGATCATCTTCGACCGCTACCAGCGCCGGGGCATCCTTCCGATGCTCTACATCGACAACATTCGCCGCTACGTCGAGGATGGCGGGGCGCTTCTGCTGGCCGCAGGTCCCGATTACGCCTCGGCGGCCTCGCTCTACCGGACGCCGCTATCGGAGATCCTGCCGGGGCGGCCCACCGCGCGGGTGATCGAGGCGCCCTTCCTGCCCGAGATCTCCGACCTCGGGCAGCGCCACCCGGTCACCGCCGGGCTGGCGGAGGCGCATGAGCCGCTCGCCGACAGCGATCAGCCCTGGGGCCGCTGGATGCGGCAGATCGAGGTGACCGAACAGGCGGGCCAGACGGTGATGACCGGCAATGGCGGCGTGCCGCTCCTGATGCTCGACCGCGTGGGTGAGGGGCGCGTCGCGCTGCTCGCGTCGGATCACGCCTGGCTCTGGGATCGCGGCTACGAGGGGGGCGGGCCGCAGCTCGAGATGCTGCGCCGGCTGGCGCACTGGATGATGGGCGAGCCCGACCTCGAGGAAGAGGCGCTGGTCGCCGAGACCGATGGCCAGACGATCCGCGTGACGCGCCGGACCCTGGCCGGGGCGGTCGGTGTGCTGAGCGTGACGGCGCCGGATGGCAGCGAGACCCAGGTGGTGCTGACGGAGACCGCGCCGGGCCGCTTCACCGCCGAGATCGACGGGGCCGAGCAGGGCCTCTACCGCCTGCGGGAAGGCGAGCGCGAAACGGTAATCGCGCTCGGCCCGGCCGCGCCACGCGAATTCGAGGAGACCATCGCCAGCGGTGCGCGGCTCGACCCCCTGGCCGATCCCCTGTCGGGTGCCGTTCTTCGGCTCGAGGACGGGATGCCGGACATCCGCCGCGTCGCCGAGGGGCGGACGGCCAACGGGCGCGGCTGGATCGGCCTGACCGCACGCAACGCCTACCTGACGACCGATGTCACGGTGACGCCGCTCATCTCGGCCTGGCTGTTCCTGCTTCTGGCCGCCGCGCTGACCGTCGCGGGCTGGCTGCGCGAAGGGCGGCGCTGAACGACATGTCAGACGAAGACCTGGCCGTTGCAGGTCGGGCATCGCGTGGTCTTGCGACCGTAGCAACCTTCGCAAGGGCCAAAGGCCGGATGACCGTTCCTGTCGGCGCCGCGCTTCAGCTTGCCCGTGCCGCCGCAGGTGCGGCAGGGGGCGATGCCGGTTCCATTGCAGCGGTGACACCTATGAGGAACATGTTTTGTCTTCGATTTGCGCGACCGGCGCAGCGTCATGCGGTCATACATTGAACCACTCCCGTGGCTGATGAGACCGGGCAGCATGCCGGGGGACGGCGGCAGTTTCATGTCGATCCCGTGGCCCGGAGGCGGCACATGCTGTCCCGTCACGGGGGCGCGCGCAGGGTCAGGAGCAAGGTCTCGTCCCCCCATCCCTCCACGCTGGTCCGGGCCCGGATCGCCACGCGATCGAGGCCCTCGGGGATCGCGACGCCCGAAAGCGACCGTGTGAAGGGCTGCTCGTTCACATGAGGGTGGGCCAGTGGACGTTCGCCCAGCACCCGCCCGTCGGGTGTCTCGACGCGCCAGCCGTCGGCGTAGTCGTCCCAGCCGGTCTCGGGGTGCAAGATCGTGACGTCGAAACGCCAGCCGGCTCCGGTCAGGGTCGCCTCTGCCCCCGCCACGAGGGCAGGGTCGGCATGGCCGGGTGCGGCGACAGTCATCGCGGCGACGAGGGCGAGGGGAGCGGGCAGAGCGGAACGGAACGGTCTCATCGGCACAGGCTATCAGCGGCGGATGCGCCGTGCAGCTCACAACGGCTTGAGGCGGTCGGCAGAACTATCGGGGCATCACGGTCATCATCTGACCGGCACTCCAGTTGACCGCCTCGAAACAGATCTGCGCACCTGCGCCACCGCACCAGCCGCCGTCCCGCGCGACCAGAAGGATCGGCAGGCCGTTCCAGTCGATCATCCGCCAGCCCTCGGCCTGGAAATCCCAGCTTTGGTCGCCGATGACGGCGTGCAGCGAGCAACCGCCCGAGCCGCAATACATGCTGGCGGCCGTCGAGCAGGAGAACCGCGAGCTGTCGATGATTCGATCAATCGGGTCCTGGCCGTCGAGATCCACCTCGAGCACTGCATCGCCAGGCTCGAAGGCACCGTTCTCGAAACTGCTGCAGTCGGCCTCGGCAGCGGCGAGGATCTCCTCGAGCGGGTCTGCCGCGACCGGCATCGGTACGGCGAGCAAGAGAAACGCATGCAGGAATAAGACCGGTCTTGGCATCGGAACCTCCCCATATGAGTGGCGATGTCGACAGTCTGCCTTCAGAAGGGCTTGAACACCACAACGATCAGCACGCCGATGGCGCCGAGCACGCTGACCTCGTTGAAGACCCTCAGGAAGAAGTCGCTCTCGGTGAAGATGCCCTTGCGCGCCCGGAGAACGAGTCGCCCGGTCCAGCCGTAATGGGCGGCAAGCGCCGCGACGAGCGCGAGCTTGGTCCAGACCCACAGCGGGTAGCCCCAGAACCAGCCGAGCCAGAGCCCCGTCAGGATCGCGATGACCCCGAGGCCGAGGGAAAACCGGTAGATGCGAATGGTCAGATCGCCTGTCGGGCCGAACTCGCCCAGGCGCGCATGTTCGCGCTTCCAGAAGATGATCGCGCGGGGCACCGCGAAGATGCCGGTCATCCAGCCGAGCACGGCGAGGAGGTGAAGAACCTTGACCCATTCCATGCCGCCACATGCGCCCTCCTGCCCCCTTGGCGCAACAGGCACGGATGTCTCAGGCCGATTTTCATTGCCAGAAGGCGATATTGGTTATATTTCTTTACCAATTCATCGCGAACGAGGAGGGCGCGCCATGGAGATGCCGGCACCGGACACGGGGATTTTATCCCGTAAAGACAGGATCGTGGCCCGACTCGCGGCCGAGCTGCCCTCGGCTGCGGTGATTCACGACGAGGCGGAGGTTCGGGCCTACGAGTGTGATGCCCTGACCGCCTACAAGTGTCCGCCGCTTGCCGTCGTGCTTCCCGCCTCGACCGAAGAGGTGGCGACCGCCTTGCGCATCTGCCACGCCGAGGGCGTGCCCGTCGTGCCGCGCGGCTCCGGCACCTCGCTTGCGGGCGGTGCGCTGCCGACAGCCGACAGCGTGATCCTGGGCGTTGCGCGCCTTAACCGCGTGCTGGAGACGGATTACGACAACCGCTTCATTCGCGTGCAGTCGGGGCGCACGAACCTGAGCGTGACGGGGGCCGTGGAACAGGAGGATTTCTTCTACGCGCCGGACCCGTCCAGCCAGCTTGCCTGCGCGATCGCGGGCAATATCGCGATGAATTCGGGCGGGGCGCATTGCCTGAAATACGGTGTGACGACGAACAACCTTCTGGGCGTGACCATGGTCACGATGGAGGGCGAGGTGCTGGAGATCGGCGGCGCGCATCTCGATGCCGCGGGCTACGACCTTCTGGGCGTGATCTGCGGGTCCGAGGGACAGTTGGGCGTGGTGACCGAGGCGACGCTGCGCATCCTGCGCAAGCCCGAGGGCGCGCGGCCTGTCCTGATGGGGTACGACAGCAACGAGGTCGCGGGCCAGGTCGTCTCGGACATCATCAAGGCGGGCGTCCTGCCCGTCGCCATCGAGTTCATGGACCGGCCCTGCATCGAGGCGACCGAGGCCTTCGCCAAGGCGGGCTACCCGATGTGCGAGGCGCTGCTGATCGTGGAGGTCGAGGGCTCGGATGCGGAGATCGACGAACAGCTCGGCCTGATCATGCAGATCGCGCGGAAGCACAACCCGGTGGAGTTGCGCGAGGCGCAGTCCGAGGACGAGGCCAAGCGCATCTGGCTGGGCCGCAAATCGGCCTTCGGTGCGATGGGCCAGATCAACGACTACATGTGCCTTGACGGAACGATCCCTGTCTCGGAACTGCCCTATGTGCTTAAGCGGATCGGCGAGATGTCGAAGGACTACGGGCTGGGGGTGGCCAACGTGTTCCACGCGGGCGACGGCAACATGCACCCGCTGATCCTGTTCGACGCCAACAAGCCGGGTGACCTGGAGCTCTGCGAGGCCTTCGGGGCCGACATCCTGAAGCTCTGCGTCGAGGTGGGCGGATGCCTGACGGGGGAGCATGGCGTGGGGATCGAGAAGCGCGACCTGATGACGACGCAATTCGCGCCGGAGGATCTCGAGGCGCAGATGAAGGTCAAGGATGTCTTCGATCCGGCCTGGCTTCTGAACCCGGCCAAGGTCTTTCCGCTGGAGGCGTCGCGCTTGCGGCGGGAGAGTGGGGTCGCCGCCTGACGGCGCCGACCCGGCCGGGGGGCTCTGCCCCCCGGACCCCCCGGGATATTTTTGAAACAGAGAAGGAGCGGGCCGGATGCTGAGCCCTGCGACCGAAGCGGAACTGAGCGATATCGTGGCCGGTGCCAAGGCGCCGCTGCGCGTCATGGGGGGCGGCACGCGCCCCGTCGGCCGGCCCGTTGAGGGCGAGGTGCTGTCGGTGGCCAGCCTTTCGGGCATCGGGCTTTACGAGCCCGGCGCGCTCACCATCGTGGCGAAGGCCGGCACGCCGCTGGCCGAGGTCGAGGCCGCGCTTGCCGCCGAGGGGCAGCGCCTGCCCTTCGAGCCGATGGATCATCGCGCGCTCCTGGGCACCGAGGGGGAGCCGACCATCGGCGGGGTGGTGGCGGCCAATGTCTCGGGGCCGCGGCGGATCCAGGCGGGCGCGGCGCGGGACAGCCTGATCGGGGTCCGTTTCGTCGATGGGTCGGGGACGATCCTGAAGAACGGCGGGCGGGTGATGAAGAATGTCACCGGCTACGATCTCGTGAAGCTGATGGCGGGGTCCTGGGGAACGCTGGGGGTTCTGAGCGAGGTGGCCTTCAAGGTGCTGCCTGCGCCCGAGGCGGCGGCCGCGCTGAGCATCGAGGGCCTGAGCGCGCTGCAGGCGGTCGAGGCGATGGCGACCGCGCTCGGCTCGCCCTTCGAGGTGACGGGGGCGGCGCATCTGCCGGCCGAGGGGCGAACGATGCTGCGGATCGAAGGCTTCGCGGCGAGCGTGGCCTACAGGGCCGGGCGCCTGTCGGAGCTGATGGGCTCCTTCGGAACGGTCTCGGTCGAGGAGGATGGCAAGCGGGTCTCCGAGGCCTGGCGCGCAGTGCGCGACGTCAACGCCTTCGCGGGCCGCGACGGCGATGTCTGGCGCATCTCGGTCGCGCCGTCGGACGGGCCGGAGATCGCGGCACGGACGGGCGGAGAGGTGATGTACGACTGGGGCGGCGGGCTGATCTGGGTCCTGGTGCCCGAGGGTACGGACCTGCGCGCGCGGCTTGGCGCCTTTGCCGGCCATGCGACGCTGATCCGCGCGTCCGAAGAGACACGGACGCGGATCGCGCCGTTCCAGCCGGAGCCCGCGCCGCTTGCAAGGCTGTCCGGCGGGCTTCGGCAGAAGTTCGATCCGCGGGGTATCCTGAACCCCGGGTTGATGGGCGCGTGAGGCGGGCCATGGTTCTGGACGCCGTGCCCGTGGCGCTTCCCTCGGCCGCGCTGTTCTGCGGCCTCGCGCTGATGTCGGACCGCAAGAGGGGAGCGGTGCTGGCGCAGGCGGCACTCGTCCTCGCAGCGGCGGCGATCTTCGTGGCGATCATCCTGGACGGCCCGGTGGCCGGGCTGCCCCCGGAGCGGCTGGCGGCCATCGCCACGGGCCTGATGGCGGCGGCGGTGGCGGGGATGCTCTATCACCTCTATCTCGGCCGGTTCGAACGGGTCTGGGCCGCGCGCTTCGTCTTCACCCTCGTCTATCTCGTGACGGCGGGGCTCTTCGGCCTCGTCTTCCTGTCGCTGATCGGAAGGTAACGCAATGCAAACCACATTCACGCCCGAGCAGTTGAAGGACCCCGCGATCCAGCGCTCGAACGAGGTCCTGCGGACCTGCGTCCATTGCGGTTTCTGCACCGCGACCTGCCCGACCTACCAGGTGCTCGGCGACGAACTCGATAGCCCGAGGGGGCGGATCTATCTCATCAAGGACATGCTCGAGAAGGGGCGGCCTGCCGATGAAAAGACGGTGAAGCACATCGATCGCTGCCTGAGCTGTCTCGCCTGCATGACGACCTGCCCGTCGGGCGTGCATTACATGCACCTGGTCGATCACGCGCGGGAGTATATCGAACAGACCTACAAGCGGCCGTTCTTCGAGCGCGTCCTGCGCTGGACCCTGGCCCGGATCCTGCCCCACCCGACCCGCTTCCGCGTGGCGCTTCTGGGCGCCAGGATCGGTCGGCCCTTCGCCTTCCTGATGCCGGATGCCCGGCTCAAGGCGATGCTGGAGATGGCGCCGAAGACAATTCCGCCGGTCAGCCGAAACGACGACCCGCAGGTTTTCGCCGCACAGGGCGCGCGCCGGATGCGCGTCGCGTTGATGACGGGCTGCGCGCAGCGGGCGCTCAACACCGACATCAACGACGCCACGATCCGGCTTCTCACGCGGCTCGGCTGCGACGTTGTCATCGCCGAGGGGCAGGGGTGCTGCGGGGCGCTGACGCATCACATGGGCAAGACCTCGGAAAGCCACGCGACGGCGGCCAGGAACATCCGCGCCTGGCACCGCGAGATGACGGGCGAGGGGCTCGATGCCATCGTCATCAACACGTCGGGCTGTGGAACGACGGTGAAGGATTACGGGCACATGTTCCGGACCGAAGCGCTCGCTTCGGAGGCGAAGGCCGTGTCGGAGATCGCGATGGATGTCTCCGAGGTTCTGATGAAACTGGACCTTCCCGAGGGCCGGCCGAAGGGCCTCAAGGTCGCCTACCACGCGGCCTGTTCGCTGCAGCATGGGCAGCAGATCAAGACCTATCCCAAGGACCTTCTGAAGCGGGCCGGCTTCAAGGTGGTGGAACCTGCCGACAGCCATCTCTGCTGTGGCTCCGCGGGGACCTACAACCTGATGCAGCCCGAGATCTCCAAGCAGCTGAAGGCGCGCAAGGTCGAGACGCTCGAGATGACCAGACCGGACATCATCGCGGCGGGCAATATCGGCTGCATGATGCAGATCGGCTCGGGCACCGAGCTGCCGATCGTGCACACGGTCGAGTTGCTGGACTGGGCGACCGGAGGCCCTCGGCCAGCCGCGCTCGATGCGCCGGGCAAGCGGGAGGTGCCGGTGCCGATCCTGCGCTAGCGGCGACGGATTTCGTGCCGTCCGGGCCATAGTTTCGCCCGCTTGACGCGGCAGGGTCCACGGGACACCTGACGGATCCCTGGCACGCCATGCGCTTCCTTCTCGCCTTCTGCGCGCTTTGCGCGACGTTGATGCTGTCCTTGCATCCCGAACTTGGCGAGGCCGGGGGCGGGACGGACCGCGGCGTCGAGGGTGCCGCCGCGCCGCGGGCCCTGACCACGGCGGACGCTGTCCGTGACTGGCAGGCCGTCGGACGGCTGGACACCCGCGTTTCCTTTTGTACGGCCACGTTGATCGCGCCTGATCTCGTGCTGACGGCCGCCCACTGCCTCTTCGCGCCCGAGGGCGCGCGCATCCCGGATGCGGAGCTCAGGTTCCTCGCCAGCCTGCGGCTCGACCGGGCCGAGGCGGTGCGCGGCATCCGCCAGAGCCACGTGCCCGCCGATTACGTGCGTCCGGTCGGCAACGTGGATTTCGAGGCCGTCGCGCGTGACATGGCTTTGCTTGAACTGGACGGCCCGGTCTCCGACCTGCGGGTTCAGCCGATCTCGGCGACCGGCGAGGCCGGTCTGCTCAGCGCCGTGACGCTCGTCTCCTACGGGGCCGAGCGCGCGGCCTTCCCTTCGATCGAGGAGGGGTGCCGCGTGCTGTCGAACATCG
This sequence comes from Rhodobacterales bacterium HKCCSP123, assembly GCA_015689745.1. Taxonomy (GTDB): domain Bacteria; phylum Pseudomonadota; class Alphaproteobacteria; order Rhodobacterales; family Rhodobacteraceae; genus Roseicyclus. Next base: position 1,551 of record WVSO01000004.1, on the reverse strand, counting down.
GCGCCGTGCAGGTCCTGTCCTGCACGGTCGTCGCAGGAAGTTCCGGTGCGCCGGTCATCCAGATGGGCCCCGAGGGGCCCGAGATCGTGGCGGTGGTCTCGGGGCGGTCGGCGGTTGCCGGACAGGACGTGACCGTGGCGGTCTCCGTCGAAGCCCTGATGCCCGAGTTGACCGCCGCGCGCAGTGCCGCGCCGGCCCCGGCTCCCGCGACGACGACGGCGGGCTTGCCAGTGGTCCGACGGCCGGGTGGCGAGGAAAGCGGCCGCGATACGCTTGGGGCGCGCTTCCTGCGCCCCTGACCGCGCCGGTCGTGCGGGGCTTGAAACCGGGCGATGGTCTGCACACATCCAACCCGTGACGGCGCCGCCATGGTGGGCCGTCCGGACCCATGACACCGGGGCCGTGCCCATGCCGGGGCGGTCCTGAACTTCAGTTGTCGCTCAATGGAGGATGACACATGCGTAGCTATGACCTTTCCCCGCTCTATCGCGCCACCGTCGGCTTCGACCGGATGGCCGACCTTCTGGATCGCGTGATGACCCAGGACGTGGGGAGTTCCACCTACCCGCCCTACAATATCGAAAAGACGGACGAGGATGCCTATCGCATCTCGATCGCGGTCGCCGGCTTCACCGAGTCCGAGCTGGGCGTCGAGCAGCGCGAAACCGAGCTTGTCGTCACCGCCCGCAAGGCCAAGGACGAGGCGCAGCGCACCTACCTGCACCGAGGGATCGCCACGCGCGCTTTCGAGAAGCGGTTCCAGCTGGCCGACCACGTGCGCGTGACGGGTGCCGTGCACGAGAACGGCATGCTGCACATCGACCTCGTGCGCGAGGTGCCCGAGGCGCTGAAGCCGCGGCAGATCGAGATCACGCGCGCCGCGCCGAAGGTGATCGAGGCGGAAACCGCCTGACCGTCTTTCGATGAGACGACGATCGGGGCGGTCCTTCGGGGCCGCCCTTCTTCATTCGGGCAGGCGACGCAGGAGTGTGGCGCCGACGAGCGGGGCGGCGACGCAGAGGGCGATGACCGCGCCGTACCCTGCAAGATCGGCCAGCACGGCGCCGAGACCGGGCGCAATGGCGAAGGCGAAGAGCGACAGCCGCGCGACCGCGCCAGCGCTTTCACCGAAGCCGGCCTCTCCCATGACCTCCCGGATGACCACGGGCCGCAAGATCGAGATGACCCCGTTGCCGATCCCGAGGGAGACGGCGAAGACGAGGGTAAGGGCGGGCAGGGCGGTGGCCGCGCCCATGGCCAGCGCGCCCGCCGAGATGAACAGGAAGGCGCCGAGCGTCACGGATCGCGCGGCGGCGCGCGCGCCCGCCAGCGTCAGGATGATCCGGCCAGCGACCTGAGCGGGTCCGATGGTGGAGGCCGCCAGGATGGCGAGGCCTTCCGGTACGCCGAGCGCGTCCATCAGCGGCAGGAGGTTCGTCAGCAGGATCGCAGCCCCGAGCGCGGTCAGCGCGAAGCCGAGCCCGAGGGGCCAGAACCCGGGCCGCCCCATCGCGCGGGTCGCGGGCGGCGGCGCAACGCTGGCGGGATCGC
>WVSO01000039.1 GCA_015689745.1 Rhodobacterales bacterium HKCCSP123 | reverse complement strand
ACACCCTGGATCTTCGACCTGTCCCACGCGCCCTGCCAGGGGCTGACCTCGACCGACACGGGCGCGGGGTCTCGCGCGGTCTGGGGTTCAGGCGCCGTGACGCGCGCCATGACCGGGGCGGAGGGCGGCACCACCGGTGCCACCTGGCCGGCTGTCTCGCCCAGGAGGGCCGCACGCCGGGCCTGGTAGGCCTGGTAATCCTGGAACCCGACACCCGGCGAGACATCGTCGGGCGGGGCGCCACCGCCGCAGGCCGCCAATCCGATCACACCAAGAATGAGGACGATGCCGCCCTTACCGAAACCCACCATGTACTGCCTCGACATTTATCGTTTGCGAGACATTACCACCATTTTGCGGGTTTCGCCACGAAACCGGCGGATTGCTCCAGCGCGTAGCCGATATTCAACAACTCGCCCTCTTCCCAGGGTTTGCCGATCAGCTGCAGGCCGAGCGGCAGGCCCCTGGCATCCACACCGGCGGGCACCGCGAGACCGGGCAGACCGGCGAGGTTCACGGTCACCGTGAAGACGTCGTTGAGATACATCTGCACCGGATCGTCGAAGGTCTTGCCAAGCTCGAAGGCCGCCGAGGGGGTGGCCGGCGTCAGGATCGCATCCACGCCGCCGGCGAAGACCGCCTCGAAGTCGCGCTTGATCAGCGTGCGGACCTTGCGGGCGCGGTTGTAATAGGCGTCGTAATAGCCCGCGGAGAGCACGTAGGTGCCCACCATCACGCGGCGGCGGACCTCGGCCCCGAAGCCTTCGGCGCGGGTCTTTTCGTACATCTCGGTGACGCCGTCGCCCTGCGAGAGCTTCGCGCGGTAGCCGTAGCGCACACCGTCGTACCGCGCGAGGTTCGACGAGGCCTCGGCCGGCGCGATCACGTAATAGGTCGGCAGCGCGTATTTCGTGTGCGGGAGCGAGATGTCGCGGATCTCGGCGCCGGCATCGGCCAGCATCTCGCGACCGCGCGTCCAGAGCGCCTCGATCTCTTCCGGCATGCCGTCCATGCGGTATTCGCGCGGGATGCCGATGACCTTGCCGCGGATGTCGCCGGTCAGCATCGCCTCGAAATCGGGGACGGGAAGGTCGGCGCTGGTCGAATCCTTCGGGTCATGGCCCATCATCGCGGCGCCCATGACGGCCGCGTCACGCACGGTCTTGGTCATCGGGCCCGCCTGGTCGAGCGAGGAGGCGAAGGCCACGATGCCCCAGCGAGAGCAGCGGCCGTAGGTGGGCTTCAGCCCGACGATGCCGGTGAAGGCGGCGGGCTGTCGGATCGAGCCGCCGGTGTCGGTGCCGGTCGCCGCGAGGCAGAGATCGGCGGCGACCGCGCTGGCCGATCCGCCCGAGGAGCCGCCCGGCGTGAGCGCCGCGTTCGAGCCCTCGGCGCGCCAGGGGTTCACGGCATTGCCGTAGACCGAGGTCTCGTTCGACGAGCCCATCGCGAACTCGTCCATGTTCAGCTTGCCGAGCATCACCGCGCCCGCGTCGCGCAGCTGCGCGGACACGGTGGATTCGTATTCGGGGCGGAAGCCCTCGAGGATCTTCGAGGCGGCCTGCGAGGGCACGCCCTCGGTGCAGAAGAGGTCCTTGATGCCGACGGGGATGCCGCACATGCCGGGTGCGTCGCCCGCCTTGATCCGCGTGTCCGCGGCCCGGGCGCGCTCGAGCGCCAGTTCGGGGGTCTTGTGGACGACCGCGCCGAGGGCGTCTGCCGCGTCGATCGCGGCAAGGCAGGCCTCGGTCAGCTCCACGCTGGTCACGTCGCCCCGGCGCAGCGCGTCGCGGGCCTCGGCGATGGTCAGTTTCGTCAGCTCGGACATGGTCACTCCACCACCTTGGGAACCGCGAAGAACCCTTCGCGCGCGTCGGGCGCATTCGACAGCACCTTGGCCTGCTGGTCACCGTCGGTCACGACATCCTCGCGCCGCTTCAGGCGCATCGGCTCGACGCTGACCATCGGCTCGACGTCGTCGACGTTCAGCTCCTGAAGCTGCTCGATGAAGCCGAGGATCGCGTTGAATTCGTCGGCGAGCGCGGGCAGGTCCGCCTCCTCGACCCGGATCCGGGCGAGCTTGGCGACCTTGGCGGCGGTTGCACTGTCGATGGACATGGATTGGGTGCCTCTCGAACGGGAACAGGGCGCGGTTTAGCGGCGCGTGGCAGGACCCGCAAGCACCTGCGTCTGCAGACCGGCCGTTTGCCGAGCCAAGGCCTGTTTTTCCCCGCCTGCGCCCCAATGCTGCCCGGTTTCCCGACAAGTCTCGGCCCCGAACGTACAGAATGTTTATCGAGTGGAGGCATCCCATGTGGGCCCTTAAACTGATCGCGAATGTCATCTTCCCCGCCGCTGCGGGCTTCATTGTCACGCTGCAGGTGCTGCTGCCGCTGGCGATCTGGGCCGTGCCCGGGCTGCAGCCGACCGCGATGGCGGTCATCCCGCTGACAGGTCTGGTGACGGCGATGATCTGCATCGGCATACCGGCCACGCGCCGCCTGATCGCACGCGGCGCCGCCTGACCCCTTTTCCCCGCCGCGCCGCCCCGGTTATCCTGTCGCCGGACATCAGCGACGGGGAGGGTGCGCGATGAGATATACCTGGTTGGGCCATGCCGGCGTGAGGCTCGAGATCGGCGGCGAGGTGCTGCTGATCGACCCTTGGATCGAGGGCAATCCGATGTTCCCGCAGGACCGGCGGGCCGAGATGCTTGCCGGGGCGACGGCGGTGCTGATCACGCATGGGCATGACGACCACACCGGCGGGGTGCCCGAGATCGCCGCCGGCATGGGCCTGCCCGTCTACGGCATGGTCGAGCTGATGGGCCGCTGGGCCTCGGCGCACGGGCTGGCCGCCACGGGGTTCAACAAGGGCGGCACGGTGCGGATCGGCGATGTCGCGGTCACGATGGTGAACGCGACCCATTCCTCCTCGATGTCGGGGCCTGACGGCCCGGTCTTCGTCGGCTCGGAGGCGGGCTACATCATCGAGGGCGAAGGGCGCGGCGTCTACGTCTCGGGCGACACCGACGTGATGGCCGACATGGGGGTCTGGAACGACATCCATGCGCCGGATGTCGGCATCCTCTGTGCCGGTGGGCATTACACGATGGACATGACGCGGGCGGCCTATGCGGCCTCGAAACTGTTCAGTTTCAGGACCGTGGTTCCGTATCACTACCGGACCTTCCCGCTGCTCGAGCAGTCGGCCGAGGCGCTGAAGGCGGCCTTGCCGGGGGTGAGGGTGCTCGACCCCGATCCGGGCGAGACCGTCGAGCTCTGAGCAGTCCAGCCTCTTGCAAGAGGCTGGGCAGGCCCTTGCAAGGGCCTGCAGGCAAGATCCTTGCAAGGATCTTGCCCGCGCCCGTGTCAGAGGATCCGCTCCATTTCCACGGCGGGGAACGTGATACCGGGGCGCAGCGCGATCAGGATCTCGCCGCGGGCGCGGAACCCCATCGCGGTGTAGAAGGGCACTGCGGTCAGGGTGGACTGGCAGATCATCCGCTCCACCCCGTCGGTCAGCGCGTCAGACAGCGCACGGGTCAGGATGCCCTGCGCCAGCCCCTTGCGCAGATGCGCGGGATGGGTCGCGACATGCCGGACATGACCGATCTCGGGCCGCCCAACACCGCCTTGCGGCGGCGAGCGGGTCCAGCCGCCCGCCGCCAATGCCCCTCCCTCGCCATCCTCGGCGATGTAGTAGGAGCCGCAGCGCAGAAGCTCGGGGCGCGCGCGCGAGATCAAGGGCAGGGCCGTCACCAGCACCGAGGGGGCATAGTCGCGCTTCAGGAGCGCCGGGTAGCTTGTCGCCAGCAGGGCATCCACCGCCGCAAGGTCGGCGGCCTCGGTCGGTCTGATCGTGATCTCGTCGGCCATCGGTCGGGCCTTTCGTGAAACGGAAATGAAAAAGGGCCGCGTCGGTCTCCCGGCGCGGCCCTCAGGTCGGATATGAAAGGCGGATTACTTGATCTTGCCTTCCTTGTATTCGACGTGCTTGCGCGCCACGGGATCGTACTTTCGTACGGTCATCTTCTCGGTCATGGTGCGGGCGTTCTTCTTGGTCACGTAGAAGTGGCCCGTCCCGGCGGACGAGTTGAGGCGGATCTTGATGGTCGTCGGCTTCGCCATGGTCGGGCTCCTGCGGAATGTCGGGGCTGCGCGGGATGCGCGCGGCACGTATCTCTTGAGACGTCGCCTTTTACTTGCGCATGGCCCCGAGTCAACACCTCAAATCCCGGACGTGACCCAAGTGATGCCAAGACCCGCCAGCGCCATCAGCGGCAGTGCCTTCAGTAGGTCGGACCTGAGGCCGAGGATCAGCGCGGCCGCAAGCGCCGTCAGCGCGAGGGCCTGGGCATCGAGGCTGGACCAGACCGGCCGCAGCACCGAGAGCGGCCCGGCGGTGACCGTCTCGAGCCGATCGAAAAGGACATGGGCCGCGAACCAGACGGAAAGGTTGAGGATGACGCCGACGACCGCGGCGGTGATCGCCGAGAGCGCCCCGGTCAGGCGCGGGCGGCTCGCGATCCAGTCGACATAGGGGGCGCCGGCGAAGATCCAGAGGAAGCAGGGCGCGAAGGTGACCCAGAGCGTGACGAGGGCCGCGGCAAGGCCCAGCCACAAGCCACCCGCCTGTGCGCCCGCGAGAAAGCCCACGAACTCGGTCACGAGGATCAGGGGGCCGGGCGTGGTTTCGGCCAGCCCCAGGGCATCCATCATCTGCGCCGTGGTGAGCCAGCCGTGGTCGGCCACGACCTCCTGCACCATGTAGGCGAGCACCGCATAGGCGCCGCCGAAGGTCACGATGGCAAGCTTGGCGAAGAACAGGCCGATCTCGGCCAGGAGACCGGCGGGCGCCACGGCCTGGAGAGCGGCCAGCGGCACAAGCCAGATCGCCGACCATAGCGCGACCGTCCGCACCGTGCCTCCGGCCGAAACGCGGGGCGGCGCCGTTTCGGGCGGGGGGCCCGCCATGAAGACCGCGCCGACCAGGCCCGCGCCCAGCACGATCAGCGGAAAGGGGACCTGCAGCGCGTAGAGGCAGAGAAAGGCGGCGGCGGCGAGCGCGTAGGGCAGGGCTCCCGTCAGCGCCTTCCTCGAGAGTTTCACGAGCGCCTGCACCACGATGACGATCACAGTCGCCTTGATGCCGAGGAAGAGCGCCTGCACCAGGGGAGCGGCCCCGTAAGCCGCGTAGACCGAGGCCAGCGCCAGGATGACCACGGCTCCCGGGATGACGAAGAGCAGCCCCGCGATCAGCCCGCCCCGAACGCCCGCGATGCGCCAGCCGGCGTAGGTGGCAAGCTGCATCGCCTCGGGGCCGGGCAGAAGCATGCAGAAGGAGAGCGCGTTGAGGAATTGCCGCTCGGTCAGCCAGGGTCGATCCTCGACCAGCTCCTTGTGCATCAGCGCGATCTGGGCCGCGGGACCGCCGAAGCTGAGCACGCCGATCCGCGCGAAGACGCGGGTCAGCTCGGCAAGCCGGGCGGGGGCAGGGGCGGCGGTCTCGGTCATGTGCCCGGTATATGTCGCAAGCGCGCGCGCCGTCCCCGTGAATTTTTCATGACGCCAAGGCAAAAGGGCCGGGGATGACCCCGGCCCTTCGCGTGTCCGTCCGGCGGCAGGTGTTATTCCTGCTGCCCCATGAACATGAGCAGGAACTGGAACATGTTCAGGAAAGAGATGTAGAGGCTGAGCGACCCGTCGATCGCGGCCTTGTCCAGCCATTCCTGGTCGCCGTGCGCGGCGTGCGCCACGTAGGTCGCCTTGATCTCCTGCGTGTAGAAGGCAGTGAGGCCCGCGAAGATCAGGATGCCGATGGCCGAGATCGCGAACATCATCGCAGGGCTTGCCAGGAAGATGTTGATGATCATCGCCACGATCAGGCCGATCACGCCCATGATCAGGAAGGTGCCCATGCCCGACAGGTCCTTCTTCGTGGTGTAGCCCCAGAGGCTGAGGCCCGCGAAGGCGATCGCGGTCACGAGGAAGGTCTGCACGATCGAGTAGGACGTGAAGACAAGGAAGATCGAGCTCATCGACACGCCCATGACGGCGGCGAAGACGAAGAAGCCAAGGCTCACGGCCTGAGCGGAACCACGGCGCATCAGGGCGCCCCAGCCGAACATGATGAAGGCGAGCGGGGCGAACATCACCACCCAGCGCAGCGGCGTGGTGTAGAGCACTTCGCCGAGGCCGGTCAGGTACTGGCCCTCGCGCAGTGCCATGGTCGCGCCGGTCGGATCGGCGGTGACGGCAAGGTTGGCAATGGCCCATGCGGCGGCAGCCGTGATGAGCATGCCGATCGACATGGTGCCGTAGACCTTGTTCATGTGGGCCTTGAGGCCCTGGTCGATCTCGGCGGCGCGGTCACCCGAGATGCCGGCCCGGATCGTCTGGTAGTCAGCCATGTATCCCTCCTAAGAAACACGTTGGTCCGGGCCGCCACGCGCCGGTCGCGCGCACGAGCCCATCCTTGAGGGTGAATATTGGCGAGGATGCCCTGTTTTTCAAGCGAAGCGCGCCACGCTCCGGTGGCGTGGCGCGATAGTTTTTTCCAATCGACTTGGGCGGCCAATGATTGTTCGCCCTTGCCTGCGTGCCGGGCTCAGAAGAGGCCGGCGAGCGGGCGGTCCCAGCCGACCGTCACGGCCGCGCGCGACGGGGCATCGACATTCAGCCCGATGTCACGGGCAATGTGGGCGTCGATGTTCTGCAGACGCTGCCGCTGGAGCCATCCCGCTTCCCAGGCGAGAAGATGCGCGACCGGCCCTGACAGCAGGGCACGGAAGGAAAAGGCCCCGGTGGGCAGGGCGAAGGAGCGCGAAACGGTGAAATCGGCCATGCCGTTTCCTTTCTTGAATCGTGAACTCGATGGGAATCAATATTTCGAGACTTGATATATGAGGGCCCTTGTGCATGTTGAAAGTGAATGTTTCGAATTCTTGAAATCACGATTCCTGATAAAAGGCGGATCGATGCCCCGAAATCTCGACCTCACCGCGCTCCGCGCTTTCGTGGCCGTCGCCGACGCTGGCGGCGTCACCAAGGCTTCGGGTTATCTCAACCTCACGCAGTCCGCCGTCTCGATGCAGCTCAAGCGGCTGGAAGAGATGCTGGGCGTGGGCCTCTTCGACCGCTCGACGCGGCGGCTGATCCTGACGGGCGCGGGCGAGCAGATGCTGGGCTACGCCCGCCGCATGCTCGAGTTGAACGACGAGGTTCTCACGCGCCTGACCGCCTCGGACTACGAGGGGGAACTGACGCTGGGGGTGCCGCATGACATTGTCTATCCCGCGATCCCGCAGGTGCTGCACCGGCTGGCCGTCGATTTCCCACGCGTGAAGGTGCAGCTGGTTTCCTCCTACACCGAGCGGCTCAAGCGCATGTTCGCGCGTGGCGAGCTCGACGCGATCCTGACGACCGAGGCGAGCTGCGACGCGGGCGGCGAGACGCTGATCACCCGTCCGCTGGTCTGGGTCGGTGCCGAGGCCGGGCAGATGTGGAAACAGCGCCCGCTTCGGTTGGCCTTCGAACATGCCTGCATCTTCCGCAACTCGGTGCAGGCGGCGCTCGACCGGGCGGGCATCCCCTGGGAAATGGCGGTCGAGTCGGACTCGACCCGCACCGTCGAGGCCTCGATCAGCGCCGATCTTGCCGTCCATGCCTGCATCGAGGGAACCGAGCCGCCCTATGTCGAGCGCGTGACCCACGGCGGCGCGCTTCCCGCACTGCCGGAAATCCGGATCAACCTTTACCGGTCCGAGCTGAACCAGGGGGCCCCCCTCGATGCATTGGTCGAATTGACGCGCGCAGGCTTCCGCAGTCTCTAGCCCCGGTCCGGTCCGGTCCGGGACGGGACGCCGGGGCGGCCGGAAAAGGCCCGATCAGATCGTGACGACCACCTTTCCGGTGCTCTTCCGGCTGCGCAGCATCTCGAGGGCCTGCCCGGCCTCGGCGAGGGGAAAGGTCGCGCTCACATGGGGCGACAGGCGGCCCGCCTCGAACAGGGCCATCAGGTCCGCAAGGCTTGCCGTCAGCTTTTCGGGCGCGAAGCCAAGGTAGCCGCCCCAGTAGAATCCCATGACCGAAATGTTCTTGACCAGCAGGATGTTGGCCGGAACCCGCGGAACCTCGCCGCTGGCGAAGCCGATGGACAGGACGCGCCCCTCGGGCCGCGTGGCGCGCAGGGCCGCGTCGAAGGCGCCGCCGCCCACCGCGTCGTACACCACGTCGGCGCCGCCGAGCGCCTTGACCCCGGCGCGGATGTCCGCGCTTTCGCTGTCGATCAGGTGTCGCGCGCCCGCGCGTTCGGCGACGGCCAGCTTCTCGGGCCCACGCGCCACCGCGATCACCTCGGCGCCCATCAGCGCGCCCAGTTCGACGGCCGTCAGCCCCACGCCCCCCGCCGCGCCGAGCACGAGAAGCCGTTCGCCGGGCTGCAGGCGGGCGCGCCCTGCCAGGGCGAGATGCGAGGTGCCATAGGCCACCATGAAGGCGGCGGCCTGGGTGAAGGACATCGCGTCGGGGATCGGCACGGCACGGTCGGCAGGGAAGACGCCCTGCTCTGCCAGGCCGCCATGGCCCGCGAAGACCGCGACGCGGGTGCCGACGGCGGGGCTGGTCACGCCTTCCCCCAGGGCGTCAACTGTTCCCGACACCTCCATGCCCAGCGTGAAGGGGGGCGGCGGCGTCTCCTGGTAGGTTCCGCGGATCATCAGAAGGTCGGCGAAGTTCAGGCCACAGGCCGCGATCCTCACGCGAATCTGGCCTGGTCCGGGCTCGGGCTCCGGCAGGTCGACATGGCGCGGTGCGGCGCCGAACTCGGTGACCTGAAACGCGCGCATGCTGTCCCCCGCATCCTGACTTGCGGGCGCGAGCCTAGCGAGCCTGCGGCGCCTTCGCCAGACCGGTCCGTTCACCAAGGTTGCCGGACACGCAAAGGGCGAGTATGATTCCCGTCATGCGCGCCATGGTGGTCGCGTTGTGGTCCGGGCATGCCCCTATTGGGAGAATGCCGCCTTGCACAGTCGCCAAAGGATTGATCTGCCCGAACGGTGCGCTACCTCAACGCTGCCGCGGGGGCCGCGGTCCCTGGCGGTCCGTTGTTTCGGGGACGGGTTCCGGGTTTGGTTTGGCAAGAACAGGAGGGGGTCGTGAAGCACCCTGTAGACGTCCATGTCGGAAAGCGTGTCCGGCATCGCCGCTGGATGGTCGGGATGACACAGCAGCAGCTGGCCGAGAAGGTCGGCATCAAGTTCCAGCAGATCCAGAAATACGAGACGGGCATGAACCGGATCAGCGCCTCGCGGCTCTGGGACATCTCCGAGGCATTGTCGGTGCCGGTCGCCTATTTCTTCGAGGGGATGGACGGCGCCGAGGCCGCACAGTCGGCCGAAGCGGGTCACTCCGCCCTTCCGGGCGACATTCTCGCCGACAAGGAAGCGTTGGAGCTTGTCCGCTCCTACTACGCGATCCCCGAGAACCAGCGTCGGCGCCTGTTCGAACTGGCCCGCGTTCTGTCGGACGCCGCTGCCTGACGGCAGCCTCCGCTTGACCCCGGGCAGGGGATCGTGTCCCTTCCGCCCTGCGCCCAGACCCGCAGTTGCCGGAAGCCCAAGATGACCGATCCCCTGCCCGGAGCGTCCCTCTCCGAGACGGCCGACCTGATCGCCACGGCCCATGCCATGGCGGATGCCGCGCGGGCCGCGATCCTTCCGCATTTCCGAAGCTCGGGACTTGCCGCCGACGACAAGGGCGTGGGCCGCTTCGACCCCGTCACAGAGGCCGACCGCGCGGCCGAAGCCGCGATGCGCGGCGTCCTGGCCCTGCGCCGCCCCGACGACGCCATCCTCGGCGAGGAAGAGGACGCGACACCCGGCAGCACTGGCCTGACCTGGGTCATCGATCCGATCGACGGGACGCGTGGCTTCATCTCGGGCACGCCGACCTGGGGCGTGCTGATCGCGCTCAGCGATGCGGAGGGGCCGCGATACGGCCTGATCGACCAGCCTTATATCGGCGAGCGGTTCGAAGGCGGCTTCGGCCGCGCGCGCCTTGTCGGACCGCATGGCGAGGCGCCGCTGGCCACACGCGCCACGACGGACCTGTCGGAGGCGACGCTCTTCACGACCTTCCCCGAGGTCGGCACCCCGCCCGAGCGCGCGGGCTTCGAGGCGGTTCGCGACCGGGTGAAGCTGACGCGCTACGGGATGGATTGCTACGCCTACGCGCTTCTCGCCGCCGGGCAGGTGGACCTGGTGATCGAGGCGGGCCTTGCGGCCTACGACATCTCGGCTCCCATCGCGGTGATCGAGGCCGCGGGCGGCATCGTCACCGACTGGAGCGGCGGGCAGGTCCACGAGGGCGGACGCGCGCTGGCCGCCGCCAACCGGGCCCTACATGCCGCGGCGCTGGCGCTTCTGCGCGACGTGCCCGATGCCTGAGACGCTGCTGAGGAACGCGTCCGTCGTCGTCACGATGGACGACGCGGGGACGGAGCTGGCCGGTGCCGACCTGCTGATCCGCGATGGTGTCATCGCCGCGGTGGGCCACGGGCTGACCACCACGGGCGAGGTGCACGACATGGCGGGCCGCGTCGTCACGCCCGGCCTCGTGAACACCCATCACCACCTTTACCAATCCCTGACGCGTGCCGTGCCGGGGGCGCAGAATGCGGCGCTCTTCGGCTGGCTCCAGACGCTCTACCCGATCTGGGCGCGCTTCACGCCCGAGCATATGCGCGTTTCGGCCATGACGGGGCTGGCCGAGCTGGCGCTCTCGGGCTGCACGATGTCGTCGGATCATCTCTACCTTTACCCCAACGGGTCGCGCCTCGACGACACGATCGAGGCGGCGGCGACCATCGGGCTGCGCTTCCACGCCACGCGCGGGGCAATGTCGATCGGAGAAAGCGATGGTGGGCTTCCGCCCGATGCCCTTGTCGAGGACGAGGCCGCGATTCTCGAGGATTGCCTGCGGGTGATCGACGCCTTCCACGACCCCTCGCCGGGGGCGATGGTGCGTGTCGCCGTTGCGCCATGTTCGCCCTTCTCGGTCAGTCGCGAGCTGATGCGCGACGCCGCGATCCTGGCGCGGGACAAGGGGGTGATGATGCACACCCACCTTGCCGAGAACGAGGAGGATGTCGCCTACAGCCTCGAAAAATTCGGCTGCCGTCCCGGTCAATACGCCGAGGATCTGGGCTGGACCGGCGAGGATGTCTGGCACGCGCATTGCGTGAAGCTCGATGGCGCCGAGATCGGGCTTTTCGCCCGCACCCGAACGGGCGTCGCCCATTGCCCCTGTTCCAACTGCCGCCTGGCCTCGGGCATCGCGCCGGTGCGGGCGATGCGCGATGCGGGCGTGCCCGTGGGCCTCGGAGTCGATGGCTCGGCTTCGAACGATACGGGCAACCTCGTGGCCGAGGCGCGGACGGCCATGCTCTTGCAGCGCGTGGCATCGGGCCCCGAGGCCATGTCCCCGCGCGAGGCGCTTCGCATCGCGACCCGCGGCGGGGCCGAGGTTCTGGGCCGGGGGGCCGAGATCGGCCAGCTCGCGCCCGGCTACCGCGCCGACATCGCCGCCTGGGACGTGACGGGGGTCGAGGCCGCGGGCAGCTGGGATGCGGCGGCGCTTCTTCTGGCCGGGCCGTCACGCGTGCGCGACCTCTTCGTCGACGGGCGGCGCGTGGTGGCCGACGGGCAGCTCGCCACGGCCGATCTGCCCGCGATCCTGCGCGATCAGCGGCGACTTGCCGAAGGTCTGGCGCAGAGAAAATGACCAATTTCCATCACGATCGCCCAGGAAAATCTAGTTTCTTGGGTCAATGATTGTATTTTTAGGATTTACCCACCAAACGATCCACAGGTCTTGAACCCGGATTTTCGACCTGGGAAGACGGCCCCTTGTGCGACTCTGGCGGGCCCCTCATGCTAGGTCAAAACACGAGCAACCCGAGGCAGACCCCATGACATCCCGCATTCTCATCCTGTGCCTTGCGGCGGCGCTGGCCGCCTGCTCACCCGGCCCCGGGACCGAGCGCCTGTCGGCGGGCGCGACCGTCGACATCGCCTCTGCCGGGACACAGCTTTCGACCCGGCGCGCTGCCCGGGGGATCGTCAGGCCCCTGATCCACTCGCCCGCTCTCCAGGCCGCCGCGCAGGCCCAGGCCGACGACCTGGCCACCGCAGAACGGCTCGGGCATATCGGCGCCGATGGTTCCACCCTGACGGACCGGTTGCGACGCGCAGGCTACACCGCCTGCACCGCCGCCGAGAATTTCGCGCAAGGCACGCCCGACATCCGCAGCACCATCGCCGTCTGGATGGACAGCCCCGACCACAGGGCCAATATCCTCAACCCGAGCGTGACCCAGTTCGGCTTCGCCGGCACGGGCCGGACCTGGGTTCTCGTGCTCGCGCGGCCCTGCTAGGCGCAGATGAAAAGAAACGGCCCCGGGTCCTCCTCCCGGGGCCGTTCAACCTTCGCCTCGGCGAAGCGCTCAGTTCTTCGACTTGTCGACCATCTTGCCGGCCGAGATCCAGGGCATCATGCCGCGCAGCGTCTCGCCGACCTGCTCGATCTGGTGGGCGTCGTTGATGCGGCGCGTGCCCTTGAAGAAGGGCTGGCCGACCTGGTTTTCCTGCATGAAGTCGCGCACGAACTTGCCCGTCTGGATGTCGGTCAGGATCGCCTTCATCCGCGCCTTGGTCTCGTCGTAGGGCAGGACACGCGGGCCCGAGACATACTCGCCATACTCGGCGGTGTTCGAGATCGAGTAGTTCATGTTCGCGATGCCGCCTTCGTAGATCAGGTCCACGATCAGCTTCACCTCGTGCAGGCACTCGAAATAGGCCATCTCGGGGGCGTAGCCCGCCTCGACCAGAGTCTCGAAGCCCATGCGGATCAGCTCGACCAGGCCACCGCAGAGAACCGCCTGCTCGCCGAAGAGGTCGGTTTCGCACTCTTCCTTGAAGTTGGTCTCGATGATGCCCGAGCGCCCGCCGCCGATGGCCGAGCAATAGGACAGGCCGATTTCCAGCGCCTTGCCCGAGGCGTCGTTATGGACCGCCACGAGGCAGGGCACGCCGCCGCCCTTGGTGTATTCGCCGCGCACCGTGTGGCCCGGGCCCTTGGGGGCCATCATGATGACATCGACGCCGGGCTTCGGCTCGATCAGGCCGAAATGCACGTTCAGGCCGTGGGCGAAGGCGATCGCAGCACCTTCGCGCAGGTTGTCGTGGACGTATTTCCTGTAGGTCTCGGCCTGCAGCTCGTCGGGCATGGTGAACATGATCAGGTCGCACCAGGCCGCCGCTTCGGCGATACCCATGACCTTCAGACCCTCGCCTTCGGCCTTCTTCGCGCTGGCCGAACCTTCGCGCAGGGCGACGACCACGTTCTTGGCACCCGAGTCGCGCAGGTTCAGCGCATGGGCATGCCCCTGGGAGCCGTAGCCCAGGATGGCGACCTTCTTGTCCTTGATCAGGTTCACATCGCAATCGCGATCGTAGTAGACGCGCATGTCTCTCTCCTCGTCTGGCGTGAGTCGTCCCTGGCGGGCAATCTGTCCCGTCTGACAGCGACGTGATGCAGGAGAATTGGCAAAACAACGTCGTCGTGTTAGAAAATCATGCGTCAATAAATGACTTTAGAGAATCTTCATGCTTGATGACAGTGACAGGCGCCTCCTGCGGCATCTGCAGGCCGATCCGGCCCAGCCGGTGACCCAGCTTGCCGAGGCTGCGGGCCTGCCGCTGGCCACCTGCTACAAGCGGCTCGAGCGGTTGCAGGCCCTGGGCGTGCTGAGAGGGCAGCGTGCCGAGATTCACTGGCCCGCGTTGGGATACGCGGTCGAGGTGTCCTTGCGCATCACCCTCGACAAGACCGACCCGCGCGCCTTCGACACCTTCCTCGCCGCTGCACGCGAGGTGCCGGAAGTCGTGGAGATCCAGACCTTCCTCGGCCGCGTCGACGTGCGGCTGGCCGTCATCGCCCGGACCATGCCGCATTACCAGGAGATCTACCGCGACCGCATCCTGACCCTGCCGCATATCGCCGATATCGAGGCGCTGATGCAGGTCGCCACGATCAAGAACCAGCAGACGTTGCCCCTGTGATCGACCTCGACGACACCGACCGCGCCATCCTGCGCGCCCTGCAGGCCGATGCCACGCTCAAGGCCTCGACGCTGGGCCGCCGCCTCGGCCTGTCGCAGCCCGCGACATGGCGGCGGATGAAGCGGCTGGCCGAGGCGGGCGTGATCGGCGCGCGGCGGCTCGACCTCGATCTCGAGAAGCTGGGCTTCGGCGTGACGGTGTTTCTCGGCGTGAAACTGGGGTTGAAGGGCCGCGTCAGCCTCGAGGATTTCGAGCGCGCCGTCTCGGCCATCCCCGAGGTGCAGACGGTCGAACATGTGCTGGGCCTCTATGACTACCGCCTGCGTGTCGTCGCCCGCGACCTGCCCGATTTCGAGCGCGTGCTGCGCCGCCGGATCATGACCCTGCCGGGTGTCGGCAACGTGGAGGCCAACGTGCTGCTGTCGGAAGAACGCCGCCCCGGCCCGCTGGGCTGACGCGGATCGGAAACGCCTGCGCCGATCCGCGCCGCCCCTTGGCCAGTGAAGCCCCCCCGCGACGAAACACGGCCTAGGCGGCCCGCGCGCATCCCGCTACCCCAAGGGCAAGGAACAGGAGGATGCGCCGATGACCGCCTTGCTCGATACCGTCGATCCCGACGGGCTGCTGGAATATTCCGTGGTCTTCACCGACCGCTCGCTCAACCACATGTCCGGCGCCTTCGGGCAGGTGATGCGCGACATCTCGGGCATGCTCAAAGAGGTCTATGGCGCCTCCCATGTCGCGCTGGTGCCCGGCGGCGGCACCTTCGCGATGGAGGCCGTCGCCCGCCAGTTTGCCGGCGGGCAGGACGTGCTGGTGGTGCGCAACGGCTGGTTCTCCTTCCGCTGGTCGCAGATCCTCGATGCGGGCGGCTTCGCGGGCGAGGTGGCGGTGATGAAGGCGCGGCCCACCGGCAACAGCGCGCAATCCCCCTATGCGCCCGCACCCATCGACGAGGTCACGGCGAAGATCCGCGAAACCCGCCCCGGCATCGTCTTCGCGCCCCATGTCGAAACCTCGGCGGGCGTGATCCTGCCCGATGCCTATATCGCGGCGCTGGCAGACGCCGCGCATGAGGTCGGCGCGCTGATGGTGCTCGACTGCATTGCCTCGGGCTGCGCCTGGGTCGACATGGGCGAGACCGGCGTCGATGTCCTGATCTCCGCCCCGCAAAAGGGCTGGTCGGCGCAGCCCTGCGCAGGCCTTGTGATGATGTCCGACCGCGCCAGGGCGCGGCTCGACGAGACACAGTCGACCAGCTTCGCGGGCGACCTGAAGGCCTGGGCGAACATCATGGCCGCCTACGAGGCGGGCGGGCATGCCTATCACGCCACCATGCCCACCGACGCGCTGCGCGTCTTCCGCGACACGATGCTGGAAACCCGCGACTACGGCTTCGACAAGCTGAAAGCGGCGCAATGGGCGCTGGGCGGCGGGGTGCGCGCGATGCTGGCGGCGAAGGGCGTGAAATCGGTCGCGGCCGAAGGCTACGGCGCGCCCGGCGTGGTGGTCTGCTACACAGACGATCCGGCGATCAAGTCCGGCGCGGCCTTCATGGCGCATGGCATGCAGGTGGCCGCCGGCGTGCCGCTGCGCGTGGACGAGCCCGAGGATTTCATGACCTTCCGGATCGGGCTTTTCGGCCTCGACAAGCTCTATGATGTGCCTGCCGCGCTTGGGCGGTTGCAGGCCGTGGTCGACAAGGTCTTTCCCTGAGCCTCAGCCCGTGGCCCCCAGCCCTGCGCGCATCATCACCCGGCGCACGGGGGCCACGGAATAGATCGCGTTCAGTGCGCGCAGCCGCAAGTCGCGCAGCCCCTGCGCCTCGGCCATCGAGGCGCGGTTGAGCGCGTCCACGCCCGTCACCCGCGCCAGCACCTCGGCGTGGCGCGCGCGGTGGAATTTCCGCAGCATCGCGCGGGTTCCGGGGTCGTCGCGGTGGGCCTCGGCGAGGTCGAGCAGCACGCGCATGTCGGCAAGGCTCATGTTCAGACCCTGCGCCCCGATGGGCGGAACGACATGGGCGGCCTCCGCCACCAGCGCCGTGCGCTCGCCCTCCATCCGGCCGGCGATCTGGCTGATGATCGGCCAGACGGTGCGGCGGCTGGCCAGTTTGAGCGGCCCGAAAAGATGCGCGGAACGCTCCGTCATCTCGGCCTCGAACTCGGCCTCGGGCAGGGCGGCGAGGCGTGCCACCTCGGGCCCGCGCTCCATCCAGACGATCGCGGAGGACGGCCGCCCCTCGTGATCGGGCAGGGGGACCAGCGTGAAGGGCCCGCCCGAGCGGTGGATCTCGGTCGAGACGTTCTCGTGCGGGATCGGATGAGTGACGGCGAAGGCCAGCGCCTTCTGCCCGTAGCGCATGGTGCGCACGTCGATGCCCATCGCCTCGCGCACGGGGCTGCTTCTACCGTCGGCGGCGACGATCAGCTTCGCGCCGATGCGCGCACCATCCGAAAGCGTGACGCGTGCCTCGGCCTCGCGTGTCAGCACCTGCGCGGTGCCGGTGCCCGGGCGGAACTGGACGTTCGGCAAGGTGGCCAGATGCGCCACCATCTCGCGGCGGAGCAGCCAGTTGGGCAGGTTCCAGCCAAAGGGCTTCTCGGAGATGTCGGCGGCGTTGAAGTCATGGGCAACCCGCGGTTCGGCCAGTTCACCACCCGCGTCCACGATACGCATGACCTGCAGCGGCATGGCATGGGGGGCCAGCCGCTCCCACAGGCCGGCGCGGTCGAGGAAATCGCGCGAGGGCTGCAGGAAGGCCGTGGTTCGCAGGTCCGAGCCTTCGGTCGCGGCCTCGGTTATCGGCGGTGCCGGGTCGGCGCAGATGACGGAAAAGCCCGCGGTCCCGAAGGCCGCGGCAGCCGTCAATCCGGCGACGCCGCCGCCCGAGATGAAGATATCTGTCTGTTCAAGCACGCTCATGGTCCGAAGCTAGGCCGCGGGCGGCACGCCGGCGACGCGACAGGCTGTCCCAAGGCCGAGCCGGACGCGGCTTCGGACGATACTGCCCAGAGACCCAAAATCCATCGGGATTTCCGATCGCGTCAGACAAGAGCTTCGAGGAAGCCGGCAAGGTCGTCGGTGTGATGCTCGATGAATTCCGCCGCCTCTGCCTCCGGCGCGACATGCACCGTCCGCATGCCCATCGCGTGCGGAACGCGCAGGTTGCGCGGGTCATCCTCGAACATCGCGGCGCGCTCGGGCGCAAGCCCGTCGAGCGCGAAGACCGCCTCGAAGGCGTCACGCTCGGGCTTGGGGATGAGGCCCGCATGCTCCACCCCGTAGACCGCGTCAAAGAGCCCATCGAGCCCGCGTTGCGCGATGACGCGGCGCGCATAGGGGGCGGTGCCATTGGTATAGACGATCCTGCGGCCGGGCAGGGCGGCGATGGCCGCGGCAAGGCCTGCGTCGGGCGTCAGCACGGTAAAGTCGATCTGGTGCACCTCTTCGAGGTAGGGGCCCGGGTCGATCCCGTGATGCCGCATCAGCCCCGCGAGGGTCGTCCCGTGGTCGCGCCAGTATCGGTGGCGCAGCGCATCCGCCTCGGCCCGATCGACGCCCAGGACCCGCATCACCCAATCCGTCATCCGGACGTTGATCTGGTCGAAGAGCGCCATCTCGGGCGGGTAGAGCGTGTTGTCGAGGTCGAAGACCCAGGTTTCGACATGGGAGAAGCGGTCGCGGGACATGGCGGAGGGGTAGGCCCTGCACGCGGGCGGCGCAAGTCTGGACAGGCCTGCCGTCGCCGCCTAGCGTGGCGCGACCGAAGTCAAGGACCCGAGCCCGCCCATGGCCACGAAGACCCAGCCCGATCCGCACAAGGATGCCTATGCCCTGATCCTGGATGCGATCGACCAGGGAACCTATCAGCCGGGTGATCGGCTCGTGGAGTCCGAGCTGGCCGAGCGCTTCGGTGTCAGCCGGACCCCGATCCGCGAGGCGCTTCAACGGCTGGAGACGCAAAGCCTCCTGACGCGCGATGGGCGGTCGCTGATCGTGGCTTCGCTCGACCATGCGCAGATGGCCGAGCTTTATGCCGTCCGGCAGGAGCTCGAGGGGCTGGCGGCGAAGCTCGCCGCCCAGCACGCGGCGGCGGAAGAGGTGCAGGTGTTGCGCGAGATGGTGCAGGCCGATCACGATCTGCTGGACGATCCGCAGGCGCTGGCGCGGGCGAACCGCCGCTTCCATCACCAGATTCACCTTGCGAGCCACAACCGGTTCCTCGTGCAGCAGCTCGACCTCGTCTACCGGTCGATGGCGCTGATGGCGCGCACGTCGCTGGCCGCGCAGGGCCGGGGCGAGAAGGCCCTGGCCGAACATGCCGAGATCGTCGAGGCCATCGCCGCACATGACGGCGACCGCGCCGCGAAAGCCCTCAAGGATCACCTCTCGATCGCTTTCGTGGTCCGCCTGAAGGAAGAGGCTCAAGCCCCGCGCTGACGGCGGACGCCCCCGGCGCGGCGATGCCGCCGAAGGCGCCATGCTCTGTCTTGGCCCACCAGAACGGGCGCAGCAGCATCTCGGCGAAGGCGCGCCAGGCCGAGAGGGTGGCCAGCAGGAAATAGACCTCCGACAGCAGGATGAAGGGCCTGAGACGCCGCAGATGTGGCGCGTGCGTGGCCCTGATCGCGATTGCAACCGACAGGCAGAGGCTCGCGACGAAGCCCGTGGCGAGGACGCCGTAGCCCGTCGGTCCGACCGTCGCGTCCAGCGGATGAGCGATGCCGAAGGGTTTGACCATGAGCGTCCAGAGCAACGGCGCCACGAGGAAGCCGGCGACGGCGCAGAGGATCTGCACCTGCATCGCGACGAATCGCTTCGTGCCGAGGTCGCGCCAGAGGGCCCAGGGTGCCCGCATCGCGACCGCCCAGGTCATGAGGTACCCCTTCTGCCAGCGCGAGCGTTGGCGGATCCAGGGCAGGACGGCGGCATTCGCCTCCTCGAAGGTCGTGGTATCCAGGATCTCGGTGCGATAGCCGCGCCGCGCCAGCCGCAGGCCGAGTTCCGCATCCTCGGTCACGTTATGGGCGTCCCATCCACCGACCCGCTCGAGCGCGTCGCGCCGCAGGAACAGGGTCGTGCCCCCCAGCGGCACGAAGAGGCCCAGCCGCTCGACCCCAGGCAGGAGGACGCGGAACCACACCGCGTATTCGATGGCGAAGAGCCGCGACAGAAGGTTGTGGCCGGCATTGTAGTAGTCGAGCCGCCCCTGCAGGCAGGCCGTGTCCGGGCCCAGTGCGGAAAACCGTTCTGCGACGCGGGTGATCTGGTCGGGGTCGGGCCGGTCCTCGGCATCGTAGATGCCGATGATCTCGCCCTTCGCGAAGCCGAGGGCGAAGTTCAGCGCGCGGGGCTTGGTGCGCGGCGCACCCTGCGGAACGGCGATCACCCGTGCCCAGCCCGGCAAGCTGGTCCTGGCCAGGACGGCGCGGGTCAGCGTATCGCCCTCCTCGACCACGAGCAGCACATCGAGGCCCGCGCGGATAGTCCAGCCGCTCCAGGCGGCGCAGCAATGTCGTGGTGATCTCAGGTTCCCGGTAGAGCGGCACGAGGATGGACACGATCGGACGGGAGGTGCCGCCGGCAGGTTCGTGCCGCGGATGCGCGCGATGCGGCGGCCTGTGCTGCCCCCGGAGCATTGCCGCGAAGGCCAGCGCCTTGAGCAACGTGTTGCCGGCGAAGATCGTCAGCGCGAGGCCGAAGATCACCGCCGTGACCGCCGCGGGCCACAGGATGGCCGCGAGCGCGACGAGCAGGAAGATGGCGAGCAGCGCCTGCGTTGCGGTTCTCGGACGCCATCCGCGGCAGCTCAGGCCTTGCGGCGCCTGGCCTTCGGCAAGCCGGGCCAGTCGCTCGCCGTAGAGGGCGATCTGCGCCGTCGTGATGGCGGCCCGGGGCGCGAGGTTCAGGGCGACCGTGTGATCGGCGGGAAGATCCAGCGCGTCGATGATTTCCGCGGCCCGGTCCGGCCGGCAGGTGGCCAAGACGACGACGCGGCCCGCCCGTCCGACCGGCACCACGTCGAGGCGCAGGGAGTCGGCGATCGGGAGACAGGAGGCGAGCCTCGGGTCGGGAGGACAGAGCGAGAGATCCGCCATGCCCATGCCATGCAGTTCCGCGAGAGCCGACAGAAGCTCGGCCTCCGAGATGACGCCGCGGGCCAGCAGGATGTCGCCGAGCGGCCGGTCGAGGTCGCACTGGGCAGCCGTCGCCTCGGCAAGCTGCCGCGCGTCCACGGCGCCGTGTGCGAGCAGGATGTCACCCAATGTGCCGTTGCGTCGGCGTGCCCGCCCGGCGACCGGTCCGGCGGACCTGGCCATGTCCCGTGCGGCGCCGGATGCATCGCGGGCCGGCACGCGTTACGCGACCCGCTGCAAGCTGTGGTCGGGCCGCGCCCAGGAGGCATGTCGCGCCGCGGTCCGAGAGCCAAACCGTTTCATGGTCCACAATCCGTTCGGCGCCGACCGTCCGGGCGCACACCGGACCAACCTGCGGTGCCGAGGTTAACATGCGGTTAACATGCCGTGACCGGGGCGGAAGGCCGGGCGCGTCACGCCCCGGATCGACGGGGAGGGGACGCGCGGAGCTCCGCAGCGCGCGGACCCGCGGCGGCGGCGCGACGCCTCAGCGGGCCGCGCGGGCGTGCAGGGCAGCGGCGAAGCGTTCGAAGAGGTAGAAACTGTCCTGCGGGCCGGGGCTCGCCTCGGGGTGGTACTGGACGGAGAAGACCGGGCGGTCCTGCATCCGGATCCCGCAGTTCGAGCCGTCGAAGAGGCTCACATGCGTCTCCTTCACACCCGCGGGCAGGGTCTGGCTGTCCACCGTGAAGCCGTGGTTCATCGAGGTGATCTCGACCTTGCCGGTCTCGAGGTCCTTGACCGGGTGGTTCGCGCCGTGGTGGCCGTGGTTCATCTTGATGGTCTTCGCCCCCAGCGCCAGCGCCAGCATCTGGTGGCCAAGGCAGATGCCGAAGACCGGCAGGTCGCGTTCGAGCACGCCCTGGATCATTGGCACGGCATAGACGCCCGTCGCCGCCGGGTCGCCGGGGCCGTTGGACAGGAACACGCCGTCGGGATTTTGCGCCAGCACCTCCTCGGCGGTGGTGGTGGCGGGCATCACCGTCACGTCACAGCCCGCCGAGGCGAGGCAGCGCAGGATGTTGCGCTTCGCGCCATAGTCGATCGCCACCACCCTGGGGGCCGGGATCGCAGGATCGCGCTGCGAATAGCCCTCGGGCCAGGCCCAACGCATCTCGTCCCAGCGGTAGGATTGCGCGCAGGTGACGTCCTTGGCGAGGTCGAGCCCCTCGAGACCGGAAAAGCCGCGCGCGGCCTTGACCAGCGCCTCGATGTCGAACCTGCCCTCCGGGTCGTGGGCCAGCGCAACGTGGGGCGCGCCCTGCTGGCGGATCGCGCGGGTCAGCCGCCGCGTGTCGATGCCGCCGATGCCGATGCGGCCCGTCTTTTCCAGCCAGGCCACGAGGTCACCCGCCGCCCGCCAGTTCGACGGCCCTGTCGGGTCCCATTTCACGACCATGCCCTCGGCGACCGGGTCCGCGGTCTCGTCATCCTCCGGCGTGACGCCGGTGTTGCCGATATGGGGGAAGGTGAAGGTCACGATCTGCCCGGCATAGGACGGATCGGTCATGATCTCCTGGTAGCCGGTCATCGCCGTGTTGAAACACAGCTCGGCCACGCGGCTGCCGGTGGCGCCGAAACCGCGGCCATAGAACAACGTTCCGTCGGCAAGGGCGAGGCAAGCGGTGGGTTTGGCGGGCATGGTGGCAGCTCCCCTTGGCAGGCGGGTCGGCAAATTGGCCGTGTCCTACGGGGGGCGGGCCCCGCGGTCAAGCCGGACACTGGGGGGACACGGGGGGTGTTGTTGCCGCGGGCGGCATGCCCTATCTGGCAGTCTCGGAACAGCGACGGGGGGATCATCATGCCCATGGATCTGCGCGAACGTATCGGAGCCGGCCTCAAGGAGGCGATGCGCGACAAGGATGCGACACGGCTCGGCACGCTGCGGCTGATCAATGCCGCCATCAAGGACCAGGACATCGCCGCCCGGGGCGAGGGCCGGGGCGAGGCCGTGGACGAACAGGCCGTGCTCGGCATTCTCGGCAAGATGGTCAAGCAGCGCCAGGAAAGCGCGCGGGCCTACGAAGAGGGCGGCCGCCTGGAACTGGCCGAGAAGGAGCGCGAGGAAATCGCGATCATCGAGGAGTTCCTGCCGCGCCAGTTGTCCGAGAGCGAGGTGACGGCGGCCATCGACGACGCCATCGCCGAGACAGGGGCCGAGGGCCTGCGGGACATGGGCCGCGTCATGGGCGCGCTGAAGGCGAAATTCACCGGCCAGATGGATTTCGGCGCGGTCGGTCCGATGGTCAAGGCGCGGCTGGCCTGACCTCGGCGGAGGGCGGCACGTCGTTCCCCTCCATGAGGCGCCGCGTGACCGTCCGCATCACCGCAAGGCCGAACCCCGGATCCTCGAATTGCAGGCGCAGGAACCGCGTCTCGTCGAGGTCGTAGATCTCGACGTCGTCGATCGCGCGCGCCGTGGCGGTGCGGGTCGCGTCCTCGGTGAAGAAGGCAATCTCGCCGAAGATGTCGCCGGGTTGGATCTCGATTCCCATCTCCTCGATCCGCACGCGACCCTTCGACAGCAGGTAAAGCCGGTCCACCTTGTCGCCCTTCCGGAAAAGGATGGTGCCTGCCGCGGCTGTGCGGCGCTTGCCGTAGCGGCGGACGATGTCGAAATCCGCACGCGCGCCGCTGCTGCGCGCCACCTTTCGGCGCAGCGACAGGAGTTGCCACAGCCGGTAGATGTTGATCGGAAGCAGCGTCGCTTCCATCGCCACGAGCGGCCAGAGGCCCAGCAGGGTGCCGTAGGCGAGGAAGAAAACCGACGAAAGGATCGCCAGCACCCGCAGGAGGAGCATGGTGTTCATCGCGTAGGTCGCGATGGTGAGGCCCGAGGCGATCCAGCCCAGCGACTCGATGATGACCGTGACTGGCTCCATGGCACTCGTACCCCGTCATCTGAACTCCGCACGGCGCGTGCGCGCGCCGCTGCGGGTGGGCGCGACTCTTGGCGCGCGCGTGCCGTTCGTTATTCTTTTAGCTCAGGTCGGAGCCTTGATGGCCCCCAGCGCGTGTTCGAGGGTCTGCTTCAGGCCCAGCCGCTCGGGCGGGGTCAGGAAGGAACCGATCTCTACCTCGCGCTCACCGCCCTGCAGGGTCAAGTAGTTCTCGACCGGTCCCCCCCGAGTGTGCAAGGCGACGCGCACCCAGTATGGGTTCGCTTCCCAGTCGAGGGGGGTCTTGCGGCGCGGCTCATGGCGTTGCAGGCGAACCAGGTCGTCCCAGATCACCAGCTCCTCCCGGACCTCGCGGTCGCGCCAGGACCGCTTGAGCGCGGCCCAGATCGCCCAGAGCGCACCGAGGATGAAGGGCAGGAGGAACCAGAACACCGGGTTCCCGAGGATCGAGATCAGCGGAATGGCGATCAGCACCGCCGTGGCGCCGATGAACCAGACGAACCCCTCGGGCGTCAGTGACTTGTGCGGCGTGAGCAGCAGGCGCAGCCGCGGCGCGCCGTGACCGTCAATTGAAAGGGCCCCGGTGGTGTCCCGGGGCCCTGTCAGGTCATCGATGAGAACCGGCATGGCCCGTCAGTGATGGGGCTGCCTGTCCCACATCTCGCGCGTCGGAAGCTCCTCGAAGGTGTGCTCCGGCGGCGGGTTGGGCAGCGTCCACTCGAGCGTGTCGGCATGCTCGCCCCAGTAGGCGGGCTCGGTCACCTTCTGGCCGGAGCGGAGGGCGTAGAAGACCATGCCGATGAACAGCAGGAACGAAGCGAAGGAGATGAAGGCGCCGATCGAGCTGACGTAGTTCCAGAGCGCGAAGGCGTCCGGGTAGTCGATGTAGCGGCGCGGCATCCCCTGGCGGCCCAGGAAGTGCTGCGGGAAGAAGGTCAGGTTGGCGCCGATGAAGAACATCCAGAAATGCACCTTGCCGACCAGTTCCGGGTACTGCCGGCCCGACATCTTGCCGAACCAGTAGTAGATCGCGGCGAAGATCCCGAAGACGGCGCCCAGCGACATCACGTAGTGGAAGTGGGCCACGACGTAGTAGGTGTCGTGATAGGCCCGGTCCACGCCTGCCTGGCTGAGGATGATGCCCGTGACACCACCCAGCGTGAACAGGAAGATGAAGCCGATTGCGAACAGCATGGGCGTCTTGAAGGTGATCGACCCCTGCCACATCGTCGCGATCCAGCTGAAGATCTTGATGCCGGTCGGTACCGCGATGACCATGGTGGCCACCATGAAGTAGGCCTGCTGCGTCAGGGTCATGCCCACGGTGTACATGTGGTGTGCCCAGACGACGAAGCCCAGACCGCCGATCGCCACCAGCGCGTAGACCATCGGCAGGTAGCCGAAGATCGGCTTCTTCGAGAAGGTCGAGATCACGTGGGAGATCACGCCGAAGGCCGGCAGGATCACGATGTAGACCTCGGGGTGACCGAAGAACCAGAAGATGTGCTGGAACAGGATCGGGTCACCGCCGCCTGCCACGTCGAAGAACGTGGTGCCGAAGTTGCGGTCGGTCAGCAGCATGGTGATCGCACCCGCCAGAACCGGCAGCGACAGCAGCAGGAGCCATGCGGTCACGAAGATCGACCAGGCAAAGAGCGGCACCTTGTGCAGCGTCATGCCGGGCGCCCGCATGTTCAGGAAGGTCGTGATGAAGTTGATCGAGCCGAGGATCGAGCTGGCGCCCGAAACGTGCACGGCGAAGATCGCGAAATCCACGGCGCGGCTGGTCGGTGCGTCCTGCCAGCTGAGCGGCGGATAGAAGGTCCAGCCCGGACCGGCGCCGCCATCGATGAACACCGCGCAGAAGGCAAGCGTCGTACCGGCCACGTAGAGCCAGTAGGACAGGTTGTTCAGCCGCGGGAAGGCCATGTCGGGCGCGCCGATCATCAACGGCATGAAGTAGTTGCCGAAGCCGCCGAAGAGGGCGGGAATCACGACGAAGAACATCATCAGAACGCCGTGGCCCGTGATCATCACGTTCCACAGATGGCCGTCCGGGGTACATTCGCCCTCGGCCGCGGCCGACAGGACGCGCGCGCCCTCGGCGCACATGTACTGCACGCCCGGTTCCATCAGCTCCATCCGCATGTAGACGGTGAAGATGACCGAGATCAGACCCACGAACCCTGCGGTGAACAGGTAGAGGATCCCGATATCCTTGTGGTTGGTGGACATGAACCACCGGGTGAAGAAACCCGGGCGCTCGTGGTCATGACCCTGAAGGGCGGCGTCTGCCATGTGAAACTCCTGTTGTCGCTCGTCGACGGCGGCGTGCATCGTCTGCGCGCACGCTCGGTTGTCTATGCACGGTTCTAGAGCCCTCCTTCCAGCCGCGCAACGTGGCTCGCGTCAATGAGCCGCGCATATGGGTGAGGAAAATTGTCTCAGATCATGGCGCCCCGGCCGGAGGGAATCCGCGCGGAACCGGCCCCGCTCCGGGCATCTGCACGCAAGCGTCGGAGGTCCGCAGCCCGTGGGCCGGGGCTGCGAAGCCCCCGGGGCGAGCCATCGCGGGAACCGCCTGCATCCGCCGGTATCGACGGCTCGGCGCCGCGATCGCCTCCGATGGGTCGTGGAAAGGGGGGCGGCCGCGCAGCCGAGATGGCCCCTGCACCGGACCCGGCACGGTCCGGCCCGGGCCCGGTGTCCGCTCGCGGCGACGCGAACGGGTGTCGGCCGGGTTGGTCAGGTCAAACCGGCCGGGGCGTCCGGGAAAGGGCGATCAGTTGAAGACCCGTGGAGGGGGAAGCGCGCGGCTCTGCGACCAGACCCCCGTATCGAGATCGGGGTAGAGCATGGCGATGGTCGCAACGCCGATGATGACGATTGCAACGAGGGCGGCCAGGGAGAGCCAGAGGACGATATCCCCGATCGAGCTGCGCCGCATGTTGTCGTCCTCGTCCGTCATTCGCCAATACCTCTTACGCACCGGAACAGTCCGGCCAGACGCCACTGATCCCGTGATCCCCCCGGAAGGCGGCGATTTCTTGGCGTCGAAAACGAAATTGGCGCGACAGCCTGTTTCCCCTCAGCCGACAATCACTTGCCCTGTGGCGGCGGGTCCGGGAAAACCTGGCTGAAACTGCGTCTGAGGGCGACATCGAGGTCCTCCATCGCCACGGGAAGCCCGAGGTCGACGAGACTGGTCACGCCATGCCCCTCGATCCCGCAGGGCACGATTCCATCGAAATGTTCCAGGTCGGGATCGTGATTGATGGAGATGCCGTGAAAGCTCACCCATTTCCGGAGACGCACGCCGATCGCCGCGATCTTGTCCTCTCGCGGGCTGCCATCGGGCAGGGCGGGCTTGTCGGGCCGCGCCACCCAGACGCCCACGCGGCCCGCGCGGATCTCGCCGCGCAGGTTGAACTCGGCCAGTGCCGCGATCACCCAGGTTTCCAGCGCGGTGACGAAGGCCCGCACGTCGCGGCCCCTCCGGTTCAGGTCCAGCATGACGTAAACGACGCGCTGGCCCGGCCCGTGGTAGGTGTATTGCCCGCCACGGCGGCTTTCGTGGACGGGGAAGCGGTCGGGGTCCTTCAGGTCTTCGCGCCGCGCGCTGGTCCCGGCGGTGTAGAGCGGCGGATGCTCCAGCAGCCAGATGGCCTCCTCGGCCTCGCCCCGTGCGATGGCCTCGGCGCGCGCCTCCATCCAGGCGACGGCCGCGTCGTACTCCACAAGGCTGTCCGAGGTGATCCACTCGACCATGTCGCCACTCCTCAACGGGGCAGGAGGCCCGCCTCTCTCAGGGCCGGGATATGCGAGCGCGAGGCGGGAATGTCACCCCCCACGGCCATCTCCAGCACCGCCCGGTCCCCCTCGCGGCGCGCGGCGCGGACGGCCCCGATGGCGACCCAGTGAGAGCGGTGCACTTGCAGGCCGGGCGTCGGGGCCGCCTCGCGGATCGCATCGCCGAGCCGCATCAGGAGCATCTCTTCGCCCCGTGTCGTGCGGATCCGCACGTAATGATCCTCGACCGAGAGCGCGACAAGCGCGCCGCGCTTCTCGAGCGGCAAACGCGCGAGCAGGGGCGGTGGCCCGTCGGCATCCTCGGCCCGGGCAGGTTCCTCCTCGGACCGGGTCAGGTGCAGCGTCGCGCTTGCGATCGCGGCGATGGCGAAGATCGCGGCCACCACGCCGCCGCGACCGTCCGCGTCCGGCACCACGCCCAGGAGCAGCAGGTTCAGCCCGACGACCAGCGCGGTCACCACGAGCGCCGTCGCCAGCGCGATGGCCGCGACACGGACGCCCCGCGCCAGTCCCCCCACCCGCGGCCGCAGCAGGACGTTGACCGCCGTTCCCGCCGCGTAGGTCGATGCCACGACCGCGCCCCAATAGCCGATCCGCCCGGCCGGGCCGAGGCTCTCGAGCGTCCCGAAGGGTCCGGCCAGCACCAGCACCGCCGTGGCGCCCGCAAGCGCCGTCAGGGTCAGCGGCCGGCCCAGATGCGCCCGTATTTCGCGAAGCGCGGACTGCGGCGGAGGGTTTTTCACGATCTCTGTCCGCTCCTTGCGAAGGCGCGCTGGACCGCTCGGACCAGGCGTCGGCAGGACACTGCCAAACCCACCGCGGACCGGCAAGCCGGGACGCCCCGAGACAGGACAGACACCATGACGTTCGCCCCCCTCGCCGACCTGTCGCTTGCGATCCACCTCCATCTCTGGCCGGCGCTGCTTGCGCTGGTGGTGGGGCCCGTCGCGCTCTACCGCCGCAGGCGCGATAGCCTGCACAAGGTGGCCGGCTACACCTGGGTCGCCGCGATGGCGCTGGTCGCCGCGGGCTCCTTCTGGCTCGAGGCGGCGGTCCTGCCGCTCGGCTTCGGCTTCGGGCCGATCCACGCGCTGTCGCTGGTCGTGCTCTACGGGCTCGCGCGCGGCGTGCTCGCGGCGCGGTCCGGCGATATCGCGGCGCACGAGGGCTGGATGCGCGGGCTCTACTGGCAGGCGCTGATCATCGCGGGCATGTTCACCCTGTTGCCGGGGCGGACGCTCAACACGCTGTTCTTCCCCGGACAGCCCTCGGCGGGCCTCGTGGCGATCGGCGTCATCGCCGGGGGGCTTGCGCTGCGCTGGTGGGCCGGGCGGCGCACCGCGCGGGCCTTTGCCGCCAGGTAAGGTTTTCCCCATCCACCGGCATTTTCGGCTTAGCAGGCACCGAAGCCGTGCTAGGCTGCGGCCAGTCGCGCGTGTCCGGGCCGGGTTGCACCGGTCTGTCATAGACCTGGAGGGATCGATATGTTTGCGAAGTTTCTGACCACGGCCGGCGTGGCCGCCGCGCTGGCCCTGGCTCCGGCCGAACGGGCCGAGGCCGATGCGGCCGAGTTCATCGGCGGCGCCATCATCGGCGGCATGATCGGCCATGCGATCGGCCAGCAGGGCCAGCGCACCACCGGACCCGCCACGGGCAGCACGCGCGTCGTGCGCCCGGCGATCCCGGCCACCCAGCAGGGCCGCGAGACGCAGGTCGCGCTGAACTACTTCGGCTTCAATGCCGGGTCCGTCGACGGCCAGATCGGCCCGGGCACCCGCTCGGCGATCGAGCGCTACCAGCGCGCGATGGGCTATCCCGTCGATGGCGGCGAGTTCTCGGACTACCAGTTCGACTACCTGATGGACGCCTTCTACTGGGCGCAGAACGGTGGCGCGGGCCAGACCGGGCTCGCGGGCCAGCCGCTTCTCTTCGCCTATCGCGACAGCCGTGAGGGCCGGACGCTGCCGGCCGCCGCTCCGCAGCAGCAGCTCGCGCCGCAGCCGCCGGCCACGACCGTGATCGTGAACCCGCAGGGCGCGCAGCCCGTTCCCGGCCTCCTCGCCGGGGGAACGGCCGCGACACCCGCGGTGCCGAACCTCTTCGCCAACTCGGCACCGACCGTGTCGCTGGCCAACACCTGCAACACCGTCATGCTGCAGACCTCGACCAATGGCGGCTACACCACGCTGGCCACGATGTCGGATCCCGACTTCGCCCTGTCCGAGCAGTTCTGCGTCGCGCGCAGCTACGCCATGGCCCAGGGCGAGCAGATGATGCAGAACATCGTGGGCCTGACCCAGGCGCAGATCAGTGAACAGTGCAGCCAGTTCGCCAATCTCTTCGCCGCCCAGATCGACCGGGCCGCGATGTCGGGCCAGGCCGACGTGCTGCCGCAGGTGGCCAATGCCGCGCTCGGGTCCGGCGTGCCGCCCGCCGATCTCGCGGCGACGGCGCGGGTGTGCCTCTCGGTGGGCTACGCACAGGACAACATGCGCATGGCCGTGGGCGCGACGCTCGTCCTCACAGCGATGGGCGAGCCGGCCTATGGCGAGTTGATGGGCCACCACCTGCGCGAAGGCTTCGGCACGCCACGCCGTCCCGATCTCGCGATGGCCTGGTATGACAGCGCGATCGGCGCGCTCGAACGGGGTGCGGCGCCCGCCTTCATGCCGGGCCAGCCCGAGCGCACGCTGCTCCTGCGGCAGGCGACCATGATGATGCGTGGCGTCCAGCCCGCGATGCCTGCCCCGGTTCCCGCGGCGCAGCCGGTGCCGGCCGCCCCGGTCCCCGTGCCGGTCCCGGTGCCGGTCCAGAACACGCTGCCGACGTTCTCGGTCAGCCAGTAGGCGCAGCATATTGCGACAGGCGCGGGCCCCTGGTGGGGGGCCCGATCGCCGCCGGTCCGAGAGAAATTTTCGCCGGACCCCTCTTCACAAGCCCGAACGCCTCGGCTAAACGACCGCGACTACCAGCCTTGGTCAGTGTGCGGTCGTGGCGGAATTGGTAGACGCGCAGCGTTGAGGTCGCTGTGGGGTAACTCCCGTGGAAGTTCGAGTCTTCTCGACCGCACCATTTCTCCCAAAAAGACGTTTGCAGTCAATGAGTTAACGCTCGGAGACGTGCAACATGACACACAAAATACGCCACACAACCCTTGTTCGTGGCACCTATCACTACAATCGTAGAGTGCCAGAGCAGGCCGTTGAAGGTTTCGGGATTCGGTATGTACGTACTGCCCTGAGCCAAGACCCGGACGAAGCAGCGATGCTTTCTGAGGCTATGTCTTCCGCTTTGGAGGATATTTGGTCCTCGCCCCGTGTGCGTCCCATAGACGTGGAAGCACTCGTGCAGCGCCTCAAGCCTGACACATGGGACCTAGCTTCCTGCCTAGACGAGTATCTCAGCTTCCAATCCATCAACGAGAAGCCGAGCCGTTTGGCTGCTGAAGCTCTGATACGGGTGGCAGGCAACAGAGCGATAGACAGCTACACCCGGCGCGATGCCCATGACCTCGTCACCAGCCCGGCCTTCGCCGTGATCAGCGCGGCGGATGAGT
>WVSO01000038.1 GCA_015689745.1 Rhodobacterales bacterium HKCCSP123 | reverse complement strand
AGGCGCGGGCGGCACGGGTCGCGGCGGGGATCATCGGCGCGACCTCGATGCGGCCCGCGAGCTGCGCGTGGCCCCATTGCGTGATCTGCGGGGGCGCGACCCCGGTGACGCCGATGCGCAGCCGGTGCGGGTGGCCCTCGCGGTCCGTCAGGCTTCGGTCGAGCAGGACATGGGGCGGCAGGAAGGCGCGTCCTTCGGCCGGGGTCACCGCGTTGGCGAGCACCACCGGGAACCGCGCCGCTGCAAGGGCGCGATGGAGCGCCTCGAGGCCGAAGTCGAAATCATGGTTGCCGAGCGTGGCAGCGTCGTAGCCGAGCTCGTTCATGGCGGCGATCATCGGGTGGATGGCGCCCTCGGGCATCAGGTCGGAGACGGCGGCATCGCCGAGAGGGGCGCCCTGCAGCGTGTCGCCATTGTCGACGAGCAGCGTGTTGGGGCATTCGGCGCGGGCACGTTCGACCAGCCCGGCGAGAGCGGCGAGGCCGACACCGTCTTCGCGGCGATCGGTGTAGTAGTTGAACGGGAAGAGATGCGCGTGCAGGTCGGACGTGGCCAGGAGGCGAAGCCAAAGGAGATCGGTCCGGCCCGATCGGTCGGTGGGGCGTGCCTGCAGCGAGCTTGCGATGACCATTACCCGAGCAACCTTTCCATGCACAACTATGGGGTGACGTCCGGGCGCGTGAACACGGATGTGAGGCGGCGACGCATATTTCGTGATGCATTGCACCCGATGTGGCCGACACGCCATACCTAAGGCGAGGCGAATGGTGAAGGGATGCGCAATGCGACACGCGGCTGAGGTGACTTTCGGCGGATCGGACCTTGACCGGGCGGCGGGCGAACGGCGCGATCCCGGGGCCCTGGCCGCGGAACTGGCGGCGGGCGCGGGCGTTCTGCCGCTCTGGCGCGGCAAGCCGCTGGTCTCGGGCGACCCCGCCGAGGGGCCGTGCCGCCTTGCCTTGCTGCCCGCGCGGCATGGGGTGCTGACCGACGCCGACGAGGCACCGCTCTTTCTCGGGCGGATCGAGGGCCGGGCCGTCTTCGCGCAGGACGTCTCGGGGTGGGACCCGCAGGAGCCGGTCGACGAGGCGCAGATCGGCGCCTTTCTCGACCCCACGGTGCAGCGGCATCCCGATACGGACGACACCACCGCCTTTCGCGAACTCAGGGCGGTGATGACGCAGCTTGACCCGCGCGACGCGGAGCTGGCGGCGACGGCGCGGGCACTGTTGAACTGGCACCGGAGCCACGGGTTCTGCGCGCGCTGCGGCGCGCCATCGGAGATCGCCGAGGCAGGCTGGCAGCGGCGCTGCGGGGCCTGCGGCGCACATCATTTCCCTCGCACCGACCCTGTCGTCATCATGCTGATCACGCGGGGCGAGCGCGTCCTGCTGGGACGGTCGCCCGGCTGGCCCGAGGGGATGTTTTCGCTGCTGGCCGGGTTCGTCGAGCCGGGCGAAACCATCGAGGCCGCGGTCCGCCGCGAGGTCTTCGAGGAGACGGGCGTCGCGGTCGGCGCGGTCGACTACCTCGCCGGTCAGCCCTGGCCCTTCCCGGCCTCGCTGATGATCGGCTGCCGGGGCGAGGCCCTGACCGACGAGATCGAGATCGACCCCGACGAGATCGAGGCCGCGCGCTGGGTGACCCGTTCGGAGATGCTCACCGTCTTCGCCGGGACCCACCCCGAGATCCGGCCGGCGCGACGCGGGGCGATCGCGCATTTCCTGCTGGAGGCATGGCTCGCCGACCGGCTGGACTAGGGCAAGGCCGCAACACTGGCCCCTGCCCCGCCCTGCGCAGTTGTCGCACCGGCCACTTCTCTGCTACTGTCGAAAAAAAGATAACAAAATGTATCGAGTAGAGGTCAGGTCATGCCATACATCCTTCCCGCGCATCGGATGGCGTTCTTCTTTTCGCCGAAAGCCGGGGGCACCTCGCTGAGGGCTTTTCTGTTTCACGCCGAAAACGGCTTCGCGTTCCGCGACTTCCTGGTGCAGGGGCACCGGATGGACGCCAACAAGCTGACGGCGAACTACCGCTTCAACAGGGTCGATCACGGCGCGCTCGAGGGCTACCGCTGTTTCGCGCTGCTCCGCGACCCGGTCCGGCGCTTCCTGTCGGGCTATTCCAACCGGGTGCTGCATTACCGCGAGCTGTCGATCGAGGCGGCCGGGCAGGACCTTCTCCGCGAGGGGCTGCCGCCGGACCCGGACATCGCGACCTTTGTCGACAATTACATCGGGTACCTGCGCTGCTCGAAGCCCCTGGCCCGGCATTTCCTCAAGCAGCAGAAGTTCATCGGCCCGGACCCGGCACATTTCGAGCGGATCTTCCGGCTCGAGGAACTGGACGAGCTGGTCGCCTTCGTGAACGGGGAATGCGGCACGCAGGCGAAGATGCCGCGGTTGCAGACCGGGGGGCCGAAGCTCGACTTCTTCGCGCTGGACGAGGACCTGCAGCTGCGCATTCTCGAGATCTGCCAGCATGACATAGCCTTCCAGATCTTCCCGGAATACTGGGGGCCCTACGTCCACCTGGTCGAGGACGAGATGGTCGGCGACGCGGCGGTGTCGCGGACGGGTACCGCGGGCTAGCGACGGCCGCGGGGTTGCGAGTGATGGAGTGACGGATGAAGTTCAAGGTCTCTGAGGATGTCGATGCGCCGCAAGGCATGGTGTGGCAGCGTTTCACGGACTTCTCCGGCTTCGAGGAGGATGCGCGGGGGCGCGGCGCAACCGTCACGCGGGTCGGCAACTGGGCCGAGGCCGCCGAGGGCGCGGCGTGGCGCGGCGAGGTGACGATCCGCGGCAAGGCGCGGGCCATCACCTCGAAGGTGACGCGGCTTGTACCGCAGGAGCTGTGCGAGATCGAAAGCCGCATCGGCGGCATGGACTGCCACTACGAGATGAGCTTCGTACCGCTGTCGCAGGACGTCACGCGCGTTGCCGTCGTGCTGGACCTTTCGGCCAACACCCTGACCGCGCGGCTGCTTCTGCAGACGATGAAGCTGGCGCGGGGCAAGGTGTTGCAGCGCCTGCAAGGCATGATCGCGCGGCAGGGCAACGCGGTCGAGGCGGCCCACAGGCGCGGCATGTCGGCCTGAGACCTATTGCGGCTGGCTCGGGCCGGCCTTGCGCTGACGCGCGCGTTCAAGGCCGAGCTGACGTTCGCGCCAGATGATCAGGATGCCGGCGGTCACGACCATGACCGCCCCCGCGAGCGTGGCGGCACCCGGCACCTCTCCGAAGACGGTGTAGCCGACAACGATCGACAGGATCATCGAGGCGTATTCGAAGGGCGCGATGAGCGACGCGTCGGCATGGCGGTAGCTCGAGGTCAGGAGGATCTGGCCCACGCCGCCGAGAAGGCCCGCGCAGATCAGCAGGGCCAGGACCTGCGGGCTGGGCAGCGTCCAGCCCCAGGGAAGGGTCAGGAGCGACAGCACGGTCGCGGTGATGGAGAAGTAGAAGACGATGGCCGAGACCGACTCGGACTGGACGAGCTTGCGCACGAAGACCTGGGCCAGGGCGGCACAGACCGCCGACAGCAGCACGAGCACCGCGCCCAGCGTCTCGCGCGTGTCGACGGCGGCAGGGTCGAGCTGCAGGCGCGGGCTGAGCACGACGAGCACGCCCGCCATGCCGAGCGCCACCATCGATAGGCGGAAGAGGCGGACATCCTCGCCGAGGAACATGGCGGCGAAGATCACGACGAGGATCGGCGCGGCGTAACCGATCGCCGTCACCTCGGGCAGCGGCAGGAGGCCGAGGCCCGCGAAGCTGAGGCCCATCGCCGAGGTTCCGACAAGGCCGCGCCAGACATGGCCCATCGGGTTCTTCGTGCCGAGACCCGTGCCCAGTTCGCCGCGCAGCGCCAGCCAGACGCCGATGACCGGGATCGCGAAAAGCGAGCGGAAGAAGACTGCCTGACCCGGTGGCACGGCTTCGGACGTGGCCTTGATGATCGAGGCCATTGCCACGAAGACGCAGACCGACAGGAGCTTGAGCGTGATACCGCGAAGCGGAGACATTGGGAGCCCTCGGGGATACCCCAGTCCTAAGCTCCTGAGCGCCGCCGATCAATCGGCCTTGTCGGGGGCGGCGAGGCCCTTGAGGATCGGACAGTCAGGCCGGTGATCGCCCGCGCAGGCCTGGACGAGCTCGGCCAGCGTGCGCCGCATCTCGGAGAGCTCGGCCATCTTGGCGTCGATCTCGGACAGGTGGGTTTCGGCCAGCGCCTTGACGTCGGCGCTGGCGCGGTCACGGTCCTCGTAGAGCGCCAGCAGGGTGCGGCATTGCTCGATGGAAAACCCCAGGCCCCGGGCGCGCGCGATGAAGGCGAGCTTGTGCAGATGCGACTGCGTGAACTGGCGATAGCCATTGGCGCTGCGATGGGGCGTGATGAGGCCGATATCCTCGTAATAGCGGATGGTCTTGGCGGGCAGGCCCGCGGCGTCGGCGACGTCTCCGATGTTCATGCGGCCTCCATCCGGCGCAGGCGCAGGGCGTTCAGGACGACGAGGACGGAGCTTGCCGCCATCGCGCCCGCCGCCAGCATTGGGTTGAGGAAGGGGCCGCCTGCGAGCGCGAGCAGCCCGGCGGCGACGGGGATGAGGGCGACGTTGTAGCCGAAGGCCCAGACGAGGTTCTGCGCGATGTTGCGCAGGGTGCGGCGCGAGACCTCCATCGCGGTGGCGACGCCGGTGGGCGCGCCCGAGACAAGCACCACGTCGCCGGCCTCGATCGCAACGTCGGTTCCGGTGCCGAGCGCGATGCCCACATCGGCCTCCGCCAGCACGGCGGCGTCGTTCAGCCCGTCGCCGACGAAGGCCACCTTCAGGCCCTGCTTCCGCCATGCCGCGACCTGTTCGCGCTTGTCGGCGGGCGAGAGGCGGGCGTGGACCTCGTCGATGCCGAGCTCGCGCGCGACGGCCTGAACCGGCCCCTCGGCGTCGCCCGACAGAAGCGCGACGGTCACGCCGCGGGCCTTGAGCGCGGTGATGGCGCGGGCGGCCTCGGGCTTCAGCGGGTCCGACAGCGCAAGGTGCCCGAGGTAGAGCGCGCCGCGCGCGACATGCACCTCGGTCGCCGGGCCGGGGGCGGTGGGGGGGACGGCGACGCCTTGGGCCTCGAGGAAGGAGCGGGAACCGACGCGGAGGGTTTCACCCTCGACGATGGCCTTCACGCCCGCGCCGGTGACCGCCTCGAAGCTGTCGACGCGAAGGGGCGACAGGCCCCGCGCGCGGGCCTCGGCGAGGATGGCGCGGGCGAGCGGGTGCTCGGAGGCGGCCTCGGCCCCGGCGGCGAGGCTGAGCAGCGTGGCCTCGTCGCTGTCGCTCGTGGGGGCGATGGCCGTGACGGCGGGGCGGCCTTCGGTCAGGGTGCCGGTCTTGTCGAAGGCGACCAGTGTGACGCGGGAAAGCTCTTGCAGGGCGTCGCCCTTGCGAAAGAGCACGCCCAGTTCGGCGGCGCGGCCCGTTCCGGCAAGGATCGAGACGGGCGTGGCAAGGCCCATGGCGCAGGGGCAGGCGATGATCAGGACGGAAACGCCGATCACCAGAGCCTTGGCGGGCTCCGGCCCCCAGATCAGCCAGCCGCCCGCCGCGAGCAGCGCGATGACAAGGACGACCGGCACGAAGATCGCGGTCACGCGGTTGATGAGGGATTGCACCGGCAGGCGGGTCGCCTGCGCATCCTCGACCATGGCGACGATGCGGGCGAGAACGGTGTCGGCGCCGACGGCCGTGGCTCGGTAAAGGAGCGTGCCGGTACCGTTCACCGTGCCCGCGGTGACACTGTCGCCCGCGCGCTTGGCGACGGGAACGGGCTCACCCGTCAGCATCGCCTCGTCGATCCAGGTTTCCCCCTCGATCACCTCGCCGTCGACGGCGACGCGGCCGCCGGGCTTGAGCCGGACCAGGTCGCCGCGACGCAGATCGGAGAGCGGCACCTCGGTCTCCTGTCCCTGCTCGACGCGGAGCGCCGTGTCGGGGCGAAGCGCCATGAGGCCGCGGATCGCCGCGCCCGCCTGACCGCGCGCGCGCCCCTCGAGCCAGCGGCCCAGGAGGATCAGGGTGACGATCACGGCGGCGGCCTCGAAATAGACGAAGCGGCCGGTGTCGGGGATCACTTGCGGCGCGAAGGTCACGACGCTGGACCAGATCCATGCCGCGCCCGCGCCAAGGACGACGAGGCTGTTCATCTCGGGCGCGCCCTTGAGCAGGGCAGGTACGCCGAGGCGGAAGAAGACGCGGCCCGGTCCGAAGAGGACGATGGTGGTCAGCACGAATTGCAGAAGGCGCAGGGGGAAGGTGCCGAAGGTTTGCATCTGCCAATGGTGGAAGGCAGGGATGAGGTGCCCCCCCATCTCCAGCACGAAGACCGGCAGGGTCAGCGCCGCGGCCCAGAGAAAGGCGCGGCGAAGGGGCCCCGTCTCATCCTCGGGGGTGTCGGGCGCAGGCGTTGCCTCGGGCGCGTCGAGCGGTGCGACGGGATAGCCCGCGGCCTCCATCGCGGCCTCGATACGGGCGACATCGGCACCGTCGGCCAGCCGCAGGTCGGCACGCTTGAGGGCAAGGTTCACCTGCGCCTCCAGGACCTCGGGCAGGGCCATCAGCGCGGTTTCCGCGCGGGAGGCGCAGCCGCCGCAGGTCATGTTGCCGACCGACACGCGCAGCGCGCGCCCGCCGGTCGCCTGCACCGGGTAGCCGGCGGCGCGCATGGCAACGTCAAGGGCGGTGGCGTCGAAGGTCTCGTCGGTGACGATATCGGCCCGCCGCGTTGCGAGGTTCACCTCGGCCGAGAGAACGCCCGGCACGGCGGAGAGCGCCGCCTCGGCCCGCGAGACGCAGCTGCCGCATGTGAGATTGTCCACGGTGTAGCGCCGGGTCTTGTGCTGGATGTCGCGAGGCATGTCATGTTCCTGTCAGGGCAGATCGGGACATAAGCCTTCCAGTGACTGGAGGGTCAAGACCCCCCAACCCCGCGCCTCGTCTTTTCAACCTTGAAGCGGTCCGCTAAGGGTGCCGGGCGCCGGAAACCGGCGCGACGAGCCCTTCACAGGACGGCACATGCAGCCTGCAGACCACCTTCTCGCGCAACTCGGGGACACCGGCCTGCACCAGCAGGAGATCGAGGCGGTCTTCGAGGGGCGGGTCACCTGGGAGGGCACGGCACCGGTCATCCCGCATCCGCTGGTCGTGATCGCCTTCACCAATCGAAGCGGGTCGAACTACCTGGCCGAACTGATGCGGTCGACCGGCCAGGTGACGGGCCTTGGCGAGGCGCTGAACGCCGAGACGGTGGCGCAGCGCTGCGACGACTGGGGCGTCCCGACGTTTCCGGGATATTTCGAGGCGCTCGCGCGGCGCCACGGCGTTCCCTTCGGCGTCAAGGCGTCATGGGACCAGCTTCTGATGCTCCTAAGGTGCCGCATTCACGAGATGCACCAAGGCCTGCGCGTCGTGCATATCCGTCGTCGCGACACCGTCGGGCAGGCGATCTCGCGCGAGATCGCGTGGCAGACCGGCAAATGGACCAGCCTGACCCCGGTCAAGGCCGAGATCACGCCGCGCTACGATGCGGCCAGGATCACCCGGCAGATCGCGGCGATCCAGCGGGAAGAGGCGCTTTTCCCCCTGATCTTCGAGGCCTTCGACCTGAAGGTGACGGACGTCGCCTACGAGGACCTGGTCCACCGCCCCATGGTCATGGTGCGGCGCGTGATGGAGGAGATCGGGCACCCCTGCCCCGACTGGCGCCCCGCGCCGGCCCGGATCGGCAAGCAGGCGGATGCGACCAACGACGCGTTTCGCGCCGCTTACCGCCAGGTCCTCGCGCGGGCCTGTCTCGGCACCGACCGGGAGAGCGCGGAGACCTGACGCCGCGGCGCGCGCCTATTCGGCCGCTTCGTCCAGGCCGCGCAGCACCGGTGCAGCGGGATCGGCCCGCCCCTCGAACTGCCGACCGAAGGCCGCGAGGATGGCGGCGGCATGGTCGCCGTCGGGATGGAAGGGGATCGGCGCCCCGTTTGGCGCGCGCCTCAGCGCCTCGCCCTGCGCGCCGATGTCGAAACCGAAGACCGGCAGCCCCGTCGCCAGCGCCTCGTGGGTCACGAAGGAAAAGGTCTCGGGCCAGACCGAGGGCACGAGCCAGGCCGTCACCCCGTAGCGTTCGGCGAGATGGGCGATGTCGGACCTTGTGTAGCTGCCGTGAAGCCTGACCGAAGGAGGCAGGGAAAACGCGGCGTCGATGTTGCCGATCAGGACCAGCCGGGGCCCGGAGCCGCGGCGCGCGATCTCTTCGGCGAGGGCCGTGAGCACCCCCGCCCCCTTCTGCAGGTTGACGTTGCCGAGCACGGCGACGGTGCCCGACGCAGAGGCGCCGTGCCCGGGCGCATGGACGCGCGGGATACGCTCGATCATGGCGTGCGGCCGGTAGGCGACGCGGCCGCGAAGGCCGGGGTAGGTTTCGAGCAGCTGCCAGCGGCTCGACTCGGAAAAGACGGTGATCTCGTCGCAGCGTGACAGGAACTGGCCCCAGGCGGTCTGCCACTCGCGGAGCGAAGCCACCCCGCCTTGCGGTCTGCGGGCGGCATGGGCGGGATCCGGGTTGTCGGGTCCCACGGGGCCGCGATAGCTGCCGTCGGAATTGAGCAGGCAGTAGGACGGGCTGATCACGAAATAATCGTGCAGCCGCGCCTCGAGCCGGGTCGGCCTGCCGGCGCGGACGAAGGACAGGAGGGCGTCGGGCAGGCTGACGGGATCGGGGTCGCCGACGCCGCAGGAATAGACGATGCGCAGGGCCGGAACAGGTTCGAGCATGCGCCGGACATGCTCGAGCTCTCCGGTCACGCCGCTGAGAGTGCCGCCGGGGCCATGCACCTCGAGCTGCCAGCGCCAGGGGCCTCCGACGCGCAGCACCAGGGCATATTGCCCCTGCGCCGTGCGGGCCGCGATCTCGGCATCCAGGGCGTGATCGGCGCCGCCACCCATGGAATGCGCGAGGTAGAGGGGCAGCGCGTCGAGGCTCATCTCGCCCGCGATGGCGACCGCGAGCGCAAGGCGCGGGGTGCGCAGCGGGTCACGCCCGATATAGGCCTGCACCTCGAGATCATAGGTGGGATAGCGCCGGGCGATGAGGGCGTTGGCCTTGACCACAAGGCCGGCCTTGGCCTCGCGGCCGAAGCTCTGTCCGCCGCGATGCTCGACAAAGAGCGAGGGCAGCCCGACATGCCGCGCGCCCATGCGCCGGGTTTTCTGGCACCAGTCGACCTCTTCGCCGTAGCCGCGCCCGAAGGCGGAGTCGAAGCGGGGCTCGCGGTGAAACCAGTGGGCATTCATCGCCATGCAGAACCCGACGCCGGTCGGCGCGGAGGGCAGGCGGTCGGGCAGGGACAGGGACCTGGCGACGGCATCGATCCGGTCGACCAGCCCATCGGCCAGCGGCATCGCCTCGCAGATGTTCGGCACCGAGAAGATCTCGGCGTCGTTCGACATTGGCGTGACCGAGGCGATCCACGGGTCGAGATCGAAGGGGGCGACAAGCCGCGATGCCCAGCCCGCGGGCAGCATCACGTCGGAGTTCAGCACGATGACATGGCCGGGGCGGCCTTCG
This sequence comes from Rhodobacterales bacterium HKCCSP123, assembly GCA_015689745.1. Taxonomy (GTDB): domain Bacteria; phylum Pseudomonadota; class Alphaproteobacteria; order Rhodobacterales; family Rhodobacteraceae; genus Roseicyclus. Next base: position 21,388 of record WVSO01000038.1, on the reverse strand, counting down.
GCCTGCTCGAGGCCGCGATTGACGGCGCCGACGAACCCGCGGTTCTCCTGAAGCTCGATCAGCGTCACCTGACCGGGGCGTTCCTCGGCCCAGGTACGCAGGAAGGGACGGACACGGATATCGCTTGAGGCGTCCTCGACAAGGACGAGGTGCCAGTCGCAATCGGTGTGCGCCTCGAAGCGGCGCAAGGTCTGGCCCAGAAGGTCGAAGGCGTTGTGAACCGGCAGGACCACGGTGACCGGGTGATACGATCGCGCCACGGAGCCGGGGGCGAAATAGCGCGGATCGAGCGGCAGACCCGTCGCCACGGCCTCAAGGCCGAAGGCATGCTTGATCCGGGTCCGGGCGGCCGGGTCGCGGGTAGCAAGCCAGCTCAGACAGGCCGGCAACGCGCGCAGGAGGTCGAGGACGAAGGCACGGCGCAGCCGCCGCAGCGCCTTGGGCGTGGGCGGATCGGCCGGGTGCGGCACCGGCAGGTCAAGCACCGTGCCGTCGAATGTCGGGACGTGCAGCCAGAGCGGTCGAACCCCCTCGGGCGCCTCGATCTCGAACCCCGAAACGAGGGGCAGGCCGAAGCGCAGGGTCACATCGGCACGCTGGATCGTCGGCTCGACGCGCGTTTCGCCACCGGGCCAGCTCAGCCGCAGCTCGCGCGCCGAGGTCCAGCCCACGATCCGGGTGCTGCCGTTCGCGCGCTTGATCTCTTCGACATGGCCGAGCCGCCCTTGCCGGTCGCGCGGCAGGGAAAAGCCGCCGAGCCGGTCCGCGTGCTGCGCGACATAGCGCAGATAGAGGGCAAAGAGGCGGAAAAACACCGCGGGGATACTCGTACGACAACACAGTGACCTGAGGCCCGCCGGGCCACGCCCACTCTATATCAGGGACAGCAGATAGCGGCCATATTCGTTTTTCCCAAACAATTCGGCACGTTGGGAAAGCTGACCCGCCGTGATCCACCCCTGGTTGTAGGCGATCTCGTCGGGTGATCCGGTCTGCATGCCCTGCCGCTCTTCCAGCGTGCGCACGAAGTTCCCGGCATCGAGCAGGCTGCCATGGGTGCCGGTGTCGAGCCAGGCATAGCCGCGGCCCATGCGGCTGACGCGCAGCGCGCCCTCGGCGAGGTAGGTCTCGAGCAGCGAGGTGATCTCAAGCTCGCCGCGGGCGGAGGGTTTGACGGTCGCCGCCCTCTCGGGCGCGGTGCCGTCGAGGAAATAGAGGCCGGTGACGGCGAAATTCGACGGAGGACGCGCGGGTTTCTCGATGATCGCCTTGACCGCGCCGTCGGGGCCGAAATCCACCACGCCGTAACGCTCTGGATCGGCGACATGGTAGCCGAAGACGGTGCCGCCGGTTGCCTGCGCATCGGCCTCGGCCAGGAGCTGCGGCAAGCCGTGGCCGAAGAAGATGTTGTCGCCCAGCACCATCGCCGAGGGCGCACCGTTCAGGAAATCGCGCGCCAGCAGATAGGCCTGCGCCAGCCCGTCGGGGCTGGGCTGGACGATGTAGCTCAGGCTCAGGCCCCATTGGCCGCCGTCGCCCAGCGTGCGCTGGAACTGCGCCTGGTCTTGCGGGGTGGTGATGATGGCGATCTCGCGGATGCCCGCGAGCATCAGCACGGTGATCGGGTAGTAGATCATCGGCTTGTCGTAGATCGGCAGGAGCTGTTTCGACACGCCCAGCGTCACCGGGTAGAGCCGGGTGCCCGAGCCACCGGCGAGAATGATGCCCTTGCGTTGGGTCACGAGGATTGTCCTTCCGAGGCGAGGGTTTGGAGAATGTCGCGCAGGCCCGCGCGCCAGTCGGGGCGTTCGATGCCGAAGGCCGTGGTCGTGGCGCTGCAGTCGAGGCGCGAGTTGAGGGGGCGCTTGGCGGGGGTGGGATAGTCGCTGCTGGGGATGTCGACAACGTCGCAGGGCAGGCCCGCCTGCGCGAAGATCTCGCGGGCGAAGCCGGCCCAGGAGGTGTCGGGCGTTCCGGCGAAATGATAGGTGCCGGATTTCGCCGGGTCGGCGGTCAGCTGGTCGGCGATGGAGAGGCAGGCCGCGGCGATGGCGCGGGCGGGCGTGGGCGCGCCGACCTGGTCGGCGACGATGGTCAGGCGGTCGCGCCCGGCCCCGAGGCGGAGCATCGTCTTGACGAAGTTCTGCCCATGGGCCGAGACGACCCAGGAGGTGCGCAGGATCGCATGGGGGCCGCCCGCGGCGCGCACGGCCATTTCCCCGGCCAGCTTGGAACGGCCATAAGCGCCGAGCGGGGCGGTGGCGTCGCCCGGCTGCCATGGCGCGTCACCAGTGCCCGCGAAGACGTAATCGGTCGAGATCTGGACGAAGGGGATGCCCAGATCGGCACAGGCCTGCGCCATGGCGGCCGGGGCATGAGCGTTGATCCTGGTGGCAAGGTCTTCCTCGGTCTCGGCGCGGTCTACGGCGGTATAAGCGGCAGCGTTGATGACGGCGCGCGGGCCATGGGCGCGGATCGCGGCGGCGCAGCCCTCGGGGTCGGACAGGTCGGCGGCATCGCGGCCCAGCGCCGTCACGGGCGCCAGTCCGCGCAGCTCGGTCGCGACCTGCCCGGAGTGGCCGAAGACGAGAACGGTCATGCCTCAGCCCGCCTTTCCGAGGCGCTGACCGACACCGTCGCGGGCCTGCAACGCGCGCCACCAGTCCTCGTTGGCGAGATACCAGTCGACGGTGCGGGCCAGCCCCTCCTCGACCGTCACGGAGGGGGACCAGCCCAGTTCCGCCGTGATCCGGCTTGCGTCGATCGCGTAGCGCAAGTCATGGCCGGGGCGGTCGGTGACATGGGTGATCAGCCGGTCATGCGGCGCGTCTTCGGGGCGGCGCTCGTCCAGCAGGGCGCAGATGGTGCGGACAAGGTCGATGTTCCGACGCTCGTTGTTGCCGCCGATGTTGTAGCTGCGCCCAAGCGACCCCTGTTCGCAGACGAGCAGCAGGGCGTCGGCGTGATCCTCGACGTAAAGCCAGTCGCGCACGTTCAGCCCCTGCCCGTAGACCGGGATGGGCTTGCCCGCCAGCGCGTTGAGGATCACGACCGGAATCAGCTTCTCGGGGAAGTGGAAGGGGCCGTAATTGTTGGAACAATTGGTGAGCACGACCGGAAGGCCGTAGGTCTCGTGCCAGGCCCGGACGAGGTGGTCGGAGGCGGCTTTCGACGCGGAATAGGGGCTGTTGGGGGCGTAGGGCGTCTCTTCGGTGAACAGGCCGGTGTCGCCCAGCGTGCCATAGACCTCGTCGGTCGAGATATGGTGGAAGCGGAAGCTTTCGGGCTTGCCAAGCGCGGTCCAGTGGGCGCGGGCGGCTTCCAGAAGCGTGTAGGTGCCGGTGATGTTGGTGTCGATGAAGGTGCCGGGCCCGTCGATGGACCGGTCGACATGGCTTTCCGCGGCCAGATGCATGATCGCATCGGGGCGATGCTGCGCAAGGATGCGGTCCATCGCGGCACGGTCGCAGATATCGGCCTTCTCGAAGGCGTAAAGCGGGCTGCCCGATACGCTGGCGACATTGTCGAGGCAGGCGGCATAGGTCAGCTTGTCGACATTCACGACAGCGTGGCCCCGCGCCACGGCGAGCCGAACCACCGCCGAGCCGATGAAGCCGGCGCCGCCCGTGACCAAGAGTTTCATGCGCCGTTCCCCCCGTAGATGAACGGGCTGTCAAAGCCCGCGAACGCACCCGCGGCGGCGTCCTTTTCGGACAGGATCGGCGCGGTGTCGCCCATGCCCCAGTGGATTCCGATATCGGGATCGTCGAACCGCAACGCGCCCTCTGTCTCGGGGGCGTAGACGTCGGAACACTTGTAGACGATCTCGGTCTCGGGGGCACGGGTGACGAAGCCGTGGGCGAAACCCGCGGGGATCAGCAGCTGCCTGCCGTTCTCGAAACTCAGCTCGATGCCGAACCAGCGCCCGTAGCTCGGAGAGCCCTTGCGGATATCGACGGCCACGTCGAACAGCACCCCGCGCCCGCAGCGCACCAGCTTTGCCTGCGCATGGGGCGGCGCCTGGAAATGCAAGCCGCGCACCGTGCCGGCCTGCGCCGAGAGCGAATGGTTGTCCTGCACGAACCGGGTCGTGATGCCCTGGGCGGCGAGCTTTTCGCTGTTCCAGGTTTCCGCGAAGAACCCCCGCGCATCCCCGAAGCGGCGCGGCGTGATCACCAGGAGCCCCGGGATACCTGTCTGGTCGATCTGCATGTCAGGCGCTGTTCCCATGGTAAACGGTCATGCCGCCGCGCGCTCCGGCGGCATGGGACACAAAAAAGCACGCCCCACGAGAGGCGGCAACAGAGCAAAAGGCAAGCCGTGCCTATCCCAAAGGTCAGGCGGCGATCCAGTCGAAAAAGCCGTCTCCGGCCCGCGCCCTCAGCGCACGCGCCATTTCGGCGCCCAGCGCGGCACCATCCTCGATGGGCGCGCTCCGGTCGTCGGTCAGCACCTCGGAGCCGTCGGGGCGCAGGATCTCGCCGCGCAGGCGCAGCGTGCCGCCGTCGAGCTCCGCCAGCCCCGCGATGGGCGTCTCGCAGGAGCCGTCGAGCCCGGCCAGAAAGGCGCGCTCGGCGGCAAGGCGCTGGCCGGTGGGGCCATGATGGATCGCCTCGAGCATGGCGGCGGCGCGAAGATCATCCGCACGGCGTTCGATCCCGATGGCGCCCTGCGCCACGGCGGGCAGCATGTCCTCGGGCGCGATGGCGGATTTCACCACGTCGGTCATGCCGAGACGGCGCAGCCCGGCCATGGCGAGGAAGGTCGCATCGGCGACCCCGTCGCCCAGTTTCTTCATCCGGGTCTGCACGTTGCCGCGGAACTCGACCACGCGCAGGTCGGGGCGTCTTGCCGCCAGCTGCGCCCGGCGGCGCAGGCTCGAGGAGCCGACAACCGCCCCCTCGGGCAGCGCGGCGAGGCCGTCGTGATGGAGCGAGACGAAAGCGTCGCGCACATCCTCCCGCGGGAGGTAGGTGTCGAGCAAAAGGCCCGGAGGCTGCAGCACCGGCATGTCCTTCATCGAGTGGACGGCGATGTCAATCTTGCCTGACAGCATGTCCTCCTCGATCTCCCTGGTGAACAGGCCCTTGCCACCCAGCGTCTTCAACGCGATGTCGGCGTCGATCAGGCTGCGGTCGTCGCCGGTGGTCTTGATCACCACGATCTCGAAAGCCGCTTCCGGCAGATCGAACGCGGCCATCAGGCGGCCACGCGTCTCATGCGCCTGCGCCAGCGCCAGCGGCGAGCCACGGGTTCCGATGCGGAGCGGTTGGGCGGGGGTGGGGAGGTCGGTCGTCATGGGGCCTTTCTATACCTGTCAACTTTACTTGACAATCGCCTTCGGGTTGACAGACTCTCTCGTGCGGACAATTCCTGTCCCGCAAACGACCGAAGGACAACTCCCATGTTTGACGCGCCCCCCACCGGCCAGAAGAAACTGCTGCGCTCGCTCGCGGGGGAGGCGATGGACGTGCCGCCGGTCTGGCTGATGCGGCAAGCCGGGCGCTACCTGCCGGAATACCGCGCGACGCGCGCGCAGGCGGGGGATTTCCTGTCGCTGTGCTACAATTCCGAACTGGCCGCCGAGGTGACGTTGCAGCCGATCCGGAAATACGGTTTCGACGCGGCGATCCTCTTCGCCGACATCCTGCTCATTCCCGACGCGCTCGGCGCGGACCTGTGGTTCGTCACCGGCGAGGGGCCGCGCCTGTCGACGATCACCGGCCCCGAAGGGTTGAAGCCCCTGAAGGGCAAGGATGACATCCACGACCACCTGTCCCCCGTCTACGAGACCGTGCGCATCCTGTCGCGCGAACTGCCCGAGGAGACGACGCTGATCGGCTTCGCCGGGGCGCCCTGGACCGTGGCGACCTACATGATCGCCGGGCGCGGCACGCCCGACCAGGCCCCCGCCCACGCCCTGCGCGAGGGGGACCCCGCGACCTTCGACGCGCTGATCGAGCTTCTGACGGGAGCCACGATCGAATACCTGGACATGCAGGTGCAGGCCGGGGCCGAGGTCGTGAAGATCTTCGACAGCTGGGCCGGATCGCTGAAGGGCGAGGCCTTCGACCGCTACGCGCTGGAGCCCGCGAAGCGGATCACGGCGGAACTGAAGCGCCGCCACCCTGGTCTGCCGGTCATCGCCTTCCCGCGCGAGGCGGGCGAGAAATACATCGGCTTCGCCAAGGCGGTGGGTGCCGACGGTCTGGCCATCGACACGTCCGTCGATCCGGCATGGGCCGCGGAACACCTGCAGCCCGACAGCTGCGTGCAGGGCAACCTCGACCCGAAACACATGATCACCGGCGGGCAGGCGCTGGTCGACGAGACGCGCCGCATCATCGACGCGCTGAAGGGCGGGCCGCATATCTTCAACCTCGGCCACGGCATCACGCCCGAGGCGGACCCGGAGAACGTCCACCTGCTCCTGGAAACGATTCGCGGCTGACCGGACCGGCGCGCCGATGGCCGGCCGGTCGCCGTGCGTATTTGGAGAAAGGTGAAGGGGCCCGGCAGATTTTAATCGAATTGTCCTTCATCTTTCCAAAAATACGCATGCAGGACGGGTCGTGATCGGGAGGACCGCCGGGGTGGAGCGCGCGGACATGGTTGTCGTCGGACGGGGGCTGATGGGCACCGCCTGTGCGCGGCACCTGGCCGAGGCCGGGTGCGACGTGGTGTTGGTGGGCCCGGACGAGCCGGCGGAGCGGACCACCCATGAGGGGCCCTTCGGCAGTTTTCACGACGCGGGGCGGATCACCCGGAGCATCGCCCATGATCCGGTCTGGGCGCGGCTCTCGACGCGGTCGATCGCGCGGTATCGCGATATCGAGCGGCGGAGCGGCATCGCCTTCTACACGCCCTGCGGCGGCATGATGGCCGGGCCGGTGCAGGGGCCGATGTCGGGGTTCACGCAAGGGTTTCTGTCCTGCGCCGCCGAACTTGGGCTGATCCACGAGCGGCTGGAGGGGGTGGCGCTGGCCGGGCGGTTCCCGATGTTCGATCTGCCCGAGGGAACGGTCGCCGCCTTCGACCCGTCCGGCGGCGTGATCGACCCGCGTGCGATGCGCCGCGCCGAGGAGGCCCTGGCCGTCGCGGCCGGAGCGCGTGTCATCGCGCACCACGTCACCGGGCGGACGGGCGGAAGCCTGACGCTTGCGGACGGCACGCGGCTGGAGGCGTCGCGGGTGGTCCTGGCGACCGGCGGCTGGGCCGCCGCCGCACCGCTCACCGCGCGACGCCCGGCCTTGCGGGTCTTCCTGCGGACGATCGTGCTCGCCGAAGTGGCGGAGGTGGAGGCCGCGCGGCTCGCCGCCATGCCGAGCCTGATCTGGGTGCCCGAGGGCGGCGAGACGGACCTCTACCTGCTGCCGCCGATCCGCTACCCGGACGGGCGGTTCTACCTGAAGATCGGGGGCGAGACGGAGAGCCCGGAGGCGCGCGACGGCGCGGTGCTGAACGACTGGTTCCGGACCGACGGAAGCGCCGACGCGGGCAGGGGGCTGGTGGCCGAGTTGCGCCGTGTGATGCCCGGCCTCGATATCCGGGCGACGCGCACGGGCGCCTGCGCCGTCAGTTTCACGGCGACGGGGCACCCCTATGCCGCGCGGCTCGCCGATGGGGTCACGCTTCTGACCGGCGGCAATGGCGCGGGCGCCAAATGCGCGGACGAGATCGGGCGGCTCGGGGCGGTGGCGGCCCTCGGCGGCGCGATGTCCGCCGAGGGTTTGGGCACGGATTTCGCGGCCCGGTTCGATCCCGCCTAGAAGCGGAAATTGACCGAAAGGGCGGCCGTTGTCGCCTCGGCGGTCAGGCCCGGCAGGGCGAAGTCGCTGAATTCGTGGTAGAGCACTTCGGTGCCGAGGGTGATGTTGTCCGTGATCAACACCTCGTAGCCCACACCGGCGAACCAGCCGTCGCTGTCGCCCACGGCGGGGTCGGAGGTATCGGCCCGGGCCCAGCCGGCGGTGCCGTAGAGCCAGTTGTCGACAAGGTCGACACCGGCGCGCGCGCCGATGCGGGTGACCGAGTCGAGCGTGGTGACGCCGCCAAGGTCGATGTCGGTGGTGTCGTATTGCAGGCCGCCGCCGACGACCACGGTGCCGAGATCGACGTCGTAATAGGCGCGCAGACCGTAGAGTGCGCCGTCACCGGCGAGCGCCGCGGCGCCGTAGGTCGAGACGTCGCCATAGCCGAGCTGCACGCCGACCGAGGGGCCGGTCCAGTCGATGCCGGACGCGGCGACCGGCACGGGCGCGATGGCAACGGGGCCGGGGGCCGGTTCGGCCGCGCCACCGGCGAAGGCGGGAACGGCGGTCAGCGCGGCGAGGCCGGCAGCGGGGATCAGGGATCGTTTCATTCTTCTTCGAGCTCCTTGCTCTAGAGTGAACTTGTGTCGCGCGGCATGCTCGTCACCGCGTCGCCCCCGAGGCTATGGTCGGCGGCTTGGCGTTCAACGGCACGGGCGGACACGAAACCGAGAGACCCCGTGATCGGGCTGCATTCCGCCGAGGTCGGACCGCGGATCGGCGACGCACCGCTTGATCCCCGCGAAAACGCCTCCTATTCACGATAAAGTCGGCGTGTGCCGTGTGTGTGTCAGTGGTGGTTTCAGTCCAGGTCGATGTCATCGCGCCGAACTTCAAGCGGCGGCTTTCGGGCGTCACCTCGACGGTCGTCCGGCTGGTGCCGGTTCAGGCGAGGGAGATCGCCATCGCCGCCTGTGGGCCTTGCCTTCCCGAAAATCTGCCGCGCATCGCGGTTGGGGCTCTCCTGGCGATGCCGCGCCGCGGACCGTCGGGGGCGCGGGTCTGGCACGCGCGCCGCAACTCGGAGATGCTGGCCGGTCTGATCCTGAAGCACGTGCTGCGCAAGGAGCTGCGGCTTGTGTTCACCTCGGCCTCGCAGCGGCGGCACACCGGCTATACCCGTTGGCTGATCCGGCAGATGGATCACGTGGTTGCGGCATCGGCGAGATCGGCAGCCTATCTCGAGCGGACTGCGACGGTGATCCCCCACGGGATCGACACCCGGGCCTTCTCGCCCGCCGAGGACAAGGCCGCGCTGCGGGCGCGGCTGGGGCTTCCCGAGGGGCCGCTGATCGGCTGCTACGGGCGGATCCGCGCGCAGAAGGGTACAGGCGACTTCGTCGAGGCGATGCTGGCGGTGCTTGCCGCCCATCCCGGGGCGACCGCCCTGGTGACGGGCCGCGCGACCAGGCAACATCGCGGCTACGCGCAGGCGCTTCGCGACCGCGTGGCCGATGCGGGACTGGCGGATCGGATCCTTTTCAAGCCCGAGGTTACGGCGCAGGACATCGCGGACTGGTACCGGGTGCTGGACCTCTACGTCGCGCCGCAGCGGTGGGAGGGGTTCGGCCTGACCCCGCTCGAGGCGATGTCCTGCGGGGTGCCCGTGGTCGCGACCCGCGTCGGCGCCTTCGAGGAGCTGGTGGCCGATGGCGAGACGGGCAAGCTGGTCGATCCGGGCGACATCGACGGGCTGACCGAGGCGATCGCCGCCTACCTCGACGACGCGGACCGGCGCCGCGATCATGGCTTGTCGGGGCGCGCGCGGGCGGTTCAGGGGTTCCGGCTGGAAGACGAGGCGGCAGCGATCAACGCGATCTACCGCCGCCTTCTGGGATAGCCTTCGGACCTTGCCGGCCCCGACGGGGCGGTGTCCGTCCGGTCAGGTCCATTTCGCGATGGGCGGCAGGCTCATCAGGACGGCGTTGGCGTCGTGGCCCGTCTCGAGGCCGAACTTGGTGCCCCGGTCGTAGACCAGGTTGTATTCCGCGTAGAGCCCGCGATGGACCAGCTGCGCCTCGCGGTCGGCCTCGGACCAATCGGTGTGGCGACGGCGCTCGACGCAGGGAACGAAGGCCGGAAGGAAGGCGCGGCCGACATCCTGGGTGAAGGCGAAATCGGCCTCCCAGTCGCCGGTGTTCAGGTCATCGTAGAAGATGCCGCCGACGCCGCGCGCGCGGTGGCGGTGGGGGACGTAGAAATACTCGTCCGCCCAGGCCTTGAACCGGTCGTAGTAGTCGGGCTGGTGGCGGTCGCAGTGATCCTTGAGCACGCCATGGAAATGCGCGGTGTCCTCGGCATATTCGATCGCGGGGTTCAGGTCGGACCCGCCGCCGAACCAATGCGCCACGGGCGTCCAGAACATCCGCGTGTTCATGTGGACGGCGGGCGCATGCGGGTTCTGCATGTGCGCGACAAGGCTGATGCCCGAGGCCCAGAAGGTCGGATCCTCCTTCAGCCCGTCCATGTTCTTGCGCGAGGACATGGCGGCCACGGCGCGGTCACCCAGTTGCCCGTAGACGGTCGAGACGTTGACGCCGACCTTCTCGAAGACGCGGCCGCCGCGCATGACGCTCATCAACCCGCCGCCGGCGTCCGACCCGTCGTCGGAGTGGCGTTTCGTCTCGGTCACCTCGAACCGGCCTGCGGGGGCATCGCCGCCCTGGCTGTCCTCGAGCGCCTCGAAGGCGGCGACGATCTCGTCGCGCAGGGATCGGAACCACGCGGAGGCGCGGGATTTGTGGTCGTCGTAATTGTCCTTCACGGGGTCCGTCCTTTCTCGTCTCTCCCCTTCATACCAGAGGCCGCGCCGGGGTGCCACGCGCCCTTTCGTCCCCGCATCCGCGAACCTGTCGGAAAATACAGCGAAATCTTGCGGGTGACGGGCGCCGGACCGCCACATGTGCCGCACCGCCCCGCATGGTGTCGCAGCCGAGGATTTTCCGCACCGCCCCATGGATTTTTTCCCGAGGATCGCTTACGCTAACAATCAAAGCCGCATCAGACGGCACCCCCCGAGGCAGAGCGAGCAGGCTCCGTGAGACATAGACCGAGTTTTCCGGCCCTCATCGGGCTGGTCCTCATCTTCTGCATGGCCATGGCCGCGGTCCCGCTGCGCGCTGCGCCCTATGCCGCGATGGTGATGGATGCACGCACCGGCGAGGTGCTGCATTCGCGCAACGCGGACACGCGGCTGCACCCTGCCTCCCTGACCAAGATGATGACGCTCTACATCGCGTTCGAGGCGGTGCGGCTGGGCGAGATCACGCTCGACACGCCGGTGCGCATCTCCGAGCGCGCCGCCGCCGAGCCGCCCTCGGAACTGGGGCTGCGTGCGGGGTCCACGATCCGCTTCCGCTACCTGATCCGCGCCGCCGCGATCCGCTCGGCGAATGACGCGGCGACCGCCATCGCCGAGGCGATCGAGGGGTCCGAGGCGGCCTTCGCGCGGCGCATGAACCGCACCGCGCGGGCGCTGGGGATGACGCGGACGACCTTCCGCAACGCCCATGGCCTGACCGAGGACGGGCACCTGTCGACCGCGCATGACATGACCATCCTGGGGCGGCGCCTGTTCTACGATTACCCGCAGTATTACAATATCTTCTCGCGGCGCGAGGAGGACGCGGGCATCGCCACGGTGCGCAACACCAACCGCGCGCTCCTCGACGCCTATCGCGGCGCGGACGGCATCAAGACGGGCTACACCCGCGCGGCGGGCTTCAACCTGGTGGCCTCGGCCGAACGGGGGGGCGTGCGCATCCTTGCCACCGTTTTCGGAGGCCGCTCGGCGGCCTGGCGCAACCAGCGCATTATGGAGCTGTTCGACATGGGCTTCGCCCGTGCCCCGGCGACCGCGCGGGTGCGACAGCCAGACCTGCCGAGCTACGAGGGCGGAGGGGATGACGACAGCCCCTTCGGCCGCGCGGAACGCGCGAACGGGCTGGTATCGCGTTCGATCCGGCCGCAGCCGCGGCCCGGCCCCCCTGCACCGGCCAGCGAACCCGCGCCCGAATTGCTCGCCGCGATCGAGGAGGCGGTGGGCGAGGCGCTGGCCGATCCCGCGCCCGAGGTCGAGGTGGCCGAGAACGCCCTGCCCCGCCCTGCCCCGCAGACGGCGGAGGCCGCGGAGGACAGTGTCGCCGCCGCCGTCGCCATGCCCGACACCGCGCCGGTCCCGCGCCCGGTCGCGCCGCAGGCCTCGCTTGTCGTGCCGCCCCGGCCCGCCGACATGCCCGAACCCGAGGTCGTCGCCGCCCCGCTCGAGCCCGAGGTCGTCACCCGCGCCTCCTCGACCGGATCGCGGCTTTACGGGGTGTCGCTGGGCGCGCAACCGTCGCATCACGCGGCCGAGCGGCTGCTGTTGCGCACCGCGCTGAGCGAGATCGGCACCTTCGACCAGGCGCTGCGTCGCGTCGTGCGCCGCAACGGTGGATACGAAGCCCGGTTCCAGGGCCTGACCGAGGACCAGGCGGCCCGTGCCTGTGCCCGGCTGAGCGCCCGCGCGATCGTGTGCGAAACCTTCGGCCCGGCCTCCTGACCGGTCAGCGGACGAGCCGTTCGGACAGGCCGAGTTCCGGCAGTTCCCCGGTCAGCTGCGCCTCGTAGATCGCAAGGCTTTCGGTGACGCGCATGATGTAGTTGCGCGTCTCGGAAAAGGGGATCGCCTCGATCCAGTAGACGACATCCTCGGCCCGGCGCGGGTCGCCGAAGCGCTCGATCCATTCGTTCGCCCGCCCCGGCCCCGCGTTGTAGGCCGCCGAGATGAGGACCGGGTTGCCGTCGTAGCGCTCGAAGAGCCCGGCGAGAAAGGTCGCGCCCAGCAGTGCATTGTAGGCCGGGTCGTCCAGCATCCGCGTCTGGGAATACTCGACGCCAAGCCCGCGCGCCGTGTCGCGACCCGTTCCGGGCATCACCTGCATCAGGCCCAGCGCACCCGCGGGGCTGACGACATTCGGATCGAATTCCGACTCGCGCCGCGCGATCGAGAGGACGAAGGCGGCGGGCGCGGGCAGATCGGCCTCGGCCAGCGCGGGAACGACGGGATAGTAGGCGCGCATGATCTCGTGGCCGCCCTGCGCCGCGCGCTTGGCGATGCGCAGCGCCAGGTGGGGGTCGCCCAGTTCCAGCGCGAAATCGCCGAGCATGCCGGCCTCGTCCCGGCCAAGGCTTTCGGTCAGGTGCGTGAGGAAGCGCTCGGCGGGCCAGTCCTGACCGGCCTCGTAGTACAGGAGGGCCGCGTGAAACACGGTCGAGCCGGTGAACCCGGCCGTCCGCCAGTCGCCGTGATCCTCGGCGCCAAGGAAGCCGGGATCGACGGGCAACCCGCCGCGCTCCTGCGCGAGCTGGCCGTAGAAGCTCGACTGGTAGCGCGCGCCCTGCGCATAGGCCTCGGCCGCGGCCCCGGCATTGCCGGCCGCCTCCTGCGCGCGGCCCAGCCAGTAACCCGCACGGCCGAGCGAGATGGGAGTGAAGACACTTTCGCGGAAGGCTTCGAAGTGACCCGCGGCGGTGTCGAAGCGGCCAAGGCGATAGGCGCAGTAGCCCGCAAGCCATTCGTTCTCGGAATAGGCGTAATCCTCGCGGGCGGGGTCGATGTGGTGGTTTGCGGAATAGGTGTAGCAGGTCTCGAAATCGCCCTCGCGCATCACGTCGCGGGCGAGATCGGCGCGCCGGTCGGCCCAGGCCAGCGGGCGTCCGAGGCTGTCGCGCGAGGCGGATCGCTCGGCCATCAGCTCGCCCGCCGTATCCCAGAAGCCCGAGCGCACGCGCCAGAGGAACCGCTCGTAGGCCAGCCCCGGATCACCGGCCAGATCGGCCGGAACCGCCTCGATCAGCGCGTCGACGCCGGGGGCCCGGGCGCGCAGAGCAAGCCGCGCCTCGGCGAGCGCCTGCCAGCCTTCGGAAACCAGCGGGGCCATGGCGCGGGCGCGCTCCTCCGCGCCTTCCCAGAGCAGGTTGTCGAGCCGGTCCTCGTGATGGGTGCCGGTGTTCAGCACCTCGCCGAAGGCGTCGCGCAGCTGCACGGCCTCGTCGCCCGTCATGACGAGGGTCGTCCAGGCGCGGATCGCCTCGGCCTCGGCGGCGGCACGGTCGCCCGCGGCCTGATGGGCCAGCGCAAGCGCCAGCGCGCCCGCGCCGGTCGTCGGCGGATGACCGGCGAAATAGGCGATGATGGCGGCGGGGTCGCCCCCCGCGGGGATCGAGGGCTCGCCCTGCGCGCGCAGGTAGGGCAGGCCCGGCCAGTCGGGGTTGCGCTCGAGAAAGGCGATGTATTCGGGCCAGTCGCCCAGCCCTGCACGCAGCCGTGTCCAGCTGAGGATGTCGAGCGCCACCGGATCGTCGATCCGGCCCGCGGCCTCGGCGTAAAGACCCATGTCGCCCTGGGACAGCGCATCGAGTGCCAATCCCATCGCCTCGGTGTCGGCGCGGGCGCCGAGCGGCGCCAACACGAGAGAAACCGCCAGCAATACCTGCCGCATCTGCACGCACCTCCCTGCTCTTTTCCCTGAGGATAAACCGCGCCGCCCCCCGCGCAACACACGAACTTGGCATTCCCGCGCGCCATCGCTAGTGTCCGCGCGAATTTGCCGATCGCCCGGATCGGTCCACCCACAGCAAAGGATGCGTGTCATGTTCCAAGGCTCGATGCCGGCCCTCGTCACGCCGTTCTCGAACGGCTCGGTGGATTTCGACGCGCTGAAGAAACTGGTCGAGTGGCAGATCGCCGAAGGCTCGACCGGGCTGGTTCCGGTCGGCACCACGGGCGAAAGCCCGACGCTGACCCATGACGAGCACGAGCAGGTGATCGAGGCGGTCGTGCAGACCGCCGCGGGCCGCGTGCCGGTGATCGCGGGCGCGGGCAGCAACAACACGGTCGAGGCGATCCGCTTCGTCGAACACGCGAAGGCCGTCGGCGCGGATGCCGCGCTGGTCGTCACGCCCTATTACAACAAGCCCACCCAGAAGGGCCTGATCGCGCATTTCTCGGCCCTGAACGAGATCGGCCTGCCGATCGTCATCTACAACATCCCGCCGCGCTCGGTGATCGACATGGTCCCCGCCACGATGGGCGAGCTGGCCAAGCTGCCCAACATCATCGGCGTGAAGGACGCGACTGGCGACCTCAGCCGCGTGCCGAAGCAGCGGATCACCTGCGGGACGGAGTTCGTGCAGCTTTCGGGTGAGGATGCGACCGCCGTCGGCTTCAATGCGCAGGGCGGCGTGGGCTGCATCAGCGTGACCGCGAATGTCGCGCCCAGGCTCTGCGCCGAGATGCAGGCGGCGACGCTGGCGGGCGACTACCGCGCGGCGCTCGCCTACCAGGACCGGCTGATGCCGCTGCACGAGGCGATCTTCGCCGAGCCGGGGGTCTGCGGGGCGAAATACGGCCTGTCGCTGCTCGGCCGCTGTTCCGATGAGGTGCGCCTGCCGCTGACGGGCCTGTCCGACGGCACCAAGGCGCAGATCGAGGCGGCGATGCGCCACGCCGGCATCCTGTGAGGCGCGAGGGCGAGATCGCCCTGCCCTTCGACCCCGCCGAGCGGATCGAGGCGGGGCTGTGCTTCATCGGCCATATCCGTTCGCCCTGGGCCAAGGGGACCGCGCCCAAGAACCTGCGCGCGGCGCGCGAGACGCGCCAGGGCGCACGGGTGGAGCTTGATCCGGCCTATGCGCCCGCGCTTGCCGGGCTTGAGGTGGGGCAGGCGATCCAGCTGATGTACTGGGTCGACCGCGGCGAGCGGGACCTGCTGGTGCAGAACCCCGCCCATGGCCGCGGGCTGCGCGGCACCTTCGCGCTGCGCTCGCCCGTCCGGCCCAACCCCATCGCGCTGGGGACGGTGGTGATCACGTCTCTTGACCCGGAGACGGGCGTGATCGGCATCGACGCGACGGATGCCTGGGACGGCACGCCGGTGCTCGACATCAAGCCCTGGATCGACACGGTGGATGTCCCGCCGGGCTGGCGGCCGGACGGCTGAGGGCCTATATCGCGTCAATGGCCAAGGACAGCGACAACAAGAACTACAAGGTGATCGCCGAGAACCGGCGCGCGCGCTTCGATTACGCCATCGAGGAGGATATCGAGGTCGGCATCGTGCTGCAGGGCTCGGAGGTGAAGAGCCTGCGCGAGAACGCCTCGAACATCGCGGAAAGCTATGCCGCGGTGGAGGAGGGCGAGCTGTGGCTGGTCAACAGCTACATCGCGCCCTACGCGCAGGCCAAGACCTGGGGCCACGAGGAGCGGCGGCGGCGCAAGCTTCTGGCCAGCAGGCGCGAATTGTCGAAGATGTGGAACGCCACCCAGCGCCAGGGCATGACGCTGGTGCCCCTGGTGATGTACTTCAACCACAAGGGCCTGGTGAAGCTGAAGATCGGCATCGCCAAGGGCAAGAAGGTCGCCGACAAGCGCGAGACGAGTGCGAAGCGCGACTGGGACAGGCAGAAGAGTCGCCTGCTGAAGCAGCAGGGCTGAGGCGGCGGCGCCCGTCGTCAGGCAGCCTTCGGCGCCCTCCTCCGGGCACGTTGCCACGGAAGGCGTGGCCCTGGACGCGTTGGCCCGGCCCCGCAGAGGCAGCACGGGCGGATGCCTCCGGCGGGCGTATTTTTGGAAAGATGAAGGCGGGGTGGTCTTTCGAGCCGCGACTTGCGCCTTTTTCCCCGCGCGGGTAGGGCTTGTAGCCGGAACGACGCGCCCCTGCCCGGAGGCCCCGCCATGGCTGCAGACGACCCCAAGACGCTCGTGTCGACCGACTGGCTCGCCGCGCATCTGGAGGACCCCGACCTGCGGGTGCTCGACGCCTCCTACTACCTGCCCGGCATGGGCCGCGACGCGAAGGCGGAGTATGCCGAAGGTCATATCCCCGGCGCGCGCTTCTTCGACATCGACGAGATCGCGGATGCCCGGAGCGCCCTGCCCCACATGGCGGCCCCGGTCGAGAAATTCATGAGCCGGATGCGCGCCATGGGCGTGGGCGACGGGCACCAGGTGGTGGTCTATGACGGCGCGGGGATCTTTTCCGCCGCGCGGGTCTGGTGGAACTTCCGCCTGATGGGCAAGACCGATGTCGCCGTGCTGGACGGTGGCCTGCCCAAGTGGCGCGCCGAAGGGCGCGAGCTCGAGGACCTGGCCCCGGTGATCCGTGACCGGCACATCACCGTGCAGCGGCAGGCCCACCTGGTGAAGGACGTGACGCAGGTCGCCTCGGCCTCGAAACTCGGGGATTGGCAGATCGTCGACGCGCGATCCCCGGGGCGGTTCCGTGGCGAGGAGCCGGAGCCGCGCGAGGGGATGCGGGCGGGGCATATCCCCGGCTCGAAGAACGTGCATTACGCGAGCCTGCTGAACGCGGACGGGACGATGAAGGAGCTCGACGCGCTGCGCCAGGTCTTCGAGGCAGCGGGCGTCGATGTGGGCAAGCGCACGATCACGACCTGCGGCTCGGGCGTGACGGCGGCGATCCTGATGCTGGCGCTGCACCGGCTGGGGAACATGGACGTGTCGCTCTATGACGGGTCGTGGTCGGAATGGGGGCAGTTCGAGCAACTGAAGGTCGAGACCGGATGAGCGTCATCCCCGCGGGGACCGCGGTTTCCTACACGATCACCTATCTCGAGATGACCGCGCGCCCCGACTGGGCGATGCCGCGCCTGCCCGAGCACATCCGCCTCGAGCGCGCGATCGACCCGCCGGTCTGGTATTTCCTGACGCTCTACGACGCGGTGGGCCGCGACTACGAATGGCAGGACCGTTTCGACCAGGCCGAGGAAGACCCCGCGGCCCTTCAGGCCTTTGTCCGCGATCCCGAGGTGGTGATCTGGACGGCCATGGGCCATGGCTGGCCTCAGGGGTTCTTCATGCTGGACTGGCGCGAGACGGGCGTCTGCGACCTTGCCTATTTCGGGCTGGTGCCGCAGGCGGTGGGCCAGGGCTGGGGCCGGGCGCTCCTGGAGACGGCGGTGCTGACGGGCTGGGCGCGCGAGGGGGTCGGGAAGATGACCGTCAACACCTGCACGCTGGATCATCCGCGGGCGCTGTCCTTGTATCAGAGGCTGGGCTTCAGCCCCGTTGCCCGCAAGGAGCGGCGGCGCGTCCTCGTCCATGACCGCGACCCGTCGCGGTTTCCCTGACAGCCGGAACCCTTCGATGTTCGAAACCCTCTCCGCCCCCGCGCCCGACAAGATCTTTCGCCTGACCGGGCAATTCGCGGCCGACCCGAGGCCCGACAAGGTGGACCTTCTCGTCGGCATCTACAGGAATGCCGAGGGCAGGACCCCCGTCATGCGGGCGGTGAAAGCGGCCGAGGCCAGGATCCTCGAGGCGCAGGAGACCAAGTCCTACCTCAGTTTCGAGGGTGATCCGGTCTTCATCGGCGCCATGCGCGACCTGATCCTCGGCGATGCCGTGGCCTCGGCCCGCGTTGCGGGAGTGGGTGCCGTGGGTGGCACCAGCGCGCTGCGGCAGATCCTGGAACTGGTCCGGACGCTGACGCCAGCGGCCCGGGTCTGGGTCTCGGATCCCAGCTGGCCGATCCATGCCGCGATGGTGGACCACCTGGGTCTGGCCCGCGGCAGTTATCGCTATCTTGACCGGGCGGCCAATGCGCTCGACCGCGAGGGGATGCTGGCGGACCTCTCCGGGGTCGCGCCGGGTGACGTGATCGTACTGCATGGCTGCTGCCACAACCCCACGGGCGCGGACCTGAGCCTTGACGACTGGGCCGAGGTTGCCGCGCTGTGCAACCGTACCGGTGCGATCCCCTTCGTCGACCTCGCCTACCAAGGGTTCGGCGACGGGTTGGAAGAGGATACATCCGGTGTGCGCCTGCTGGCGCGGGACGTGCCGACCGTGTTCGTCGCGGCCAGTTGCTCGAAGAATTTCGGCCTGTATCGGGACCGCGCAGGGGTGGCCTTGATCGTCACGTCCGAGGGCGCGGTCCGGGCGGCACAGGGTCAGCTTACGGCGATGAACCGCAACAATTTTTCCTTTCCGCCCGATCATGGGGCGCGGGTGGTGCAGACGATCCTGACCGATGCCGGTTTGCGCGGCCTGTGGGAGGAGGAGTTGACCATGATGCGAGAGACCATGGTGCAGAACCGGCGTGGGCTGGCCGAGGCCTTGCGGACCGAGACCGGGTCGGACCGGTTCGGGTTCCTGGCGGCGCATCGGGGGATGTTCTCGCTGATCGGAGCGGGCCCGGAAGAAGTTGATATCCTTAGAGAAAAACACGGCGTTTACCTTGTGGGCGACGGGCGGATGAACGTGGCGGGGTTGCGGCCGGGGGTCATTCCCAAGGTCGCGCGGGCGCTGGCGGAGGTGCTTGCGTAAACCGGCTTGGGGGTGTATCGGGCAGGCTTGCCCCTTTGGGGCCAAGTCTCCGACCACCTTGTCAAAACGGAAATACATCATGAATACCAAGTACTTGCCGGGCATCCTGGCGATGGCTGCCGTTGTCGTGGCCTCGAATATCCTCGTTCAGTTCCTGTTCGGGCAGTGGCTGACCTGGGGGGCGTTCACCTATCCTCTGGCCTTTCTCGTCACCGATGTCATGAACCGCGTCTACGGCGTGGCCGCCGCGCGGCGCGTTGTTTTTGTTGGGTTTTTGGTGGGCGTGGGGTGCTCGCTCGTGGGCACGCAGATCATGGGAGAGTTCGGGCCCCTGGTGACGTTGCGCATCGCGGTGGGCTCGGGCATCGCCTTCCTGACGGCGCAGCTGCTGGACGTGGCGATCTTTGACCGGTTGCGCGGGGGGAAGTGGTGGCAAGCGCCTGTTTTCTCTAGCATAATCGGCTCGTCCGTCGATACGGCGCTGTTCTTCACCATCGCCTTTAGCGGAATATTGACGTGGCTCGAGCCCGGTAACGATGTGTCCTGGGCGGGCGAGATGCTGCCCATGCTCGGCGCCGGCCCCGTGGTGCCGCTCTGGGTGTCGCTGGCGGTCGCGGACTGGGGCGTGAAGCTGGCGATCGCGCTGGCGGCGCTGATCCCCTTCCGGCTCATCACGCGGAAATTGATGGCACAGGTTGCGTAAAAAGTTTTGACAACCACGAAATCTGTGGCAGCATCACCTCAACAGCAACCAAGCAGGAAGGAGGTGATCCAGTGTCTAGAGAGGTATTGGAGAACGGTGTCGGGACAGCTTGGGAGGTGCGCCGCTGAGGCAACCCTCGGGGGTCGAAGCCCCTTCCAAGGTGGTTAATCCTAACCGGACCGCCTCCTGATCTTTCGAAAGGGCCGCCTGACTTGGGCGGCCCTTTTTCGTGGCCGCACAGCCGGTGTAGGGTTCCCGTAGTGATCCTGTCGTGATCCCGTAGTTACAGGCCCCCGCCATGCCCCTGACCATCACCGACCAGATCACGCTCGCCGATTGGGAGATGACGGAGAGCTTCACCCGCTCCTCCGGGCCGGGCGGGCAGAACGTGAACAAGGTCTCCACGGCGGTCGAGCTGCGGTTCGAGGCGGCGCGCTCGCCGCATTTGCCGGAGCCGGTGAAGCGCCGGTTGCAGCGGCTGGCGGGGCGGCGCTGGACCAAGGAGGGGGTGGTGGTGATCCAGGTGGAGGAGACGCGGTCGCAGGCCCGCAACCGCGAGATCGCGCGGGAGCGGCTGGCGGAGCTGGTGCGCGCAGCGACGGTGGTGCCGAAGAAACGGAGACCGACGCGGCCGACCAAAGGGTCGGTGGAACGGCGGATCAAGGCGAAGAAGGTGCGGGGGGTGGTGAAGGGGTTGCGGGGGAAGGTGGAGGAGTAGGGTGGGCTGTCGTGTTCGCGTGTCTTGCTTCACTTACCGGGTGCTTGCTCTTCAAACTCAGAAGTGCAAAATTTGATGTCAAGTGAGGCTTGGAGGGTAGCTTATGTCTTCGATTACCTTTGCGGGACAACACCCTTCTTTTCGAATGGAAAACTTTCCACCCGAAGAACAAAGGGTACTTAGGCGTTTCTCCCAGCTGTTCCACTTAACGAGCGATGGAAGCGTAGCCATGGGAGCTACGAGTTCCTACAGATACGCACTCATAAAACCGGCCACCGAAATTTCTGGGATGGTTCATACGGAGAGAGAAATTATTCTTCTCTTTTCTGATTATTCGGAATTTCAACCACGCACCATCGACGCCTTTGATCGAATTATTGCCGAATCCACAGATGATTTTCGAATAGAAAAAGTCGTTCGAATTCTTATTAGTCGCGACACCAATGTAGCCGATAAACTTAGGGCGCTATTCAAAGCGACGCCCGACTCTCCGGTCGTGATCCCCTTTTCGATCAGCGAGGCCGGAAAGAGCCTTGCTGATGAAGAGTTTTTTGCTCGAGTAAAGCAATTCACCTTCTCCCGCGACCTTTTTTCAATGTCTTCGCCGCTTCGAGGCGACATATATTTTTATGGACGGTCAAACCTCATAAACGAGATAATATCTAAACTTGCGTCGGGTGAAAATTTTGGACTTTTTGGGTTAAGGCGGAGCGGAAAAACATCTATTGTCAATGGCGTACATCGCGCACTGAAAAGTAGAAACCTTAAGAGTCTAGGGTCAGGACTCACAACCAGAACATGACGGTTGCGGCGATGCAGATGGCGGA
>WVSO01000037.1 GCA_015689745.1 Rhodobacterales bacterium HKCCSP123 | reverse complement strand
GTCGTGGCGCAGGCCGAAGGCCGAGCCACGCCGCAGGACCCGCGCGGCGTCAGCCGCGCGTGCCCGCCTCAGAGGATCACCATCAGCCCCTCGCGCACGAGCCGGCGCACCAGCACCAGCTTGCCGTCGTCGTCGAGCTCGCCCGGCAGGTCGCCCACGCGGATGTCGCGCGCGGTGATCGCGTGCTCGAGCGGTTCACGGGCGAACTCGGGCAGGTCGATCTCGGCGCCCTGGCAGACCAGCCGCACGATCCCCTCCCCCGCGAAATGGCTGATGTCGTGGATCAGGTGCGGGCGCGCGCTCACGCGGCTGTCGATGCCGAGGTCCTTCAGCCGGGCAAGCTGTGCCATCTGCCCCTCGACGCGCGGCACGCGGCCGGTCAGGAAGTCCTGCTTGAAGCTTTCCATCAGCTTGCCGAGCGGCGCCTCGGACGCGATCCGGCCCAGCATCTCTTCGAACTCGGCCTGGTGCCGGCCGTAATCGTAGCCCGGGTTCGCATAGCCCGGCGGCAGGGACCGGCGCAGCATCGGGTCGCGGTGGGCCATGATGTTGACCGCCTCGACCAGCACGTCGGCCCAGCTGCGCGTCATCAGGCCCGTGGTGATGTGAAGCGACGGCTCGCCCGTCGCCACCGCGTCATGGGCCAGCCCGCGCGGGACGTAGAGCATGTCGCCCGGTTGCAGCAGGAAGCGCTCGGTCTCTTCGCCGACCTCGATTTCGCCCGGGTCGAAGCCCTGGCTCGCCAGCGGCAGCTCGATCGGCGTGTCATAGAGGCGCCATTCCTTGGTGCCGGCGATCTGCAGGACGATCACGTCATGGTCGTCGTAATGCGCCTTGAACCCCTGGCTCTGGGCTTGCGTCATGTAGATGTTGGTCTGCACGCGGGCCGAGAACACCGCCTCGAGTGCGCGGCAGAAACGGGCGAGTTTCGGCAGGCGCTCGTGCAGGCCGGACAGGATCACCGTGGCGCCGTCGGCAAAGAGCTGGTTGACCCGGACAGGGTCGATGAAGCCCGTTTCGTAGGCGTAGTCGGCGGGGGTGATGTTGCCCCCGGCCCTTGTGACGCTGATCTCGGGCACGGCCAGGCCCATGCTGGTGACGACGCGGTCGATGTCCTCGAAGGACAGAAGGTCAGCGTAATAGCCGGGATCGTTGCGGGCGACGCGCAGCGGCTTCTTCTCGAAATGCTCGGCGAAGAAGGTGTCGGCCGTCGTGGGGGAAATGGTCCAGTCGAAACTCGGGTCTTGGGATGTCATGGGTGCTCACGGAATGGTGGAAGTCTCTGGTGCCGTGTGACAGTTTGAACATGCCAAAGTGCTGGTAACAATCCCGGAAAGCGAAAATGGAGGTTCTGCATCATTGACCGGCGGGGGCCGGTCTGCGAGTGTTCCGGCATCCAGCAAGACGGCGGCTACAAGGAGTGCGTGCCATGTCCAGCGACGACAAGAAGAAGACACCCAAGACGCTGTCGGACAGCGACATCAAGACCGAGCGCCCGTCGGGCCGCCGCGGCTTTCTCGGCCTGATGGCGCTTGGTGGCGCCGCCGGTGCCGCGGCCGCGCTCAGCGGCGGCGAGGCGCAGGCGCAGTCGACCGACCGCGACAACGGAAGCTGGACCGACCGCGGCGGGTGCGGCCGTGGCGGCGGCGGCCTCTACACGGGTCGCACCGATGCCGACAACGGCAACATCACCGACCTTGCCGGCTATGGCCGGGGCGCGCCCTACTGCTGAGCCGCAGCGGTTCCCGAAAGATCGCGACGCGCCCCACGGGGCGCGTCTTGCGTTCCGGGCCCCGGGTCAGATCATCCGGATGACACCCTTGTCGATGGCGAGGACATAGCCGCGGCGCGCGATGTTCTTGACCAGGAGTTCGCTGACGATCTGGTTGCCGAGCGTGTCGCGCAGGCGCTTGATCCGGGTCGCGCCCGCGGCCTCGTCGGCGTCGCTTTCATGCTTGCCCGAGACCATCGCCTCGATCTGGGCGCCGGTCAGCACCTCGTCGTCGAGACGCGCCTCGGCGAGCACCGAGAGTGTCTCCATCGCGGCGTCCGTCAGCTTGAACTCGAGGTTGTTGATCAGGACGACCCGTTCCTCGCGGCTGAGGATCAGGGACGACACCTGGATCCCCTGGCGCTCGATCTCGCCCATGCGGCGGTTGAGCGCGATGATCGTCACGAGGAACACCAGGCAGGCCACCAGCAGCGCCGTGGCGAAGACCATCAGGACGAAGATCACCGCGCGGTAGCTCGCCAGCACCTTGGAGAAGGAGGTGCCAGTCTGGGCCATGATCTCGAGCACGCGGGTGGCATCCGGGTCGCGCACGTCGTTCAGGACGAAGACCTCCTCGACCGCGGCGTTGAAGGCGTCGGCGTCGGGGAGGTTCAGGAACAGCAGGACCGCCGAGGTCACCAGCACGGCGACCACGGCGAGAATGCCCAGCATGACGACGCGGCCGCTGGCGGCGCGCGTCTCAGAAACGGAGGAAGTAGTCTCCGGCATCGGCTCTCCTTGCGGCGAGGCCGTCTTCGGTGAAGACGGACACCACCTGCAGCAATTCCCACCCGCCCGCGGCGATGCGCGCGGCGATCACCGGCGTGGCGGCATCGACCGAACAGGCCTCGTCGGGGAGGTCGATCACACCGTAATGCAGTCTGAGGGGGTTATCCATCTTTGCGCGATAGTCGGCGTAACAGGCCTGGGCGGGACCTGCGGCGACGAGCGCGAGGGTGGCGGCGGTGAGGAGACGGAAGAACATGGCATCACTCGACAGGTTTGGGTCGGCCCGGTGTCCGGGGGGTCCGGGTCTTGGCGACAGATGTGCCCGCGCGGGCCGCGTCATGCAATGACACTGACCCGTGGGGGCGCTGTTATCCGATAACGGCGCGGCGATATTGAGCGGCAAGAGGGGTCGGGGGGACAGTGACGGCATCGAGGCGCTCTTGTCGCGCCGGTCCTGTTGTTCCCGTGCCAAGGAGGCCGTCCCATGCTGTCCCACATCCGTTCCACCCTGCCCGCCCTCTTGCTGTCCGCCGCCGTCGCGCTGGGCGCCATCGGCGCGTCGACCACCCAGGCGCGGGCCGATTCCCGCGACGCCGCGCGCATCCTCGGCGGGATCATCGCGCTTTATGCCATCGGGCGCGCGATCGAGAGTTCGAACCGCCACCAGCCCAGCCGCAACTACCACGCGCCGACCCGGCCCCGTCAGCTCGTCGCGCCCGCCGAGTGCTTCATCGAGGGGCATGACCGCAACGGCTACTTCCGCGGCTACGTGCGGCGCTGCATGCAGAACAACGCGCGCCATCCGCAATACCTGCCCGCAAGCTGCCTGCGCACCGTTCACACGCATCGCGGCGAACGCCAGATCTATGCCGGGCGCTGCCTGGCGCAGAACGGCTGGGTCCGCGAGGCGGGCTTCGGTCACTGACCGCCCCACAGGTTTCGAGCAGTGAAAACGGGCGGTCCCCCGACGGGGGCCGCCCGATCTTGTCTCGACGGGGCCCACGTGGGATGAGACGGCCCATGCCAGCCCGCCGCCCATCCCCCGACCTGAGCTTCGAGTCCGCGCTGGGCGCCCGCGTGGCGGGGGTGGACGAGGCGGGACGCGGGCCCCTGGCCGGACCCGTCTCGGCGGCGGCCGTGGTTCTCGACCCGGCCAACCTTCCGGCGGGCCTGAACGACTCGAAGGCGCTGAGTGCGCCGCGGCGCGAGCGGCTTTTCGACGAGATCCACGCCCGCGCCGAGGTGAGCCTCGCCTGGGCCAGCGTGGAGGAGATCGACCGGCTCAACATCCGCGCGGCCTCGCTTCTGGCGATGCGGCGGGCGGTGGAGGGGCTGCGTGCCGTTCCGGAGACGGCGCTGATCGACGGCAACGCCTGTCCCGAGGGGCTGCCGTGCCGGGGCGTCACGCTGGTCAAGGGCGACGCTCTGAGCCTGTCGGTGGCGGCGGCCTCGATCATCGCCAAGGTCGCGCGCGACAGGGTCATGACGGCGCTTGCCGCCGAGTTCCCGGGTTATGGCTGGGAGGTCAATGCGGGCTACCCCACGGCGGCGCACAAGGCCGCCCTACAACATCTTGGGGTCACCCCCCACCATAGACGATCCTTTCGTCCAGTGCACAACATATTGCTATCTGTTGGCGCACAACACATTGATTCCAATAAATAAATTGACGGCGAATCGGTTTTGGGCGAGTCTGTCCGCCAACTGGGAACGCCCGCAAGAGGCGTGGGGCCAGAGGCGAACGAGAGGCAGACGTGACAACCAAGACCAAACCGCAAGCGGCGCATGCGCTGCCGCTCAATACGATTCTGGCCGGCGATTGCATCGAGGCGATGCGCGGGCTTCCCGAGGCATCGGTGGACCTGATCTTTGCCGATCCGCCCTACAACCTTCAGCTCAAGGGCAGCCTGCACCGGCCGAACAATACCCTTGTGGATGCCTGCGACGACCACTGGGACCAGTTCGACAGTTTCAGGGCCTATGACGCCTTCACGAAGGCCTGGCTGGCCGAGGCGCGGCGTCTCCTGAAGCCGGACGGGGCGATCTGGGTGATCGGAAGCTATCACAACATCTTCCGCGTGGGCGCGGAGTTGCAGAACCAGGGTTACTGGATCCTGAACGACGTGATCTGGCGCAAGTCGAACCCGATGCCGAATTTCCGGGGCAAGCGGCTGACCAACGCGCACGAGACGATGATCTGGGCCTCGAAGTCGGAGGGCGCGCGCTACACCTTCAACTACGAGGCGCTGAAGGCGCTGAACGAAGGCGTGCAGATGCGCTCGGACTGGGTTCTGCCGATCTGCAACGGCGGGGAGCGGCTGAAGGACGAGAAGGGCGACAAGGCGCATCCGACGCAGAAGCCCGAGGCGCTGCTGCATCGCATCCTCGTGGGCTCGACCAACCCGGGCGACGTGGTGCTGGACCCGTTCTTCGGGACCGGGACGACGGGGGCGGTCGCCAAGATGCTGGGCCGCGATTTCATCGGGATCGAGCGCGAGGACAGTTACCGCGCGGTGGCCGAGGCACGGCTGGCCCGCGTGCGGCGGCTGGATCGGGGTGCCTTGGAAGTGGCCACGTCGAAGCGGGCCGAACCGCGCGTGCCCTTCGGGCAGCTCGTGGAGCGCGGCATGCTGCGGCCGGGCGAGATGCTGGTGAACGCGCGCGGCCAGATGGCCAAGGTGCGCGTGGACGGTACGTTGATCGCCGATGACGTGAAGGGCTCGATCCACCAGGTCGGTGCGAAGCTGGAGGGGGCACCCTCGTGCAACGGCTGGACCTACTGGCATTTCCGCCGCGACGGGCAGACCGTGCCCATCGACGTGCTGCGCCAGCAGCTGCGGTCGGAGATGGAGCGCTAAGGTTTTCGACAGTTGAACCCGTGGCCAGCGCATCCGCCTGCGCTGGCGCGCACCTGGCCCCTGCCGTCCGCACAGGATCGGCGGGGGTTTTTCGTGGTGGACCGGGTTTCGCCTGCTTGCGCAGGCGACCCGCGCGCCGCTGACGCGGCGCGGATGCGAATTTTCGTACGAAAATTCGGGGGGCTCTGCCCCCATCCCTTCGGGATTCCCCCGGGATATTTTCGAAACGGAGAAGGGGGTGTGTGGCGCGTCAGTCGCGGGGGGCGGCGGCGCGGCGGAGGCGGTCGTTGATGGCGCGGCCGAGGCCGGTTTCGGGGATCGTGGCCACGCGGATGGCGGGGGCGTTTTGCTGCGCCGCGAGGGCGTCGGCCTCATGGAGGACGGCGAAGAGGTTCGTGGCGGCCTCTTCGAGGTCGCCGGTCGGGGAGAGGGTGAGGTCGCCTTTCGTGGCGCCGAAGCCGATGGTGATCTCTCCCGGTTGCGGCGTGCCGCCGAGGTGCAGCGGCGCGCGGGGGGCGTAGTGGCTGGCGAGCTGGCCGGGGGCCTCCAGCCGTGCGCCGGGGGTGGTATCGGCGACAAGCGGGCCGGTGATCGGCTCGATCGCCTCGCGCGGGAGGCCGCCTTCGCGCAGCAGGCGGGTGGCGCTCTCGCCAGGGGCGAGGATCGTGGATTCGACGCCGACCGCGCAGGGGCCCGCGTCGAGGATCGCGGCGAGGCGGTCGCCCAGCCCGTCGCGGACATGGTCCGGCGTGGTGGCGCTGATCCGGCCCGAGGGGTTGGCGGAGGGGGCGGCGACGGGGCCCTTCAGGCTGCGCAGGACGGCCTGCATCGCCGGGTGGGCGGGCACGCGGATCGCCACGGTCGGCAGGCCCGCGGTGACGGCGGGGGCAAGGCCGTGGCCGGGTTTCAGGGGCAGGACGAGCGTCAGCGGGCCGGGCCAGAAGGCCGCGGCGAGCGCCTCGGCCTGGCCGGGGAATTCGGCGAGGGTGCGCGCGGCGGCGAGGTCGGGGACATGGACGATGAGCGGGTTGTGCGAGGGCCGCCCCTTGGCCGCGTAGATCGCGGCGACGGCTTCAGGCGACCGGGCGTCGGCGGCCAGGCCGTAGACCGTTTCCGTCGGCAGCGCGACGAGGCCCCCCGCCCCGAGCAGGGCCGCGGCGCGGGCGTGGCCTTGGGCCGTGTCTGGCAGGATCTCGGGGGCGGTCATCGCTCTGACGTGACGTTTCGGTTGATCGGGCGGCATGGGCGACCCTAGGTCAGGGTGACCGGCCCCGGGGTGGGTAGCGCGAAGCGCGCGCCCGTGCAATGACGGGGCCATGCAGACACGAGATGCAGACACGGGGGGAGACGTGCCATGCCCTATCGCGCACCTGTTGCCGAGTTCGAGTTCCTGCTGACCCATGTCGTCGGCTATGACCGCGTGACCGCGACCGAGGCCCATGCCGAGGCGACGCCCGACATGGTCCGCGCGCTTCTGACCGAGGCGGGTCGCCTCTGCGAGGAGGTGCTGGCGCCCCTCAACCGCGCAGGCGACATGACACCCGCGCGGCTGGAGAACGGGGTGGTGCGGACCTCGCCCGGCTATGCCGAGGGCTACCGCGCGATGGCCGAGGCGGGGCTCACGGCGATGTCGGCAAACCCGGAGCATGGCGGGCTCGGATTGCCGCAGACCGTCACGACCTGCGTGAACGACATGGCCGGCGCGGCCTGCCTTGCGCTGCAGCTGAACCCGCTGATGACGCAGGGCCAGATCGAGGCGCTGGAGCATCATGGTTCCGACGAGATCAAGGCGCTGTACCTGCCGAAGCTGACCTCCGGCGAATGGTGCGGGACGATGAACCTGACCGAGCCGCAGGCGGGGTCGGACGTGGGTGCGCTCAGCACGAAGGCGGAACCGGCGGGCGACGGGACCCACCGGATCACGGGGCAGAAGATCTATATTTCCTGGGGAGACAACGATTTCACCGGGAACGTGGTTCACCTTGTCCTTGCACGGCTGCCGGATGCGCCGAAGGGGACGAAGGGGATATCGCTCTTCCTTGTCCCGAAGCTGATCCCCGAGGCGGATGGGACGCCGGGTGTCGCCAACAGCCTGAAGGTCGTCAGCCTCGAGCACAAGCTGGGGCTGCATGGCTCGCCCACCTGCGTGATGCAGTATGACGGCGCGACCGGCTGGCTGATCGGCGAGGAGAACCGCGGCATGGCGGCGATGTTCACCATGATGAACAACGCGCGGCTGGGGGTGGCGGTGCATGGCGTGTCCATCGCCGATGCGGCGACGCAGGCGGCTGTCGCCTATGCGACCGACCGCAAGCAGGGCAAGCCGCTGGTCGAGGGGGGTACGGGCACGATCCTGGATCACGCCGATGTGCGGCGGATGCTGATGGAGATGAAGGCCGAAACCTTCGCCGCCCGCGCCCTGGCGCTGGACCTTGCCGTGTCGATCGACCTTGGCCAGGCGGGCGACGCAGGCCAGGCCGCGCGGGCCGCCGTGCTGACGCCCATCGCCAAGGCCTACGGAACCGAAACGGGGATCAAGCTCGCCAACATGGGTATCCAGGTGCATGGCGGCATGGGCTTCATCGAGGAGACGGGCGTAGCGCAATACCTGCGCGACGTGCGGGTCGCGGCGATCTACGAGGGGACGAACGGCATCCAGGCGATGGACCTGGTCGGGCGCAAGATGATGGATGGCGGCACGGCGATCATGGCGCTGATCGACGCGGTCGAGGCCGAGGCCGGAGCGCATGAGATGGGCGCGCCGGTGGCCGAGATGGCGGGAGCGCTGCGCGCGGCGACGGCGGAGATGCTGGGGCGTGACCTGAACGACCGGTTCGGGGGGGCTGTGCCTTACCTGATGGGCTTCGCGCGGGTGCTCGGCGCGCTTTACCACTTGCGCGCCGCTGCCGCGGGGGGCGAGGCGCGGGGCGCGCTGGCGCGGTTCTACATCGCGCGGCTCCTGCCCGAAGCGCATGGCCTCTTCGCGCAGGCACGCGCGGGCGCGACGGACCTCTACGACCTGTCGCCTGACGAGTTGGCGGCATGATCCAGACACCCATCGAGGAGGCCCCCACTCCGGGTGAGGCCATCGAGCTTGCCGAGGGTGTACTCTGGCTGCGCATCCCGCTGCCGATGGTGCTGGACCACGTCAACGCCTACGCGCTGCGCGACGGCGACGGCTGGACGCTGGTCGACACCGGGCTCGACACCGGCAAGACTCGCGCGCTCTGGGAGGGGGCCCTTGCCGGGCCGCTGGCCGGGCTGCCGGTGACGCGGCTGATCGTGACGCATCACCACCCCGATCACGTCGGTCTTGCCGGGTGGTTCCAGTCTCGTGGCGCGGAGCTGTGCATGACGCGCACCGCCTGGCTTTTCGCGCGGATGCTGACGCTCGACGAGCAGGCGGTCCCGACTTCGGAAACGCTGGCCTACTGGCAGAGCGCGGGGATGGATGAAGCGACCTTCAAGGAGCGCCGCGCCGCGCGGCCCTTCAACTTCGCCGACGTGGTCCACCCGATGCCGCTGGGCTTCACGCGGCTTGGCGATGGCGGCACCATCGAGATGGGCGGGCGGACCTGGGACATAAGGTTCGGGCAGGGGCACGCGCCCGATCACGCGACCTTCTGGAGCCGGGACGACGCGCTCGTGATCGGGGGGGATCAACTGCTTGCGACGATCTCGCCCAACCTCGGGGTCTACGCGACCGAGCCGGGGGCCGACCCGGTGGGCGAATGGCTGGAGAGTTGCGCCGGCTTCCGCCCCCATGCGCGCGACGACCAATTGGTCCTGCCGGGCCACAAGCTGCCTTTCACCGGCCTGCCCGCGCGGCTGCGGCAGCTGATCGAGAACCACCACGGCGCGCTCGACCGGCTGCGCGATCACCTGGGCACCGGCGAGAAAACGGCGGCGGAGTGCTTCCCGCCCCTCTACAAGCGCAGAATCGACTCGGGCACCTACGGCCTGGCACTGGTCGAGGCGGTGGCGCATCTGAACCACCTTCTCGCGACGGGCGCGGTCACCCGGAGGCGGCGCGCGGACGGGGCGTGGCTTTACCGCCTCGCGGGGTGACCTGCGGCGCCTTGACCGGTGTCCGGAGGGCTGACAGGCGCCGCGCGATGCGGTATCCCGTGGCAGCGAATTTGGACCCGCAGAGGGGGAAACGACATGGCAGAGAACCACCACAAGCACGGTGAGATGGACATCAGCGCACAGGAAAAGACCTTTGCCGGCTTCATGCGCTGGACGGTCAACATCGGGATCGTGTGCATCCTGATCATCCTGTTCCTCGCCGTCTTCGCAAGATGACCGGGGTCCTGCGACTGCTTGCCGGGCTGGCCCTGGTCAGCCTCGTCGCGGGATGCGTGGCAGAAGAGGTCTGGGCCCCGGAGGCCGAGATCGAGCAGGCCAGCTACTCCACCAGCGGGCCGCCGACCGTCAGGCTTCTGACCATGGTGTCGAACGTCAACGGCAGCGGTGGCCATTCCGCTCTGGTGATCGACGGGGCGGAGCGGCTGGTCTTCGACCCGGCGGGGAGCTGGCACCATCCGCTCGTGCCCGAGCGCAACGATGTCCTCTACGGGATGTCGCCGCAGCTCTATGGCTTCTACATGGATTACCACGCGCGCGAGACCTACCACATCCTCGTGCAGGAGCTTCAGGTCACCGCCGAGCAGGCGGCCGCGCTGTCAGCCGCCGTCCAGAGCTATGGCGCGGTTCCGTCGGCGCGCTGCACCCGCGCGATCTCGACCGTCCTGGCGCAGACGCCGGGGTTCCAGGGCATTCGGGCCACCTGGTTCCCGGTGAACCTGAGCGAACAGTTCGCATCGCTTCCGGGCGTGGCGGAAAGCCGGGTCTACGACGACGATTCGGATGACAACCTTGAGCTTTTGCAGGCACAGGCACGCGCCGAGCTGTCGCGCGAGATCGCCGCTGAAGCCGCGCGCGACTGACACCGGGAACGCGGGCGGCGGACCGGACGCCAAGGCAAAACGAAACCCCCGGGGCTGGGCCACGGGGGTTCTTTTCTTTCTCGGATCGCGTCGGCGATCTGGCGTTCAGAGAAGCCCTTCGCGCTGGGCCTTCTTGCGCGCCAGCTTGCGGGCGCGGCGGATGGCCTCGGCCTTCTCGCGCGCTTTCTTCTCCGAGGGTTTCTCGTAATGCTGCTTGAGCTTCATTTCACGGAAAACCCCTTCGCGCTGAAGTTTCTTCTTCAGGGCGCGGAGTGCCTGATCGACGTTGTTGTCGCGAACACTGACCTGCATTCTGGTGTCACCACCTTCCTAAGTTAGAGTTGCGTTGAAAGCAGGAAGTGGCCGTATAGCAAAGGCCTCCTAACTTGTCTACCGTGCCAATGACGTCAGGAAAGCGGGGCCAAGATGACCGACATGACCGATCCCGGGGGCCATGACATGCGCGATCCGAAGGCGCGCCTTGTCGAGGCGGCGCTGATGCACGTGCCCTTCGACGGCTGGTCCGAGGCAAGCTTCAGGGCCGCCGCAAGCGACGCCGGGATGCCGCTGGCCGAGGCGCGCGCGCTTTGCCCGCGGGGCGCGGTGGACCTCGCGCTCGCCTTCCACGCGCAGGGCGATGCGGCGATGGTGGCGAAGCTTGCCGAGACCGACCTGACCGCGCTGCGCTACAGCGACCGGGTCGCCTTCGCGGTCCGCACGCGGCTGGAGCTGGTGGAGCACGACAAGGAGGCGGTGCGCCGCGGCGTCACGCTTTTCGCGCTTCCGATGCACGCCGCCGACGGGGCCCGTGCGCTCTGGCAGACGGCGGACGCGATCTGGACCGCGCTGGGCGACAGCTCGGACGACCTGAACTGGTACACCAAGCGCGCGACGCTCTCGGGGGTCTATTCCTCGACCGTGCTCTACTGGCTTGGGGATCAGTCGATGGACCATGCCGCGACCTGGGCCTTCCTCGAGCGGCGCATCGACGACGTGATGCGGATCGAACGTGCGAAAAAGGCGGTGCGCGAGAACCGGCTTCTGAAGCCGCTGCTGGCGGGGCCGGAGTGGCTGGCCGGCCGGGTGAAGGCGCCGGGCAAGGCGGCGCCCGGGGACTTGCCGGGACGCTGGCGGGGCTGAGCCCCGGCGCTCAGGCGGTGACGGCGAGCGTCGTGGCGTGAAGCGCCGCGATGGCGAGGTTCGAGAGCACGACGGGATTGCGCAGCCCCACCGCCGCGGCGGTGGCGAGCTTGTAGATCACCTGCACCGCGAGAAGCGCCTGGGCCATGGGCACGGCGGCCTCCGCGCCGGACCAGAGGCCGACAAGCAGCGCTGCGCTGGCGAGCATGATCGCAAGGAAGATGCAGGCGAGGATGCGCCGCGCCGGCGTGTCGGGGCCGAGCGCCTTGGTGAGCCGCGGGAGGTCGGCGCGGATCGCGAGAAGCACGGGGACGAGGGCAAGGACGTTCAGGGCAAGCGACAGGGTCAGCACGGGACGGTTCCGGAAAGGGCACGAAGGGCTGCCGGTCATATGGACCGCCGCGCGGGGCGCGGCAACGCCGCCCTTGCCGCGCCGGGCACATGCCGTCATCCCTTGGGCCTGGGCCAGGACGATGGAGGGCACCCCATGACCGAGACGATGCGCGCGATCGAGATCAGCAGGCCGGGCGGCCCCGAAGTGCTGGTGCCCTCCACGCGGCCCGTTCCGGTGCCGGGGGCCGAACAGATCCTGATCAAGATCGACCATGCCGGCGTGAACCGCCCCGACGCGCTGCAGCGCGCGGGCGCCTATGACCCGCCGCCGGGTGCCTCGGATTTGCCGGGGCTGGAGGCCGCGGGCACCGTCGCCGCCGTCGGGCCGGGGGTGAGCCGCTGGCGCGTCGGTGACGCGGTCTGTGCACTGCTGCCGGGCGGGGGCTACGCGGAATATGCCGTGACGCATCAGGACCACGCCTTGCCCGTGCCGGGCGGCCTGAGCATGGCCGAGGCAGCGGCGCTCTGCGAGACCGCCTTCACCGTCTGGTCCAACGTCTTCATGCGCGGCGGTCTCAGGGGCGGCGAGCGGTTCCTTGTCCACGGTGGTTCCTCCGGGATCGGGACGACCGCGATCCAGCTTGCCCGCCATTTCGGCGCGCGGGTCTTCGCCACCGCCGGATCGCCCGAGAAATGCGCCGCCTGCGAGGGGCTGGGCGCGGAGCGCGCGATCAACTACCGCGACGAGGATTTCGTCGAGGTCCTGCGCGCCGAGGGCGGTGCGGACCTGATCCTCGACATGGTGGGCGGGCCGTATCTGCCGCGCAACGTGAAGGCGCTGGCGGATGACGGGCGGCTGGTCCAGATCGCCTTCCTGCAGGGGCCGAAGGTGGAGCTGAACTTCGCACAGGTGATGGTGCGGCGGCTGACGATCACCGGCTCGACGCTCCGTCCCCAGTCGGACGCCGCCAAGGCGGCGATCGCGGTCCAGCTGGCGGGCCATGTCTGGCCGCTTTACGCGGCGGGCCGCATCCGGCCGGTCATGGACGAGGTCTTCGCCCTCGACGACGCCGCGGCGGCGCATGCGCGGATGGAGGCGAGCGCGCATATCGGGAAGATCGTGCTGAAGGTCTGAGGGGGGCTGCCCGCGGTTTGACGCGATCCGCCGCAAGTTCCGCCACGGCGACCGGCTTTGCCTTGGGAGACAGTCAGGGAGCCGCCGATGCCCGATTTTCCTACGCCCGACCTCAGATTGCTTGGCGCGTTCGTCGCGCTTCTGGTCCTCGCGGCTGTTCTCAAGTCGCGATGGTTCAAAGGCTGGCTGGGCGAGAAGGTCGTGGGCACTTACCTGAGGCGGCATTTCGATGAAGCGGAGTATCGCATCATCGACGATCTGATCCTGCCGGCGCGCGACGGGACGACCCAGATCGACCACGTCATCCTCTCCCGCTTCGGCATCTTCGTGATCGAGACAAAAAATATGACGGGCTGGATCTTCGGGGACGCAAACCAGGCAAGCTGGACGCAGGTCCTGCATCGCAAGAAATCGCGTTTTCAGAACCCGCTGCGCCAGAACTACGGACATGTGAAGACCATAGAGACGCTTCTTGGTGTTCAACCCGACCAGGTCCACAACGTCGTGGTTTTCGCGGGTGACGCGGTCGCAAAGACGAGGATGCCCGCAAACGTACTCTGGAACACCCGCGCGCTCGGTCGGTTCATCCGCGGGCATGCGACGCCGCTCATCCCCGCGGACCAACTGGATGCGATGCGCGACCGCCTGCTCGCCTTGCGCATCGAACCGGGCCGGAAATCCCGCGCCGCCCATGTCGAGTTGGTGAAGGCGAAACAGGCCGGGAATGGACAGGACGGAACCCGGTGCCCGGCTTGCGGAGGCGACATGGTCGCGCGAACCTCGCGCAAGACGGGCAAAGCATTCTTCGGATGTACGAACTTTCCGCGATGCCGGGGTTCCCGTCCATCCGAAGCCACACCCGGCGCCCGAAGAGCGCAGCCTATCCTTCCCCGAACGCCCGCCAGCCCGCCGCGTAGCGTGTGAGGCCGGTCACCGTGCAGGCGGCGGCGAAGATCAGGGCGAGGGTCGGGAAGGCCGCCGGGACAAGGCAGAAGAGCGCGAAGACCGCGATGGTCTCGGCCCCTTCGGTCAGACCTCCGAGGTAGTAGATGCCCTTCATCGGGTAGGCATCCGCGCTTAGCCTCCGTTTCGCGGCGACCACCGCGAAGGCGAGGAAGGACGTCCCCGACAGCACGAAGCTGAAGATCAGCACCGCACCCGGGACTGCGTTCGCGCCCGGATCGGCGAGCACGAAACCGAGCGGAAAGGCCGCGTAGAAGACGAAGTCGAGCGCGATGTCGAGGAACGCGCCGCGGTCGGTGGGCCGGGTCGCCCGCGCCACGGCACCGTCCAGCCCGTCGGCGAGCCGGTTCAGCATCAGCCCCAGAAGCGCCAGCCCGTAAAGTCCCAGTGCCGCCGCCCCTGCGGCCGCGAGCCCCACGGCGCAGCCCGCCAGCGTCAGCTGGTCGGCCCGGACGCCACGCGAGGCAAGCCACTGGCCCGGCGGGGCCAGAAGGCGGCGTTGCATCGGAAGCAGGGCGGCGTCGATCATGGCGCAGATTTGGCCGCAGCAGGCGGGCCGGTCAATTCCGGGCGGATCACCTTGTCGTCACCCCTCGATCCCGGCGATCAGATCGGGCAGCGCGCCAAGGTCGGCGATCTCGTGAAAGCGTGCGTGGCCTTCGGGGGCGTCGGCATGTTCCAGCTCCCAGGTCAGGCCGTGTGGGACGAAGACGCCCCAGGCCCCGGCCTCGAGCGCGGGACGCACGTCGGATTTCATCGAATTGCCGACCATCATCGCGCGCTCGGGTCCGTCGCCGTGGCGGGTGAAGGCGCCCTCGTAGGTGGTGCGCGTCTTCTGGCTGACGATCTCGACCGCGTCGAACATGTCGCCGAGGCCCGATTGCGCCAGCTTGCGCTCCTGGTCGAGCAGGTCGCCCTTGGTGATGAGTACCAGCCGATGCGTTCCGGCCAGCCGCTCCACCACCTCGCCGGCATGGGGCAGAAGCTCGATGGGATGCGAGAGCATCTCCTGTCCCGCCGACAGGATCTCGCCGATGACGGTGGCGGGGACGCGCCCCCCGGTCACTTCGATCGCGGTCTCGATCATCGAGAGCATGAAGCCCTTTATCCCGAAGCCGTAATGGCCGAGGTTCCGCCGCTCGGCCTCGAGCAGGCGGGCGTGGAGGTGCCCGGCCTCGGCGTGGTCGGCCAGAAGCTCGGCGAAGCGCGCCTGCGTCAGGCGAAAGAAGGCCTCGTTCTGCCAAAGCGTGTCGTCCGCATCGAAGCCGATGGTGGTCAGGCGGGAAACCAAGGTTGCCAAGCCCCTCTTTTCTGAATCGCTTTGTGCCTTATATAGTGGCGCCACGCGCAGGCCAGCCGTGGCCCCAGGCGGAATGGAGACGCAATGCAGACCGACCGCTGGCGGATGATGGGGGACAAGCCCAAGGACGAGGGCGAGACCAACGTCATCACCAAGACCAAACCGAAGACGCAGCGCCCGCCGATGTACAAGGTGCTGCTCTTGAACGACGACTACACGCCGATGGAATTCGTCGTGCATGTCCTCGAGCGGTTCTTCGGCGTGTCGCACGGCCAGGCGGTCGAGATCATGCTGACCGTCCACAAGAAGGGCGTTGCCGTGGTCGGCGTCTTCTCCTACGAGATCGCGGAAACCAAGGTCGCGCAGGTGATGGATTTCGCCCGGCGCAACCAGCACCCGCTGCAATGCACGATGGAGAAAGAGGACTGAACGCATGTCGCACGGACGCGGGACACGATCATTCGCTTCCCGGACATGCGACCAGGCCCGTCCTCAGGCCCTCAGATGACCCCTGACAGATGGACCCTTGCGCTGGAGGCGGGCGAGCTTTCCCTGCCCCAAGGCCCCTGCCTCGTGATGCGCGCGCGCGGTGATGGCGATTTCACCTCGCTCGGGCATGTCCATTGCGTGCAGGGCTTCGCGCCCGACCATGACCTGTTGGCCGCGCGCGGGCTGACGGTGACGCCGGATTTGCCCGAGGGCGAGGTTTTCGCCTCGGCGCTGGTGCAGATCGTCAAGGCGAAGGCCGGGACGCTCGGCTCCATCGCCGAGGCGCTGGGCGCGCTGCGTCCCGGCGGCGTGCTGATGGTCGACGGGCAGAAGGAAGAGGGGATCGAGACGATCATCAAGGCGCTCAAGGGCGTCTTCGAGATCGGCGGCACCTTCTCCAAGGCGCATGGCAAGCTGGCCTGGCTCACGCGCCCCGAGACGCTGCCCGAGGCGGTGATCGACTGGATGCCCGAGCCCGTCGAGACCGAAGAGGGCTACCTGACCGTTCCCGGCGGCTTTTCCGCCGAGGGGCCGGATCGTGGCTCCGAGCTTCTCGTCGCGCTGGTGCCCGGGCTGACGGGCCGCGTGGCCGACCTCGGCCCGGGCTGGGGCTATATCGCGGGCGAGGTGCTGGCCGAACAGGAGGGGATCGAAACCCTCGACCTCATCGAGGCCGATCACGCCATGCTGCAGGCCGCCGCCGCCAATATCGAGGATCCGCGCGCGCGCTTCCACTGGGCCGACGTGACCCGCTTTCAGCCCGAAGCCTCCTATGACGCGATCCTCGCCAACCCGCCCTTCCACACCGGCCGCCGGGCCGATCCGTCGCTCGGCCGCGCCTTCATCGCCGCGGCGGCGCGGATGCTGAGCCCGCGGGGACGTTTTTTCATGGTGGCGAACCGCCACTTGCCCTATGAAGACGCGTTGAAGGCCGCTTTCGGAACCGGGCGGCTTCTTGGTGAACTCGAAGGCTACAAGATCTACGAGGCGGCGAAGCCGAAACGGTAAGCGCCGGCATCCGGGGACCAGATCCAGCACATGACACTTTCCATCCAGGGCAAGACCGCCATCGTGACGGGCGCCGCCAATGGCGTCGGCCTCGCCATCGCGCGGCATTTCGTGGACCGTGGCGCCAAGGTGATGTTCGCCGACCGCGACAAGGCGCGGCTGGCCGACGAATGCGGCGAGATCGCCGAGGACGACCAGGGGCAGGTGCAGTATTTCGCGGGCGACCTGCGCGAGAAGCTGACCATCGAGAACCTCGTTTCGGCCACGATCGACGCCTTCGACGGCATCGACATCCTGGTGAACGCGAGCCGGCAGGTCATGACGACCGATCCGCTGGACCCGGCCGACATCTCGGTCGAGACGCTGCTCGAACAGAACATGTTCACGGCGCTCAGGCTCAGCCAGGCCGTTGCGAAACGCATGATCGCCCGTGCCGAAGAGGAAGAGCGTGACGATGACGTGGCGATCGGATCGATCATCAACATCTCCTCCATCGCCGCGCGGCGCACGCATCCCGAGCTGATGGCCTATTCGATCAGCGCCGCGGCGCTGGACCAGGCGACGCGCAGCCTTGCCGTGGCGCTGGCGCCGCATCGTATCCGCGTGAACGGCGTGGCCTTCGGCTCGCTCATGTCGGCGAGCCTGAAGGATTCGCTCAACGAGACATCGGGTCTGCGCGAGGAGATCCGGCAATGCACGCCCATGGGCCGCATCGGATCGGCCCGCGAGGTGACGGGCGCGGTGCAGTTCCTCGCCTCGGAAGGGGCGGGCTTCATCACCGGCGAGGTGATCACCGTGGACGGCGGCCGGACGCTTCTGGACAACGTGACGATCGCGGCGCACTGAGGGCATGATATCTTTGGTCAGGGTCTGTTCGAACCTGATCGTTGGGCTTCGACCTGCGCCCATACGTGCATTCGACCTTTCTGCCGCGCATCCGCCAGCCAAAGGCGCTTTCTCGCATCGGGTGTTTCAAGATCCCGATACACCCCGCCGGAAAACTTCGGCCAGTCTATCGCGAGTCCTTGGCGAACGAGTTCCGCTGACAAGTCTCGTCCGTCCGGCAGGTGGCACTTGGCAACAGTGCGACCGTGGTCATCCACATCGGTTATTTCTGCCGTGATCGTCTGCCCCTTGCAGAGTGCAACCATTGCCCATTTGGCCTTTTTGCCAAAGGGGTGTCCCAACTCTGGCGCGTCTATCCCGAACAAGCGGATCTGTGTCTTCGCGATGACGATCGTATCACCATCAATGACGTAGGCCGCCCCACGTAGCATGGTCCCGCTTGGTGTGGGGTGCGCGGTCTTCTCGTCAAAGACCCGCTGTCGCGGAGTTGACCTAGTCGAACTTGATGGGCTCTGCGGAGGGGCAGCCGATGGGCGGTCTCCCGTTGGTCCCTTCGGTCTTGACCTCGAATTGAGCCAAAGAACCACAATAACCAAGCCGACGACTACGAATACGATTTCCAAAATCTGCTCCCGGTCAATTATCGTTCGTCGAATACTGCAACGCTATCCAACTACCTAAGTACAAACAACGTTTTCATCTCACCGCAGGAAGGTCTCGTCCCTGCGCCCCATGAAAAAACCCCGGCCCAACCGGACCGGGGTTCCCTGAACGCAAAAAGGCGCGCGCCGCCGGATCAGCGGCGGTGATCCTCGTCCTCATCCTCGTCGTCGTCATCGCCCGCGGGCAGGTTGAACAGGCTCTCGGCGTCGTATTCACGCTCGGGCTTGTCCTCGTCCTCGTCCGTCCCGCTCAGCGAGAAGGTTTCGAGCCCGGAAATCGCCGTCGGCATCCTGGGCTCGGGTTCCATCCCGAGGCTCTGCTCGGTCGATACGAGCTTCATGCGCTCGTCATCGCTCATCACCTCGCCGTCGCGCGCCTTCTTGGCGTTGGCCTTCTGCACGGCGGCGTCAAGCTCCGACTGCTTGCACAGGCCGAGCGCCACGGGGTCGATCGGCTGGATGTTGTTGATGTTCCAGTGCGTGCGCTCGCGGATGGTCTGGATCGTCGGCTTGGTGGTGCCCACCAGCTTGGAAATCTGGCCGTCGCTCAGTTCCGGGTGGAACTTGACCAGCCACAGGATCGAGGCCGGGCGGTCCTGCCGCTTCGACAGCGGCGTGTAGCGCGGGCCGCGGCGCTTTTCCTCGCCCACGGCGGCGGGGTTGAACTTGAGCTTCAGCGTGTAAGTCGGATCGGCCTCGGCGCGGTCGATCTCTTCCTGCGTGAGCTGGTTGTTGACGATCGGGTCGAAGCCCTTGACGCCCGCGGCGACGTCGCCGTCCGCGATGCCCTGCACCTCGAGTTCGTGCAGCCCGCAGAAATCCCCGATCTGCTTGAAGCTGAGCGTGGTGTTGTCCACCAGCCAGACGGCGGTGGCCTTGGCCATGATCGGTTTGTTCATCGTGATCCGTCCTTCAGAAATGCCTTCTCCCCTGCCGGGCGGGCCGGCGGCGGAGGGGTCTCCGCCATTCCTCGATTTCGGGGAAGTCGCGGCGTATATAGGCGCGAGCGGCGCAAGAGGGAAGAGGAAATGAAGCGAGCGGTATTGGTGCTGATCTGGCTCGCCGGGGGCGCCTGGGCCGAGGGCGAGCGGGCAGGCGCGTTCGATTACTATGTCCTGTCGCTCAGCTGGACGCCCAGCTGGTGCGCGCTCGAGGGCGACGCGCGCGGCTCGCCGCAATGCGACGCGGGCCAGGGCTACGGCTTCACGCTCCACGGGCTGTGGCCGCAATATGACGAGGGCTGGCCCAGCTTCTGCCCCACCGCCGAGCGCCCGCCCACGCGGGGCGAGACGGGGGCAATGGTGGATATCATGGGTTCGTCGGGGCTTGCATGGCACCAGTGGCGCAAGCACGGGACCTGCACGGGCCTGTCGGCCGAGGATTACTACCGCCTGTCGCGGCTCGCCTACGAGCGGGTCACCCGGCCCGAGCTTCTGCGCCGGCTCGACCGCGAGGTCCGCCTGCCCGCCGAGGTGATCGAGGAGGCGTTTCTCGAGGAGAACCCCGGGTTCGCCGACGAGATGATGACCGTCACCTGCCGCGCGGGCCGGGTGCAGGAGGTGCGGATCTGCCTGACGCGGGACCTCGAGCCGCGGGACTGCGGGCGCGACGTCGAACGCGACTGCAGCCTGCGCGACGCGGTCTTTCCGCCGATGCGCTAGGGGCTGGAAGGCGTTTCGAAACGCCTTTCCCACGCGCCTTGAAAGGCGCGTATCCCGCGGTTTCGAAACCGCGGCAGCACGGCTTTTCGAAAAGCCGTGCCCCCCGCCGGACCACCGCTTTCAGCGGTACACAGTCCTGACGGGACGGGGCTCCGCCCTTTTAGGTGCCGAAGGCTCCACTGGAGCCTTCGCCGGTGACTGCGTCACCGGTTCGCACCTGGAACCCACAACACGTCGTCCTGGCCGTCGTTGTTGGCGATGCGGCCCGCGACGAAGAACCAGTCCGACAGCCGGTTGAGGTACTTCACCCCCTCGGCGTTGATCGATTCGACCGTTCCAAGCTCCACGCTCATCCGCTCGGCCCGGCGCGCCACCGTGCGGCAGACGTGCAGATGCGCCGACAGCGCCGAGCCGCCCGGCAGGATGAAGCTGCGCAAGGGCGTGAGCCGCGCGTTCATCGCGTCGATCTCGGCCTCGAGCCGCGCCACCTGCTCGGGGATGATCCGCAGCGCGGGATACTCGCGCTCTCCGTCCTTCTCCATGTTCGGTGTGCAGAGGTCCGCGCCGAGGTCGAAGAGGTCGTTCTGGATCGCCTTCAGCTGCTCGGCCATCTGCCCCTCGGCATGCAGCCGCGCCACGCCG
This sequence comes from Rhodobacterales bacterium HKCCSP123, assembly GCA_015689745.1. Classification (GTDB taxonomy): domain Bacteria; phylum Pseudomonadota; class Alphaproteobacteria; order Rhodobacterales; family Rhodobacteraceae; genus Roseicyclus. The sequence continues at coordinate 11,095 of WVSO01000037.1, read as the reverse complement.
AGCGCCGCGTTCAGCTCGTCCACCGTGCCATAGGCCGCGACGCGGGCCGAATGCTTGGCGACCCGGCTGCCATCGCCAAGGGCCGTTTCGCCCGCGTCGCCGGTGCGCGTGTAGATCTTGTTCAGGACCACCATGTCTCAGCCCCCCGTCTGGCTGCGCAGGAAGACGAAGACCATGATCAGCACCACCGCGCCGAACTGCGCGATCAGGCGCCAGCGCATGTACCTGTTCGATTCCTTCGCTGCTTCCGCCGTTCCCTTGCGGAACGAGTTGATGCCCAGAAGCAGGATGACCAGCACCGCAAGGCAGGCCAGCAGCGCGATGATCAAGAGCGGGTCTTCCACTGTCGTTTCCTTCCGTCCGTCCGAAGCCCGGAGCCTAGCGCGCCCGCGCCAAAAGGCTAGAGCCGGTCGATGATCCGATCCTGCAGCGCGCCCGGCAGGATCCGCGTCAGCACCGCCGCGACATGGGCGGGCGTGGTGATGTAGTAGCGCCGCCGGGGTCGCGGGCTCTCCAGAGCGTGAACCAGCTTCTTCACGACCGCCTCGGGTCCCAGCTCGAACAGGTCGCGCCCCGCCTCGCGCCGGGCGGTCCATTTGGTGCGGTAGAACCCGGCATGACGCGAGGCGTCAACGTCGATCCAGCGGTCGAACTGCGCCATTGAACGGTCGCGGAACCCCGAGGTCACCGGCCCGGTGTTCAGGGTCGAGACATGGATGCCGGTGCCGCGCAGCTCGATCCTCATGGTGTTGGTCAGCCCCTCGAGCGCGTGTTTCGTGGCGACATAGGCCGCGCGCCATTTCAGCGCCGTGAAGCCCACGACCGAGGAATGCTGCACGATCCGCCCGCCGCCCTCGGCGCGCATGTGGCGGATCGCGTGGGTGGTCAGCTCGTGCAGCCCGAAGAGGTTCGAGGAAAACACCTCCTCCAGCGCGCCGCGTGGCAGGTCCTCGGCCGCGCCGGGCATCCCGTGGCCCGCGTTGTTGAAGAGCGCGTCGATCCGCCCGCCCGCAAGCGTCACGGCCTCGGCCCAACCCTGGGCGATGCTGGCGCTGTCGTGGTGGTCGATGCGGACGGCGGGAAACCCCTCGGCCCGCAGCCGCGCCACGTCCTCGGGCTTGCGGGCGGATGCGATGACCGTCCAGCCGCGCGCGCGCAGGCCCAGCGCCGCCGCCGCGCCGATGCCCGAGGAACAACCGGTGATGAGTACGCTCCGCGCCATCCCGGCGCCCCCCTTTGCCCCTGTGCTGCCGCCTGCGTAGGGCAGGTCTTGCGGCGGGGCAAGCGATGGAGTTCACTGCGCGACGTACGCGATGGTGCCCGGATAACGAACAAACCGTTATATCCGTGCATGATTGTAATTGGTGATTATTGCGGTAATTCGGAATTACCGTATGGGTAAACAGTAATGCGTGTAAATCGGATCGCATCAGATCGAATTGGACTGGATTGTCCGGTTCGTGAATTCCGGGCCAGGCCGCCGCGATCGAGGCCGCGGCCGTTTCTCCGAAATTGTCCGTCGAATGGAAAAAGAGCGGGCAAATGGCCCGCTCTTTCCCGTTTCCCGATCCGGTTCGGATCAGAAGGACATTGCTGCCCCGAGGTACCAGTTGCCGGTGTGGGCGGTGCCGCCAACGATCGAAAGACCGCCACCGAGGTCATACGAACCGATGAGGTCCCATTCCGAGGCTTCGTCGGTGGAGACGTCGATCGAGAAGCCCTGATCGCTGTAGCCCAGGCCCAGGTTCCATTCGTCGTCGGTGTTGACGTCGAAGTCGACCGAGAACATGCCGTTGTCGTATGCGGCCGTCAGGGTCGTCACGGCGCCATCGGTCTCGTACTCGAGGCCAATGTTCAGTTCCGGGGTGACATCGTAGCCGAAGCCGATGTGGAACTCGTTGCTGTCGTCGGTCTCGAGGAAGGCCGAGACCGGAACGCTGCCGGCATCCGACCCGTCATAGCTCAGTTCCAGCGAGAACTGGTCGCCAGGATCGGTCGATGCATCGAGGTTGTACGTCAGCATGACGCCGAAACCGGCGGCGTCGTATTCATAGCTGAAATCGTGCGAGAAATCGTCGTTGTAGACGTTGTCGATGCCATTGCGGTCGAAGGTCAGCGTGCCGAACGCACCCGAGATGAAGATCGAGCCGAGACCGAAGGTGCCGTCTTCGTCGCCGTAGTCCCCGTCGAAGTCGACGTCGTTCACGTCTGCGATATCGAGGCTGTAGCCAGCCGACGCGTCGATCGTCGCACCGAAGGTCAGGCCGTTGTCGGTGGAGCCCGAGAAGGTCACTTCCAGGTCAACCGAGCTGTAGATATCGGTCACGCCGTTATCGTTGTTGTAGAAAATGCCCGCGCCCGCGCCACCGCCGAGCGTGATATCCTGGGCTGCTGCAGCGCCCGACATTGCCACCAGGGCAGTCGTAGCGAAGATACTGCTTTCGAATTGCGTGTTGAAAAACAGGGTGCCACATTTTATTCTGGCAATTGTTGGAACGGGGGTTTTCATTTCGGAATTCCCACCCCCGCCCGATCGTACGAGTGCCGATTTCACGACCCGCTTCGTGTCTCGCGGGATGCTTGCCCGGGTCGTGCCCGCTTTATCGTAATCAGTGAATGCCCCGGTGTGACGGCCGTGCCTTTCGGCGTCGACGCACCGGGACTGGGTTTCCGAAACAGGATGGACGGCGATGGATGACATGCCTGACGCCCCCGTGGTCCGGGGGTTCTCTTTCTGCGCGCCTGCCGAAACGCTCAACGCGTTCTTCGACGAGCATTACATGCCCCATTGCCTCGCCACCACGCGCGGGCACCGCCACACGCGGCTGACCTACGAGAAGCACCTGCGCGACACGCTGGGCCCGATGCACTGGCAGGCGATGACGCCGCTGGTGCTGAACGCCTGGCTCCGGCGGCAGATCGCCGAGGGGCTGAAGAACACCACGATCAACAAGCACATCTTCCTGGTGAACCGCCTGCTGCGCACCGCGCGCGACTGGGGTGCCCTGCCCGAGGGGGTGCCGGCCGTGCCGCTCCTGCGCAAGCTGCCCACCGGGGACTACCGCCAGCGCTTCCTCTCGCCCGAGGAGATCGGGCGCCTTCTGGCCGCCTGCGACCGGGTGAACCATCCGTTCCTGACGCTCTTCATCCGCTTCCTCGTGCTGACCGGCGCGCGCAAGGGCGAGGCGCGGATGGCCCGCTGGCGCGACATCACCCTGTCGGAAAGCCTCTGGCGCGTGCCGATGTCGAAAAGCGGCCGCTCGCGCCGCATCCTGCTGAGCGAGGCGGCGATCAGCGTGCTGGACGCGACCCGCGCGCGCAGCCGCGAGCTGGGCCTGCCCGAGGGGCCGGATGCGCCGATCTTCACCAACCCCAGGACCGGCACCTTCTACGGCAGCTTCCACATCGCCTATTTCAAGGCGCGGGATGCCGCGGGCCTGCCCGAGGTGCGCATCCACGACCTGCGCCACACCTACGCCAGCCTTCTCATCAACGAGGGCGTCAGCCTCTACGAGGTTCAGGAATTGCTTGGCCATTCCTCGGCGGCGATGACGCAGCGCTACGCGCATCTGCAGCCCAACAAGCTGCGCGCGCGGACCGAGATCGTCAGCCGCCTGGTGCTGGAAGGGGACGGGGCGCGGGCTCAGTTCACCGGCGCAAGGAACCGGTCGGCCATGTAGCCCTCGATCCCGGTGTCGACGGTGCGGATCTGTGCCCACCCGTTGTCCAGCGACGCGAGCAGTTCCACCTGTTCGCCGCGCTCCAGCGCATCGAGCACGGCATCGTCCGTGGAGGGCCCCGCCCGAAGGTTCACGCTGGCGCCGGTGACCTCGGCGCGCGGCGGGTCTGGCTGGCGTGCCGGTCCGGAAACGGAGGCCGAGGCCGTCACCGTCTCGGCCCCCGGCGTCGAGATGCGGTGCACGGCAACCTGCCCGTCATCCAGCGCGACGGGGTCGATGATCGCCGAGATGGTCAGGACACGCCCGTCGGCCGTGGCCAGGCGGTCGGACGGGGCCGCCGCCCGCGCCACCCGCGCCGGTTCGGACACGGGTGCGGCCCGCGCGACGTCCACGCGCCCCCCGTCTTCCGGCGGCACGCCGTCGGAATAGATCACAAGGCCCGCGTAGATCGCGGCGCTCAGCATGAGGGTCAGACGCAGCATTGAACTCTGAAAACATCGTCAGGCCATGGGGTTATAGCCCTTCGGGGTCCGATTCGCCGACTCCGGATTCCCGCAGTCGCGTCGCTTTCGGTGCTGGACGGGGCGGACCTGCTCGCGTATCACGACATGCAGATGGCCGAGCAGGACGACACACAAGATAAGGGGGGCGATGCCCGCCAGACCTCGGAGCCTTTGGCCCGGGCCATTGGCGCGCGCTACCTGCAATACGCGCTGTCGACGATCATGCACCGCGCGCTGCCCGACGCGCGGGACGGCCTGAAGCCGGTTCACCGCCGCATCCTCTACGCCATGCGCGAGCTTCGGCTCGCCTCGAACGGCGGCTTCCGCAAATCCGCCAAGATCTCGGGCGACGTGATGGGCAACTACCACCCCCACGGCGATGCCGCGATCTACGACGCGATGGCGCGCCTCGCGCAGGATTTCGTGATCCGCTACCCGCTGGTGGACGGGCAGGGGAACTTCGGCAACATCGACGGCGACAACCCTGCCGCCTCGCGCTACACCGAGGCGCGGATGACCGCGATGGCCGAGGCGCTGATGCAGGGCCTCGACGAGAACGCGGTCGATTTCCGCCCCAACTACGACGGCACGCTGGAAGAGCCCGAGGTTCTGCCCGCCGCCATGCCGAACCTTCTGGCCAACGGATCGTCGGGCATCGCGGTGGGCATGGCCACCAACATCCCGCCCCACAACCTCGACGAGCTCATTGCCGCCTGCCTGCATCTCATCAAGGCGCCCGACGCCCGCGACGACACGCTGCTGACCTACATCAAGGGGCCCGATTTCCCCACCGGCGGCGTGATCGTGGAGCCGCCCGAAAGCATTGCCGAGACCTACCGCAGCGGCCGCGGCGCCTTCCGCCTGCGCGCGCGCTGGGCGGTCGAGGACCAGGGCCGCGGCACCTGGCAGATCGTGGTCACGGAAATCCCCTACCAGGTGCAGAAATCCAAGCTGATCGAGAAGCTGGCCGAGCTGATCCAGCTGAAGAAGGTGCCGATCCTCGCCGATGTGCGGGATGAGTCCGCCGACGACATCCGCATCGTCCTCGAGCCGCGATCGAAGAACGTGGACCCCGAGGTGCTGATGGGCACGCTCTTCCGGCAATCCGACCTGGAAACGCGCTTCTCGCTCAACATGAACGTGCTGATCGACGGGCGCACGCCAAAGGTCTGTTCGCTGAAAGAGGTTCTACGCGCCTTCCTCGACCACCGGCGCGACGTGCTGATCCGCCGCTCGCGGCACCGGATGGAAAAGATCGACCACCGGCTCGAGGTGCTCGAGGGTTTCATCATCGCCTTCCTCAACCTCGACCGCGTCATCGACATCATCCGCTACGACGATGACCCGAAAGCCGCGCTGATGCGCGAGGACTGGGGCCGGGAGTTCGTCCGCGCGACCTCCGAGAAGGATTACGTCACGCCGCCGCCGGGGGACGGCGAGCTGACCGAGGTGCAGGCCGACGCGATCCTCAACATGCGCCTGCGGTCGTTGCGGCGGCTGGAGGAGATGGAGCTGATCCGCGAACGCGACGCCCTCATGGAAGAGCGCGCGGGGCTCGAGGACCTCCTGGCCGAAGACGGCCTGCAATGGGCGAGGATCGCCGAGGAGCTGCGCGAGATCCGCGCGAAATTCGGCGCGAAGGCGACGGGCGGCGCGCGCCGCACCAGTTTCGCCGAAGCCGGCGAGGTGGAGGAGGTGCCGCTCGAGGCGATGATCGAGCGCGAGCCGATCACGGTCGTCTGCTCCAAGATGGGCTGGATCCGCGCGATGAAGGGCCACATCGACCTTGGGCAGGAGCTGAAATTCCGCGACGGCGACGAGGGCCGCTTCCTCTTTCACGCGGAAACCACCGACAAGCTCCTGGTGTTCTCCTCGGCCGGTCGCGTCTACACGCTGTCCGCTGCGAACCTTCCGGGTGGCCGGGGCTTGGGCGAACCCGTCCGCCTCATGGTCGACCTGCCCAACGAGGCAGAGATCATCGACCTCTTCATTCACCGACCCGAGGGCAAGCTGCTGGTCGCCTCCTCCGCCGGCGACGGCTTCCTTGTGCCCGAGGCCGAGGTCGTGGCCCAGACCCGCGCGGGCAAGCAGGTGCTGAACGTGAAGGAGGGTGTCACCGCCCGCGTCTGCCGCGCCGTGGCACCCGAGGATGACGCCATCGCGGTTGTGGGTGAAAACCGTAAATTGCTGGTCTTCCCTGTGGAAGAACTGCCGGAAATGGCCCGTGGCAAGGGTGTGAGGTTGCAGAAGTACAAGGATGGCGGTCTCAGCGACGCTCGCAGCTTCCGCCGCGACGAGGGCCTGAGTTGGCTCGACCCCGCAGGTCGCACGCGGACGGTCGAGGACCTCGCGGAATGGGACGGCAAGCGCGCAAGTGCAGGCCGCATGGCCCCGCGCGGCTTCCCGCGGGACAACCTGTTCACGTAAGCGCACCGGAAATCTCGAGATTTCCGGCCGGGAAAACTGCAGTTTTCCCAAACCGAAAAACTGCAGTTTTTCGCCCCCCATGCGCCGGCGACAGCCTGCCCCAAGACCCCCTCCGCAGGCCAAGGACCGGTCCCTTGCACCGGGATCGGCACCCGTGTTTCTTCCGGGCCGCCCGGAATATAGTCAATTCGATCAATTATTGTGCAATTGATGTGGTGTGCGCCCTGTCGTAACGGCAAGCCCGATGGCCCCCGTTCCGTTCCACCCTGCGCCGTGGTTCCAAGAGGCGTTGCAAGGCAGGGCGGCACATGGGGCGCACCGAGGGATCTCCGTTTCAAAGATATCTGGAAGGCTTGCATGCCGAGCTGAAGGGACTGAACAAGGGCCAAGTGGCCGACTACATCCCCGAGCTGGCCAAGGCCGCGCCGTCGAATTTCGGCATCTCCTTCGCCACCATCGACGGCGAGGTCTATTCCGTCGGCGACAGCGGGATCGAGTTCTCGATCCAGTCCGTGTCCAAGCCCTTCGCCTATGGCGGCGCGCTCTCGCGCCTCGGGACCGAAGCGCTGCTGACCAAGGTGGGCGTCGAGCCGACCGGCGAGGCCTTCAATTCCATCGTCCTCGACCAGGTCAACAACCGACCCTTCAACCCGATGGTCAACGCCGGCGCCATCGCCGTTGCCGCCCTGGCCGAGGGCGACACGCCCGAGGAGCGCGTCGCGGGCATGCGGCGGCTCTTTTCGCGCTTCGCGGGCCGCGAACTTGCCGTCGACGAGGCCGTCCACCGTTCCGAGGCCGAGACCGGGCACCGCAACCGCGCCATCGCCTATCTCATGCTCAACAGCGGCATGATCGACCGCCCGCCCGAAGAGGTGCTGGATCTCTATTTCCAGCAATGCGCCCTGCGCGTCACCACCGAGGATCTCGCCCTCATGGGGGCGGTTCTGGCCAACGGCGGCGTCAATCCGCGCACCGGCGACCGCGTTCTCGGCGCGGCCGAGGTGCGCGATGTGCTCACCCTGATGATGACCTGCGGCATGTACGATTACGCGGGCGAATGGTCCTACGAGGTGGGTCTGCCCGCCAAGAGCGGCGTCTCGGGCGGCATTCTCGCGATCCTGCCCGGGCAGCTCTCGGTTGCGATCTGGTCACCGCCGCTCGACACCATCGGCAACTCGGTCCGCGGGATCGAGGCCTGCCGCCAGATCAGCCGCGATTTCGGCCTGCATCTCTTCATGAACGCGGCCTCGGTCGAGGATGTGGTCCGGCGCGTCGCCTCGGCCCGCGACCAGCACAGCATGCGCATCCGCAATCCGCGCGATCGCGACATCCTCCTGGAGGTCGGGCATCGCATCGCCATCGTCGAGCTTCAGGGCACGCTCTACTTCGCCTCCGCCGAACGGATGATCCGCCGCTTCGACGCCCTGCCGGACGAGACCCGGTACCTGCTGCTCGATTTTCGCCGGCTGACCTCGATCGACCCGGCCGCCCGCCGCTTCTTCTCGGATTTCCTGCGCCGAAAATGTGCGGAGGGGGTCGAGATCATCTTCGCCGAGGTGCCCGGCCACCGGGCCGAGGTCTGCGCTGCACTCGAAGGGCTTGTCGCCGAACACGACCTGACCGCCATCGAGACCTTCGATGCGGCCCTCGAGGACTGCGAGGAGCGTCTTCTCGCGGACCTGCGCCAGCCGTTCGATTTCACCTCCTTCTCGCTGAACAAGATCAGCCTCTTCTCCACCCTCGACCATTCCGAGCTGGCGGTGGTCGAAACGCTGATCCACCCCGTCGCCTATTCCGAGGGCGAGACCATCGTGCGGCGCGGCGACGAGGGCGACATCCTCTTCGTCGTGGCGCGCGGCACGGTCAGCGTCTGGGTCGAGGATCAGCGCGGTTCCCGCTTCCGCGTCGGCAGCATGGGTCCGGGCCAGTTCTTCGGAGAGATGGCTGCGCTGGGCGGCGGCCGGCGGTCCGCCGACGTGGTCGCCGACGAGTCGGTCGTCTGCTACGCGCTCAGGAGCGTCGAGATCGAAGATCTCGGGCAAACGCATCCGCAGATCATGACCAAGGTCCTGAGAAGCCTCGCGCAGGAATTCGGGGTGCGCCTGCGGCAGGCGAACGCGCTGGTCTCGGCCCTGAAGTAGCGGCCGGGGCGCGCGCGCGGGGACCTCAGGCCGCCTCCGCCTCCAGCCAGACGCCCCCCTCGGGCCTCAGCGTCAGGATCATCACCGGGTCGGGCCTACGCCCCGGCACGGAGGTGAAGCGGAACCGCGCCAGCAGCGTGGCGAGGATCACGACCGCCTCCTGCAGCGCGAAGCGCGCCCCGATGCAGATGCGCGGTCCGTCGCCGAAGGGCAGGTACTGGTAGCGGTCGATTCCGTCGCGCGCGGCCCAGCGATCCGGGCGGAAGGCGTCGGGCTCCTCCCACAGCCTGCGATGCCGGTGCAGCCCGTAGACCGGGATCGTCACAGTGTCGCCACGCCGGATCACGGCCGACGCCAGCCGGTCGTCGGCCCGCGCCGTCCGCGACAGGAAGCCCCCCGGCGGGTAGAGGCGCAGCGCCTCCTCGATCACCTGTCGGACATATCCCAGCCGCGCCACGTCGCCCGCCCCGGCGGCCCGGTCGCCCAGCACCGCCTGCGCCTCGTCCCGCGCGCGCCTCTGCACGCCCTGGTCGAAGGCGCAGAGGTACAGCGCCCAGGCCAGCGTCAGCGCCGTCGTCTCGTGGCCCGCCACGAGGAAGGTCAGAAGGTTGTCGCGCAGCTCCGCGTCGGTCATCTCGCGCCCCGTCTCCGGGTCGCGCGCCCCGAGAAGCAGGTCCATCAGGTCCGGCACATCGCCCGGCCCCATCCGCCGCCGCCGCGCGATGGCGGCATCCATCGCGCCCTGCATCCGGGCCAGGTCGCGCGCCGCCGCCTGCCGCCCGGGGCGCGGCAGCCAGCCCGGTGCGCCGATCATGTCGAGTACGGTCACCCGCGCCGCGCGATCGACATAGGCCTCGAGTGCGGCCCCGATCCCCACCCGGTCGATGGCGCCATGCTCCGACAGGGTCACGTCCGCGATCACGTCGAAGGTCGCGCCCACCATCTCGTCCAGGGCATTCACCGCACGCCGCCCCGCCGCCAAGCCGATTCGCTCCGCCGCGGCCTCGGCCGCCCGCGTCATGACGGGTGTCAGCGCGTCCACATTGCGCGCGGCGAAGGCGGGCGCCGCCGCCCGCCTCTGCCAGCGCCAGTGGTCGCCCTCGGCCACGAACAGGCTTTCGCCGATGGCGGGGCGCAGGATCGACTGCGTCGCCTCCGACTTGGGGTAATCCTCGACCCGCTCCAGCAGCACCCGCCGGATCGCGCCCGGCTCCATCAGCATGTGCCAGCGCTGCGGCCCCGTCCGTCCCGAGAGCACCGGCAGATCCAGCGCGCGCGCCGGGATGACGGCAAGGATGTTCTCCCGCGCCGCCCGGTAGCTCTCGAGCACGCCCATCGGCTGCACCGGCAGGCGCGCGGCGACGGGCAGGGCAGGGGCGTCGCTCCGGGGTCCGGTCATGGGCGGCAACATAGTGTGGGCCATCCGGCCCTCAAACAGCTGTCATTTGCGTCGCACGCGCCCCTGCGCTATCTGACGTCAGATGTAACGACGACACCGGAGACGCGCATGTTCCCCCGCCTTACCCGCTTCGCGCCATTTGCCTTCGTGGCTGCGCTGGCCGCCTGCGCCGCGCCGGACCCGCTGACCGATGAACTGCCGAGCATGGGCAACTTCCGCCTTGGCCACAACATCGTTGTCGCGGACAACATGCAGCAGATTCCCCCGTCGCGCGAAGCCACGGCCGAGGATTGGGTCGCGATCATGACCTCCGAGATCGACCGCCGCTTCGGCGATTACGACGGCGACCGTCTCTATCACATCGGCATCGCCGTGGACGGCTACGCGCTCGCCCCTCCGGGCGTGCCGCTGGTGTTGAACCCGCGCTCGATCCTCGTGCTGTCGGTCAACGTGTGGGATGACGCGCTGGGCGTGAAGCTGCACGAGGAACCCGAGCAGATCCTGGTGCTCGAGGGGGCCTCCGCCGAAACCGCGGTCGTCGGATCCGGTTACACCCGGTCTGCCGAGGAACAGATGCAGGTCCTGGCCCGCAACGCGGCGCGGCGCATCCAGCAGTGGATGCTGACGAACCCCGAATGGTTCGACATCGATCCCGACGCGCCGCCCTTCCGCACCGGCACCACCCCTGCCACCGAGGTGGCCGAGGCACCCGCCGGGCCCGACGCGGCAGAGCCCGAGCCGGCCCCTCCGGCAAACTGACCCGACGGCGCTCCGGGCGCGCCGTTATCCGCTTGATTTTTCCGCGCGGGCCGACTACCTCGCCCGCGATGTTGAACCGGGCTGCGGGCAGCTGCTTGCGCGGGCCCCCGAAAGGATGAGGCGCCAGGGCGATGGCAAAGGAAAAGTTTGAACGTACGAAGCCGCACTGCAATATCGGCACGATTG